>WJMF01000075.1 GCA_014728085.1 Candidatus Zhuqueibacterota bacterium
AGGGATAGCTGGACCGAAGAAAAATGACGGGAGGACGAGATTTTGTCCTCCCATTTGTCACTTTTTCTTCGAAATGCCTCAAAAAACCTTCATATTCAATGTGTTACGCTATCCTGTGGTCATATGATACTATTTTAACAGAGTCATTTTCTGTCTCTGTAAAAATCCATTCATCCTGAAAACGGCAAAATATATACCACTCGGCATTTGCGTTCCGCTGTCATCGCAGCTGTTCCAAGTCATCACATGTCTTCCGGCAGGGATACGGTCTCGCAACAGGGTACGGACTTTATTGCCATGCATATTGTAAATCTCGAGGCGCGCCTCACCCTTTTCCGGCACTATGATGGTTAGTCTGGTTTCAGGATTAAAAGGATTTGGATAATTGGGCTCAAGAACATACTCTGCCGGCAACGGTACATTGATAGAAATGGGGCCATGATAGGTTAAAACACCTTGATAATCAATATCAGCCAATTTATAGTAATAAGTGTTTCCTGCCTGTATGGTTTTATCTTTGTAAACATAATCGTGCATTTCCTGACTATTTCCGGCACCGAGAATCATCTCATCGCTGATTTGTTTATATTGACCGCTTTGTTCATTAGAACGATAAATATAATAACCAAGATTATCTGTTTCGGATTGTGAAACCCACCTTAATTCAACGCTCTGATCGACAAACTCTGCAACAAAAGAAGAGAGTTCAATGGGATAATAAGTATTGACCACTGCAGACTCGCAATTATTCTGCATAACCGGATCCAATCGCACCGAGGAAACGCAGGATTCGGTATCGATTTCACCAACATCATTCACGCGTACATCGTATTCAATCTGAACATGATCTCCCACGGCTAAATTGCTGAAATTCCAGATCAAGTGATTATTCCCCACTGCATCCGGCTCTGTGGTACCATGCTCATAGGAAAGCAAAGATGAAAGTGAATCGTCAACCGATATATTGATCGCATCATCCGGCCCATGATTATGCACCACAAGCGTATAGGTGAACGTGTTGTTTATATATGCGGAGGTAGTCGATGGTGTTTTTATCATCTGTAAATCCGCTTCAAGGTGGTCTGTATAACCGCAATCCAAATATTCTACAATCTGATCCAAAAACAGGGTAAACGGTATCGTCAATCCGGTATTCCGGTCAGCATCAGAATCAATTGTGTCATCCATGCCCTGATCCATTCTGGTGTAGTAATACATATCAACTGCCCGGAATTTCAATTGATAGGTCCCGGGGTTGATGTTGGTCAGGGAATAGAGCCCGTCCGAATCCGTGTCAACGCTGTCGACTGCATCACCACCTTGATCATAGAGTACAACCCGGGTTTCCAGTCCGGTTTCACCGCTGTCTTGCAAACCATCATAATCGGCATCAAACCAGGAGCGGCCATGAACTTCAGCCCCTTGCACAACCTGAACCCTGGTAAAAGCGTTATCGATCATATTATCGCCACCAATAACGCAATTTATCCGTACATGATTTTGATTTTCTCCAATGCTCTGAGGTTGCTGCGGAGTGGCAGTATAGACGATTGCCAGCGAATCATAAACGACCATATCGTCCGTAATCGTCCACTCCAGGTAAAATCCATCTCCGATGGTTCCGGTAATGACCGGTTCCTGGGCGGTGGTTGCACCCGTACTTTGCAGATAGATGGAAGCGCTGCCCGTATCGTATTCCCAACCGTCAGGCAGGCTATCTGAAACAACAATTTGGCTAATGACTTGATCGTATGATTTTAGGGAAACAGAGAATTGATTAGACCGGGTCAAAGCAACCGTATCGTGTTCCGTTATCTTGATCAATTCCATAATCTGGTCGGCCCAATCATCTGTGGCAAAAATAATTGAATATCCGGAATCAATGCTGGGCTCGGATTCCGGCGTTGATTCACCAGCAATTGCGCCGTAAACACAGGAGAGAATTTCTTCGGACCAGATTCTGGCACCCGTCATATCATAATCGTTTGGATCATTGACTCGAACAACATCTGGAAATGAGACCACAAATTGGTGATCAACGATATCATCCTGTTCATAATCGACATAGACCGTTACATCGCTCTTATATGTTGAAACAAATACTGAAGAATAGTTGTTTTGTTTATTATGATCACCAGGGGCCCACCCCACCACATAGGAATTGGCCAGCAGGCTGTCACCGACCAATTCAAATGCCCAATCGTATTGATCAAATCCGGTGCAGGCATAGCCAAACCCCCAAAATGTATCGCTTGCACGCAAAGCCGCTCCGGCGCTGCGGGGCAGATAATGCCCGGTTTTGTTGCGATAGGAAACGAGCTGCTGAGGATCTATATCAAAGCTGCCCGTTGTACTGTCTTCAAACTGGACTGTAATAGCATAGTCATTTGGATTAAATAAATACAAGTCGGTTCGGTTGTTGTTTTTATCGCTGGATTTTTCAAAACTGGTCAGGGGAATTAAATAATCCGCACCCCAGTAATTCATCGGAATACCCGCAACCCCATTTACCTCATAACCGATCTCGAGTTCGTTATCACCGGTCAATATATGTACCTGAAACGCTTCATCCCCGTCAATGTGATATCCAGCCTGAATATTATAAATGATATTATCTGTAACGCATTGACCTTTATCAATATCCCCCTGCCACACGGCATTGCCCAACTCGTCTTCTATGGTGATGGTATTATTATCTTCGATAGACTGGATCAGATAAGCAACCGCTTTAAAATCTGCAAAAGGCAAATCATCATCGCTTTGCCCCAACGCATCACCCACCGGCACGATGAACGAATTTTCAAGCGCCTGGGTGGGGTATACCTGAAATGCCATTGCGAGCAAAGGTCCGGGATAAATAGGCCAGTTTGTTCTGGAGACAAAGGCAGAACCACCCAGAATGTAAATTCGATCACCGCCATCATACAAAACATTTTGCGGGTCCCGGGGATTAACCCGTACCATGGATTCAAAAACACGAGTCTCGCCTCTATCCAGGGTGAACGTCTCATCAGATCCGCCGTAACCATTTTCCCAGTGATCATAATGTATAACAGTTTGATCCTCATCAACGGTTACGCTGATAACACTGATTATATCGGAACTCATCGTGCGATTATTGATAAGATAACGAAAGGTATCGTAAATGAGGTCTTCAGGACCAGGCACAATAAACTCCCGATATTGAAGATATTCCTGGGCCGAGGATGGTACAAATATAAAGCCTGAGATAATAAATGCCATCAAAAGGATGCGAATGATTTGCCCCCCATAGCCTACTGATTTTCTTTTTTCTCTATACATAAGCGTCCCCTTTTCCTTTCTAAAAAGTTTTTAATTCTTAAAGGAAACAAAATTGTGACATGAAATGGTCATTTCTATGAAAAAAAAAGTGTTTTTAATCAGTTGCATACTGTTTTTATTATAATTAACAAAAAATCCCTCTTTCTATTGATATTAATCAACAAAAGTCATGCCAACTGTTATAGCAAAAACAAGTTCCCAACTCTTTGTTTACTTGTAAACAAAACCATGGCATGGCTTTTGCCATAAACTTTATACATGATTCTCGCATTGAATCGTTGTATTGTTTTTTATTTACTTGCAAAAAAATATCGAGACCAGTGTCCAGTTTAACGGTCATTAAATATAGACAGAGGTGCAACACCTGTAACCGACTCGGCGGAGCTGTATGTAAACAGGCCGGGCAGGTGCCTGAAAAAAGTTCCGTAATATAAGAAAGAGACGAATTATGCCATCATCAAATCTTAAGAAAAACTCAAGAGTGTGGAGCAGGCAGGACTATGCGTTCTTCTGGTACCAGCAAAAATGGTTTATTGTTATTGTTTTTTTAGCAATCGTAGGAATATTTTACGTATACAGTCTGTCGATTCCTCGCTACTATTCAAGCAAATGTGTGTTCGTATGGGATCGGATTGATCTTCAGAATGACAACCATACCTTACCCGTGATTCAAACCAATCCTTCCCCGGCACTATACAGAGGACTAGTCGGTGATTCATTTAAAGAACGCTTACTCGGCAGAATAATCGAAAAATATCCAAAAACAGCAGAACGGGAAATAAAACAGATACGCCAAGAAATCAATGAAAAATTATTTTTTGACAGGGCAGAGCCTAAAAACAGTGCATTTTTAAAAGCGCTTTCTCATAGTCCAGAGTTGGCTTTTACCATTGTAGAGGAGACGCTCGACTTGCTGGATGATGAACTCGACCTTATTCGGGAAAACGAAATTCAAAAGGTCGCCAAATTTCTAAACACCAAAAAAGAGTATCTGCTTGGAAAAATTCAATCTATTGATGAAAAAATTGCCGTGCAAAAGCAACAAAACAGAACAAATATAAATTCAGGCAGAGCGACTTTTCCGATTCAAATACAAAATATCGAAAAAAAACTGGCGGATACGTGCATTGAACGAGAACTGGCAGAATCCAACCTCATGGCATATAGAAGACAACTGAACGCTATGAGCCTGGAAATGGCGGAATCTCCTTTTGAAGAATCACCTCTGTTGCTTGAGCAGCGTAAACGATTGGACCAATTGATCGAAAAACGTAATCGATTCGCCAATCAAAATTATTCGCCTGAGGCTTTGCGACAACTGGACCAAGAAATTGAACAACAGAAACAAAAATTAATAGAGCTTACCTTAAACAGATCAATATCCAAGCCCGGTGATTTATATAACATTCATCCATCCGTTATTCAAGAACTCAAAAAAAAGAGCCTGCAGCAGGAATTGAACCTGCACGTATTGAAGGGTCAGGAAAGGCTTTATAAAAGATTGCTCAACGAACGTAAATTTAAAGTCCCGGAACAAAGCCGCGAGATTCATAAACTGGCTCAATTGCAGAACACACGATCCATCTACAATCAATTATATTCTTCGATTCTCAAGGAACTGGAAGACCTGACCTTTATTCTGCAGGCACAACCGGAAAATCTGCGGGTTATCCATGCGGCAGTCGTTCCCAAAACATCGATACCGCTATACCGATCCCGTCTTTTAACGCTGGGAATTTATCTGGGACTGCTTATTGCAATAGCCCTGGCCCTGTTGCGACACCACAGTAAAACTTCACTGAAAAACGAAATCGATGTAATAAAAGAAACAGAATATCCGCTCTTGGGCGTAATACCCAGAGCAGATTTGAAAAATTCAGATTACCAAAAACTGGAAGATACCTTTACCAGCATATGCATGAAGCTTTATCTTCAACCGCATCAGTCAAAAATGAATTCTATTCTGTTAACCAGTGCGTTGCAAGGAGAAGGCAAATCATTTTGTGCAGTCAACTTTTTTATAAACTGCGCAAAACTCGGCAAACGCGTTCTTTTAATTGATACCAATCTAAGAAATCCAAGACTGCATAACATATTTGAGGTTAATTCTTATCCGGGACTCTCGGATTTCGTCTTTGGAAAAAGCTCATTACAAACAGCAGCTAAAAAAATTCACAAGAATAACAGTATATTGATACCCGCAGGCAGACAGGTGGAAAATCCGATCTCGGTTTTGTCGCATAGCCGCATGAAGGAATTGCTTCACATGGGAGCAACCAGATTTGATCTCGTTATCCTCGATGCAGCACATATCCTTTTAACAGCAAGCGATCCATTGATTTTATCAAAACTGGTATCGCATACCCTTATGGTGGTTCGAAGAGGTGAAACCCGTCTTGAAATCATCAAAAAAGCGATTTCCAGTTTGCAACAAATGGATATCGACATTTCAGGAATCATTCTCAACGATATTGTCGGCAACAACCATTATGATAGGGCGTTTACCTCCTATCAGAAAAAACAACGAAAATTCTTTGCACCTTTATCGAAATTCCAGGCTTGATATGTCTTTTAGAAAACCCTCTTTTTTGAACAGATGGAGGAGACTCCAAAACCACGCTGAAAAGAAAACCATTATCGATGCAAAAGATCCCTGGAGCACCCTCAGTCTGAAAGAGTGGCTGGGATACCGGGATTTGCTATATTTTTTGATCTGGCGCGACATTAAAATCATTTACAAACAAACTGTTTTGGGCTTTTCCTGGGCGATTATTCGCCCTTTTTTTGCAATGCTGGTGTTTTCCTTTATTTTTGGCAAACTGGCCCAACTTGATAGTGAAGGTGTACCGTATCCCGTTTTTTCATATACCGCGCTGTTGCCCTGGACCTATTTTTCCACAGTTATTACAAAATCAACCAATAGCCTTATCGGTACAGCCGAAATTTTTACCAAAGTATATTATCCCAGAATCTTCGCTCCACTCACACCTGTGGTTAGCGCGCTAGTGGATTTTAGCATCGCTTTCTTTATTCTAGCGCTCATGATGTTAATATACAATATAGTTCCCTCGAGTACGATTCTGGCGCTGCCGCTGGTCCTTTTCCTCCTGCTGATTACCGCAGCAGGACTCGGCATTTGGTTGTCTGCTTTGGCCATACAATACAGGGATATCAAACACGCGGTACCTTTTTTAACCCAACTCCTGCTCTATCTGGCCCCGGTTGCCTGGTCCTACTCGCTGATTCCAAAACCCTATGACCGCCTATACGCTCTTTACCCCATGGTCGGAGTCATCGAGGGCTTTCGGGCCTGTTTGATCAAACAGGGTGCCTTGCCATGGCAATACATCGTGCCCGGCTATTTCATGGCGATTTGTATTTTGATCAGTGGCATTTATTATTTTCACCGTCGGGAGATTTTCTTTGCTGATATTGTCTGATACAGACAAAAATTCATCTAGAATTACTGTGACAATAACCTGAAAAAAACTCTAAAAATGTGGCTATTCTCGAAATGTCTGATATCAAAATAAGCGTTGAAAATCTGGGCAAATATTATAACCTGGGACAAAAACAAACAAAGCACGAAACCTTGTCGGGGAGATTTGTAAATCTTATACGGCAACCCTTTGAAAATTTTAAAAAGTTAAAAAATCAAGCCGCTATACCCGATGAGCAAAACCAGCGGGAAAAAGGCATTTGGGCCTTGCGAGACATTAATTTTACGGTTAAAAACGGAGAAATACTCGGTATCATCGGTCGCAATGGTGTCGGCAAAAGTACGCTGTTAAAAATTCTGGCCAAAATAACCCGTCCCACAACCGGGCATATTGAGATATGGGGTCGGATATCGAGTCTTCTTGAGGTAGGAACCGGATTTCACCGCGATCTGACCGGAAGGGAAAATATTTATCTAAATGGTGCAATATTGGGAATGCGAAAACGGGAGATTGAAAAAAAATTCGATGAAATTGTTGACTTTGCTGAAATCGAAAAATTTATCGACACTCCTGTCAAACGCTATTCCTCGGGTATGAAAGTCAGGCTTGCTTTTGCCGTGGCAGCTCACCTGGAACCTGAAATTCTGCTTGTCGATGAAGTCCTTGCTGTTGGAGACGCAGCCTTTCAAAGCAAATGTCTCGAAAAAATGGATGTGGTATCCAAAAGCGGTCGAACCATTTTATTCGTCAGCCATAACATGGGCGCGATCAGTCAGCTATGCAGCCGATGTCTGGTTATTCGCAACGGCAAGCTTGTGGCAGAAGGGAAACCGGATGAAATGATCAATTGGTACTTGTCATCCCTGAATCCAAAGAAGGTCGATGGCAAATTAAATATTTCTCCGGAAAGATTGGGGGACGGACGTCTGAGTTTTACTGATGCATATATTGAAGACCAGTACAAAAACACGACGAGCAAACCCATTTCCGGTGAAAAAATCTCCATTGTGGTCAAATTTCAAGCCAAATCATCGATACAAAAAGTAACTTTTTTAAAAACGATCTACAACCACCTCGGCATCCCGGTGGTCCATTTTTCAGTTGAATCCCAGGGTTATAAATTTCATATCAAACAGGGTACCGGCACCGTCAGGTGTACTATTCCCAGGCTTCCATTGCCTTTGGGCCGTTACCGAATCGATCTGGCTGCTTTTGATGAAAGCGGACGACTGGATTCGATCACCGGTGCATTGTATTTTGATGTCAGCATCAGTCACTTTTTCAGCACCTTTTTTACGCCACCGGCAAAATATTCAACCGCCCTGGTAGAACATGCCTGGGATTTGATTCAATAGGAATGTAATAAAATGGCGATTAAAACCATAACCCGATTGACTCTAGAGCGTCGTTTGCAGACAATCTTTCAGCCGCATTCCTTTAAAAGTGTGCTGGAAATCGGTGCTTCACAAACCTGGAGTCCTTACAGAGAGCTGTTCCAAGCCCAACAATACATTTCATTAGATTATGACCAGTCGTTTGGTCCCCACGTCTGCGGTGATATTTGCCATACAGGATTTCAGCAGAACAGCTTTGATGCTGTTCTGCTTTTTGAGGTCTTGGAACACATTTTTTATCCACACCAAGCGATTAATGAAGTGCACCGGGTTCTCAAACCAAATGGTCTCTGTTTATTATCCACGCGCTTTATTTTTCAATACCACCCTTCACCAAAGGACTATTATCGCTTTACGGAAGACGCTTTGCAAGCCCTTTTCAAATCCTTTCATGAGGTAACCGTTTTGTCACATGGCAATCAATTACAGGCCGTCTGGCAACTCATTTTAGCGCGTGAACTCGAGCTGCCCCGTTCATTCTGGATCAAAGCGTTACGCCGTTTCAATCGATTATGTGCAATCAGTAAAAGAACAGACAGGCGCGCACCGCTCGGCTATCTTGTCAAAGCCATAAAATGATGATAAATCCGAAACTAAATACAGGAGAGCTATGAAAACATTTCCCATTGATCATTCCCTTTTTCCCCATATAAAACCACGCCCCGCGAATGAAAAACGTCCGCTCTGGTCGGTGATGATTCCCTGCTGGAAAAATATGGAGTATCTTGAAAGTACGGTGAACAGCGTTCTGGAACAAAACATCAGCCCTGCAGAAATGCAAATCATGATATGTCGTGACGGTTATGAAAATGATCAATTTTACAGCTATATAGAAAACCTGCCCAAAGACCAGGTTGAAATCTTTGACCAGAAAAAGCATGTAGGTCATACCCGTAATTTCAACACCTGTCTGCGGCTGGCCAGAGGGCATTTGGTTCACCTTTTACACGCTGACGACCAGGTACAGCCGGGATTTTACAGCAAACTGACCAAAACATTCAACGACCATCCGCAAGTTGATGCGGCATTTACCCGCTTTATCTATATAGAGCCTGATGATCATTGGCATGCTTTATCCGGAATCGAAATGCGCAAACCCGGTGTCTTTACAAAATTTTTGGATCAAATCGCCATTCGTAACTTTTTAATCGCATCTGCCTTTGTGGTAAAACGATGCGTATATGAAAATGTAGGCGGATTTTGCGAACAAATCCGTTCCTATGAAGATTGGGAAATGTGGAAACGTATCGGCCTTGTCTCAACCGTTTGGTACGAGCCTGAACCGTTAACGCTTTACCGCATACACGCGGAATCCTATGGTAATTATAACCGCGAAAAACTCTATATTATTGAAGGTATTGAAAAAGGCATAAAAATTTCTCAGCTCTATTTTCCCCAAAATCGGGTAAAACAGTGGAGCCGAGGGGCAAAGCTAATGGCTTCGCGGCTTGCTGTTAAACTCGGCCGGCATTATGTCAAGCATAAACAATTCCTGCTATCAACACGATATATGGCCAAGGCTGTAAAGCTGAATAGAAAACCGGAAATCATCGGACATTTGTATCGATATGGCAAGGATATTATTCGGTACGTTCCCTTCTATCCCTTTCAAAAAAAACAACAAGAATTCAAGTGGTAATCACCATTGCACATGCCTTTTTCGGCGAGGGCGCGGTATCCGCAAGAGCACGAATAGAAGCGCGCCTGTTTTTGCAGATGGGGTATCGGGTTACCATACTCACCACCACCCTGAGAGGTTTAAAACAATTCCAAAACGATCCGCTCCGTCGGGCTCATATCGTCACCCTGCACCCCCTGTCGCTGCATCGCTGTGTCCGCAAAAGCGCCAGAGAACTCACCTTCGCTTTTAAGTGTTATAACTATCTCAAAAGGTACATCGAGCCCGGCGATATCGACTTTATTATTTATCATCCAGCTGTAATCGCTCTTTTTGTCGAGCGGTTTTGCAAAAAACACAAGTTGATTTCGATTTTTGTGGCGCATTCACTGACTGAGGAAATGATTAGATACAAAGTCAATTCCCTCGATTTTCTTACCACGCTGGTTTATCGGCTGAGCGAAAAGAAAGCAATTCAAAATGCCGATTTTGTCGTCGCAATCTCCAACTATATGCGAAAGGGCCTTCAAAGCATAAGAAAAAAAAATAGTGGCATTGTTGATTTACCCAATGGCATCGATTTGAGCCGTTTCACACGAAAATGGGACAAAGAACGATCTATTGACATTTTATACGCGGGACGACTTGCCAAAGAAAAAGGAGTCGACATCCTTTTTGAGGCGCTTGGCCTGATACCGCTAAAACCCTATACCTGCATACTCGGAGAAGGGCCGGAAAAGAAACGCCTGCAGGCGCTTGCCAAAAAACATCATCTGGTTAATGTGAAATTTACAGGACATATTTCTCATGATCAAATTCATACCTGGATGTGGCAGGCAAAGTTGATCGTGGTGCCATCATGGTGTGAGCCGCAGGGCATCGTCCTGCTGGAAAGTATGAGCAGCGGCGCTACTGTCGTCGGGTCGGACTCGGGCGCCATTCCCGAATGTGTCCGGCATAAAAAAAACGGCTGGCTGTTTCCAGTCGGCGATAGCCGTAAACTGGCCAGCACAATACATCTCTTGCTCCAAAATCCGAAAGAAAGAATCAAGCTGAGCCGAAAGGCCTGCAAAACAGCAAAAGAATGGGACAATAATCATTTCAATAGTGCTTTTAAAAAATTTATATCCGGCATAAATCGAACAACACCCCGCTCATGAAACTCACAAGACTGCAAAAAACCGATGAAATCTCTGACTGTCGCCAATACTGGGATCAAATTTGGAGTCAACAGGAATCAACCACCATTAATGATGATTTTGACTGGATTTTATTGCTGTATAAACATTTTGGCCACATCAGGGACAATGCCTTTTATGTTTTGCGCGACCAAAACAGCGTATTGGCTTTGTTGCCGCTGATACAAAGAAGATTGTACTGCAGGAAAATCATTCCCTACAAACAACTGACTCACATTGGTACCATCAGCGGTGTGACCGATTTTTGTTCTCTATATCGACATCCGGATACGAGTGGCTTGACCCCTGCATTAAAAAAAGTTTTTAAACCATACCAGCAAATTCAACTCAAGTTTATACTGCCGTCCGTTTTGAATAAATTATCAGAAAATCTGCTTGCATTGTCCCACTATAAAATAAAAATCCTGCAATGCACAAAAAACCTCTACATCGATTTGAATACAAACAGAGATTGGCAAGCCTACTTTTACCAATTGAGCAAAAACACCCGTCGGGAACTGACAAAGCGCTTTAACAAGCTGGAAAAAACGCAATGGCACATAAGCAATAACGGAATTCATAAAACCTCTGATCTGGTAGATATTATCAAATCCATTCATACCCGTCGTCAACATCATTTGAACAGACAAAGCCTGTTTGAGGATAAAAAATTTATTTCATATTTTATCGACCTGATCGACTGTTTTGGCCGCAAAAATGCCCTGGATTATTCTCTTTTATATATTCGGGAAAAACCGGTCTCCTTTACACTGGGATTCAAACACCAGCAGGTTTATTATCATTGGCTTATCGGGTTTGATCCAAAATATGAGACATTTTCTCCCAACAAACTTCACCACATGTATCTGATTCAAAGAATGATGAAAGAAAACATGGCACAATTTAATTTCATGCGCGGCGATTCGCCTTATAAATTCAAATGGACCAAAACGTTTCAGCCGCTTTACGAAATCAAATTATGGAACCGGTCAACGCTGTATAAACGTATATTTACCTATGTCAAAACGATCAGAACAGATGCAACCTCTCATTTCGGTAATCATACCAACGTATAATCGACGCGTCAAGGTTGTTCGCGCGGTAAATAGTTTGTTGCAACAAACCTATCACCCCATTGAAATCATAGTTGTAGACGATGGCTCCAGCGACGGAACGGTATCACATTTACAAAAAAGCTTTGGAAAACGACTCAAACTACTGGCTCTGCCCCACAGCGGTCATCCGAACAGGGCGCGTAATGCCGGCATTAACGCGGCAACCGGTGACTATATCGCTTTTCTGGATTCCGACGATTGCTACCTGCCGGAAAAACTGGAAAAACAGATCCGTTTTTTACAGCGTCATCCTCGATACGATCTGGTTTACTGCGACATGAAAATGGTAAACGACACGGGTGACCTGATCGCCGATTCCTGGTTTGAGGACAGAGATCGAATGAGGCAGGGAAATATTTTTAAATTTAATCTGTTTTTATTCGATGGTAACAACAGCGGATTTGAGATCTACCTGAATTGGTTGTTGATCCCGAAATGGATACTAAATGATATTGGAGGTTTATCAATTGAATTTAATTTTTTGGAAGACTGGGAATTCACCCTGAGATTATCAGCCCGCTATTCAATCGGTTGCATCAAAAAGAGTCTGGTGGTTGCTGAACGCAGAGCCGGTGACAATTATGCCAACCAATACAGTCAGAGCTATATCTCTGATCCGGCACGTTATGCCGTGCCCATCCTGCAAGCTCTAAAACAAAAACAATTGCAGCAGCACTCAGAACTTTTACAAAAAGCTATCAGGCACTATTATCTATTGTCGATCAAAAGGCAGTTCGCCTGTGGAACGGTGCGCAAAGGCTGCTCATACTGGTTGAGATTGTTTCAAACATCGCCGGATTTTGTTCTGTTGATCAACTCCATTCCAACAGCCATAAAAGGCATATTACAAAGGTATTTAAGATGAGTCGCCCGTTTTTCTCAAATTTGATCACACGACAGAATATGATTCTCATTTTTCTGGTTCTTGTTCTCACCCTGGCTCAGTTTAGAATTATTTATCGTCTGAACGGTGGACGCAACAAAATAGAGGGATTCGGATACAATGAAAAAAATCTGCTTAATCGCGAAACAAATATTCAGGCATGGATGAACCGGATTCTGGCACCTGTCTTGGTTCTGGGATTTTCTAAAATGAGCGGTCTTGCCTGGCATTCAAGTCATTTATTTTTATCCGTACTACTGCTCTTTCTGCTTAATATTATGCTATTCTATTATTGTCTTAAACTTTGTCGCTCGCCCGGAACAGCAGCATGTATACTATTGAGTTATCTTCTGGCCTTTCTTTTGCTGCAGCATTATTATATTTTCTTGTGGGATTATATAGACATTATTATCATGTCAGCATTTGTTTTTGGCATACTCGGTCAATTTCCGCTTTATTATTTTATCATCCTGTTTTTTATTGCCCTGTTCAACCGCGAGTCTTCGCTTTTTATCGTCTTTTTTCTATTTATACAATCCTTCCAACTTAAACCAAACTTGAAATTGATTTCAAAAAAACACCTTTTCGTTTCTCTGTCGCTTTTTCTGATCAACTCGGTCTATATAAAAGCCATGCGAATGTTGCTCTACAACGGACCGGAAAGAAAGGACGTCTACACCGGTCTTCCGGGGATACTGGGAAATGAGAATCATCTTATGTTTAATTTAAAATACTTTTTATACAACTTTTATTATTTTTTTACCAAACTTGGACCGGACTTTAATGTTGTTATCAGCGCATTTATTGTGTTTATGGTGGCATTTATAATCTTTTGTCTGATACACGGTCCCCCGCCATTACAACGGGCAGCATTACTTTTGGCTGCAATGGTATTTTCGATTTTTGTTTCCGGCTTGATTATGGAAACCCGAATGTGGCTGATGACTTTGCCCTTTGTATGTTTGATGATCGCCTATATACAATCCGACCATGAATTATTAAACAAAATTACATTAATAAAATTTATCTCTCCGAAAAATTGAACAAAGGAATCAAACAAAATGCATCGCGATGTTCTCGACAAATTTTGTTGATTAACAGGTGTTAACCCATATGCGGTATTGCTGTATCAGTATAGATGTGGAATGCGACAAGGGACCGAACTGGCTCATCAAAAAACCAATGCAGTTTACCTCTGTTCACCATACCATTCCGGATTATTTGCAGCCCTGTCTGCAGGCAGCAGGTGCCAAAGCAACCTATTTGCTGAGTCCGGAAGTATTAAACGATCCAAAAAATATTAAAATTCTGTCAACGGTGAGGCAGCAAGGCGCAGAACTGGGAACCCATTTACACAGCGAATTTGTTCCGCCATTTGATAATACCGGGGCAAACAAAACGCAGCGAATGCAAAATGAATACCCGCGCCACATTGAAGAAAAAAAAATAGTCAATCTAACCGAACGGTTTAAAACAGTCTTCAATTTTTCTCCCACTGCATTTCGCGCCGGGCGGTTTGGGCTGAGCAATCACACCCTGACCATATTGCAAAAATATGATTATTGCGTAGATTCTTCCGTCGCCCCTTTTTCATCCTGGAAGAATGAAATCGATTTTTTTGGTGCACCTACCCAGCCCTACTTTCCCGATCAACACAATTTCAGGCAAAAGGGTGATATGCACATCGTGGAAATACCGGTGACAATCGGAGCATGCTGGTGGGAATATATTCCACCTGCACTGTTTCGAGTTCTGCCGCCCACTTGCCTGTTTTGGGGAGTCTTACGAAAACATCTGTTTCTGAATGGCAAGTTCACCCCTGTCTGGCTACGGCCGACGTTTGCCACAACCAGGCAAATGAAAAAGCTGGAAAAAAGGGAAAGCAGAAAAGTATCGGATGTCTTTTTGAACATGATGTTTCACAGCGTTGAATTTAGCGCCGGCAACTCTCCCTATGCGCAGAGCCGGGAAAAAGTGAATGATTTCAAAAGAGAACTGGAAACAACTCTAAATCATTTAAAAATAATGGGTTATAAGTTTGTTACCCTCACGGAAGCTGCCAAAATTTTCAGGAAAAGATATGAACATTCTACACATCATAGGATCCGGACACCTGGGCGGAGCTGAAACGTTTGTACATCAGTTTGTGTCGGTTTATCAGAAAAAAAATCCAGAGCACAAATCAGCGCTTTTCTACATTAAAAAAGAAGGTCATCTCTGTACAACCACAGTTGTTGATCAGTATGACGGCACTGCATACTCTTCCTTATCCGGAATGAAACAGATTTTTCTTATCATGCAGCAATATGATCTAATTATCTTTCACGGTTTGTATCCCCGTTTCATGTCGATCTCCTTTTTTACAAATTGCCGGATAATTTATTTTATGCATGGTGCCCGGTCATTGAGAAAGTCGATAAAGCATGTTTCGTCACGAATGCTAAAGGCATCTTATTGGCCAAGCAAAAAAAGTATGCAGCGATTTTTTCGTCTTCTGTTTTTTCAATTTTTTCTGCAGAGCCGATGTAGATATGTTCTGGTACCCGGCAATTACTATAAACAGGTGACGGAAAAAAAATATAGAGTAAAATCAGGTAAAATCAAAATTTTATCACTGGGAATGGATTTGAATCGATTCTCAACAATGGATCGAAAGAAAACCAAAGTGATTACCGGCAAAATTAATGTCGGTTGCGTGGCCTCGTTTAGAAAAGTGAAACGAATCGATCGCCTGATCCGTGCTATCGGGTATCTCGATGAGCATGAAAAGGCCAACCTCACCGTAAGACTTGTCGGCAGCGGAGAAGAGGAAAACCATTTGCGTCATTTAACCCGGCAACTGGGACTTGAAGAACAGATAAAATTCATAGCAGCAAGCGAAAACCTGTCAACAATATACTCACAAATGGATTTATTCGTACTGCCGTCGGAATCGGAAAGTTTTTCGCTGGTACTTTTGGAAGCCATGTATTTTTCGATACCCAGTATCGTTTTTTCGGGTTCCGGTGGTGCTGAAGAACTGGTTAATAAGACCGGCTGCGGCATGGTGGTGGATAACGAAAAACAGCTGGCTCGTGTATTTTCAAATCTGATTAAAAATCCAGTGCTAATCTCCACATTGAACGGAAAAAGCAGAAAGATTGTCGAGCAAAATTATACCATTGAAGCGGTGGTAGAGAACTTTTTGCACTTGATCAAAGAGGAAAGTACTTGAACCGAAGCGACAATTTTAACCGTCCATGGTATCAATGGATCCGCCTGCTTATTCCTGAAGAATTGAGCGGAAAGCATTATCTCGACCTGGGAGGTGGTGCCGGTGAAATATCCCGATACGTTGCACAACGCGGGGCAAAAGTGACCTTTGTCGATATCGATCAGGCTAATGTAGACCATGCCCACTCTTTGGGATTTACAGCCAATAAACTCGACCTGAATACTTCCCTGGACAAACTGGGTAAATCGGTGTATGATGGCGTTTTACTTTTAGACGTTATTGAACATATCTGGAAAGCGGAAAAATTGTTAAGCAATATCAATCATTTACTCTGTCCCGGCGGTTATCTTTTTTTGACCACACCCAACATCGCCCATATCAACAAACGTCTAAAAACACTGTTAAAAGGGACGCCACCATTTGACGAAGGTTATCACATTCGCTTTTTCACCATCCATTCTATTTACCAGCGTCTCGAAGATACACATTTTAAAATCGATTCAATCAATCATGCGACCTCCACATTTGGCAGTAACCACCTTAAAAAATTTATTGGCAAAGGACCCGGTAATTTGAATCTACCTGTTTGTTTACAAAATCTTTTGGTGCGGCATATTGCTCTTCGTGCAATCAAGATGATTTGATATGAAATTTTGTTTTATAACAGAAAGCTGGCCTGATCCAAATGAACAACACATCTGCGGCTCAGCGGTTCAGGTTTTTTACCTGGCCCAGCGTTTAAAGCAGCGGGGTCATGCGATTATGGTCATTGTAACAGCCGGCAAATTACCGCCACAAGAGGCCTGTTCACCCATTGAGTTTATAAGGGCAACCAAACACAAACACCTGTCCGGGCGCTTTAACAGCAAAAAAAACTTCAAAGTCATTAAAGCAGCCTGCGACTTTAAACCGGATTATGTTTATCAACGCGGCAAGTTGCCGGAAACCGTTATTGCCCAAAAAATAGCCAGGCAAAGCAAAGCGCGCTTTATCTGGGCCAGTAACTCGGACAAAAGCGGGGAACGCTGGAAATATTCAAGGTGTCAATTGCATAAAAAGTCTTTCAAGCACTTTCTGGGCCTGGTCGAAACGCTTTGGGCCGATATCCGTATTCAATCGGCTATAAAAAACGCCGGTCTTGTCCTGGCCCAGACAACACATCAACAAAAACAATTGTTAAAAAATTATGGCATTCATGCCATACTATTTGGTTCAGGACACCCTATACCCTCTTATGCGGCAACAAAGGCAAATCAAATCCCTGTGGTTCTGTGGGTCGCCAACCTCACTCCGATCAAGCGTCCCTTGCTGTTCACCAAACTGGCGCAGCAAAGCACGCATTTGCGGGCAAAATTCGTCATGGTTGGTTACCCCAGAGAAAACAACTTGTCCGATCAAATCAGACAATACGATCAAAAAGTGGCCAATTTTGAGTATCTCGGCGGCCTCTCACTGGACAAAATCAACACTCTTATGAACAAAGCCGATATTTTTACAATGTCGTCAACTCATGAAGGTTTGGCCAATACCTTTATTCAGGCATGTCTAAACGCCCTGCCCACCATCAGTCTGGGACATGAACCGGAGAAATGGATTTCAAGACAGGGCCTGGGGGTGGTGGCTTTGGATTTTGAAGAATGGAAAGAAGCCGTGCATCAGTTTATCAACGATAAAGACCGGCGGTATAAGGCCGGTCAAAATGCGTATGATTTTGCTGTCCGGCATTTTGATATCAACACTCTGGCGGACCAACTCGTGCAACTGCTCACCAACAAGCCAACATGAATAATACAAAAACAATCTGTATTGCCGGCATCCATTCACTGCTGGAACGCACAGGAGGAGCGGAATGGCAAACGCATTACATCGGCGAAGCCCTGGTAAAATACGGATTTAATGTGATCCATCTCTGCCCGAGTCTGGAAGGCAAAACCGGATATTCATATATAAACAAGCAAAAGAGCATCTATTGGTATCCCCATGTCGCCTCGTTCTGGAATGTACCGGTTGAAACCTGTCTGGCGTTTCTATATGAAACAAGACCGGACCTCATATACATCAGAGGCCGAACGGCCTTGCAGGAATCCGGGGTTGTGGAAAAATATAAACGCAGCACCAAAACCCCTTATCTATTCGGTCTTTCCAGTGATGGTGAATTACAGCCACACTACCGTTTGACTGCTTTATGGGGCAGCAAAAAAAAGCGCCTGAAAAAAATCACTGTCAGCGCTTATGCGATGTGGTCGGATCTGAGGATGAGGCAGACCCTGAAAAAAGCGGACATGGTAATCTGCCAACACCGGAGCCAGTTACAAAAAGCACACACCATCAATAAAAACAATTTTTGTTTACCTTCTTTGCATTCCAAAAGACGCGTAAAATCAGAAAAATCAAATCAAAACCTCATCGTTTGGATCGCCAATAACAGACCGGAGAAACAGAGCAAACTGTTCATCGAGCTGGCAAAACAACTGCAGAGTGTGGATTGCAAATTCATCATGGTTTTGGGAAACAGTCGATGGAGCCAAACGCTACCCAAACCAACATCCAATCTGGAAATTCTTCACTCTCAGCCCAAAGAAAAAATCGACGAGATACTGGCCAGGGCCACCCTGCTGGTAAACACCAGCAAAATCGATGTAGAGGGATTTCCAAATGTTTTTATACAGGCCTGGCTGACGGAAACAGTGGTCGTTTCCCTGCATGCAAACCCAGAAAACCTGCTGAGCAGAGAGCAAATCGGAGTTCATTCCCATACCTTTGCACAGCTGGTTTGTGATGTTAAAAATCTGCTTGAAAACAGAACGCTGAGAATCCAAATGGGACAACGGGCACGACAATACGCCGAGCAACACCACAGCTTTGAAAACAACTGGAAAAAAGTGGCGCGGCGATTTCAGACTGCGCTGCAGCAGGACGCTAAATGATGGCTTTAACCCTGTTGAAACGAGGTTTGTATACCTTTTTCAAAGTTGTTTGTTTTTGCCGGCATTTGCTGGTTAAAAAACCGGCAATGGATAAAACCTGGCAAAACGCGGACCGGGTTATGCTCTGTGCTGCATCAGGAATCGGGGATGCCGTTATGGCCTTACCGGTTATTACCGCTTTACAACAGGCCAAACCAAATTGTCGTCTCGGCGTTGTTTGCAAAAGTCCGAATCAGGCTCTTTTTTTGAGGATGAAAATTGATGTAGTCTTGCAGTATGATTTGCACGAAAAACAACTCGCTGCCTTTTTTCGCCTGGTGAAAAATATTCGTCTTTTTTCTCCCCAAATCTGGCTTGCCTTGCGGCCATCCAACACCATGTTTCACAGCGTGTTGGCTATGTTCTCAGGTGCAGCGTTCAGGATTCGCCACGCCCTGCCTCCTGGAAAGAAAACGAGAACAGACATGGCATTTGTTTATACCTGTATTCATCCCTTTTATCCCGAAAAACACCAAATCCAAAACAACCTTAATCTCATTAAATTCTTTCAATCCGATATTTCCGGCAAACCTTTTCTTCCTTTTTTAAAAGTAAACGAAAAGTCCTGCATCGCGCATTTGAAGAAAAAAGGAGTAGAACTGAATTCAAAATACATTTGTATACATGCCGGCGGTAACCTGGCCGACAAGCGATATCCTCCTTATCTCTACGCCGGAGTCATAAATAATTTGATCACAAAAGGGCACACAATCCTGCTTTTGGGAGGAAAAACCGACCGTAAAATCAATCAAAAAATAAAAACCAGGATCACCCGGCAAGACTATATAGACCTAAGCGGTCAGCTTGAGATCATGCAGACCGCTTTTGTATTGAGCAAAAGCAGGGCGCTGATCACAAATGACAGCGGCATTATGCACCTTGCCGATGCACTAAAAAGACCTTTGATCGCCCTCTTCTCCCCCACAGATCCGAATCATGTTGGCCCGATAAACCGGAATGCTATGGTCGTAAACCATCCCGTCTCTATTGAAAAAATCACGGTCGACGAAATTATCGGTTGTTTTGAAAAATTGATGCAAAAAACAGCAAGTTCTGAAACATGAGCAACAATAGCAAAAATAAAGCGGGCAAAAATATCATTCTCATCAGCAATATTCCCACGCCCTATCGTATTCCGTTATTCACAGCCCTGCATGCGGCATGTTTAAAAGAGGAAATGCAACTCACCATTGTCTTTGCTGCAAAAGGTTATGAACGACGTCAATGGAAAATCGATTATGACAGCATGAAATTTCCGTACCATGTTCTCGCCTCCGGCAAAATTCAACTGGGCAGCAAAGAAGGCGTATTGTTTACCTATTCAACCCTGACAAAAATATTGCGGCAGCTAAAACCGGATTTGATCATCAGCGCCGGATTTTCCATGGCAACAACACGAATCGCGGTACGATGGTACCTGGAGCAATATCCACCCTATATTATCTGGACAGAATCGGTTGACCGTCCCGGTCATAATCGCTCGTGTTTGAGGATGATACAGAGGAAACTGTTGTGCAAAGGAGCAAAATCCCTTCTGGTCAGCGGAAGCCGTGCAGCTGACTATGTACAATCACTGGGAACAAAATCAAACAAAATTTTCAGAGCGATCAGCACCGTTGACACGGATGTATTTCTGAAAAAAACCGCTAAAATCCGTACCTTCGGCGCAAAACGCCCGGCTCGCAAGGTAATACTCTATATTGGCCATTTTACAAAGGGAAAACGTATCGATTTGATTTTACATCTTTTACAGAGGGTTTTACAGCACTATGAAGAGAGTGAGCTGTGGTTGGTAGGATCAGGCCCTGAATATCCCTACCTGAAAAATTTGAGTAAAGACCTCGACATTGTCGAGCACGTCTGTTTTTGGCCCTTTCAACAGCAAGAAAATCTATACGACTTTTATGCCCTGGCCGATTGTTTTGTCTTTCCAAGCCAATATGATGTATGGGGGATGGCGTTGGTAGAAGCCATGGCCTCGGGCCTTCCCTGCCTGGCATCCGAACTTGCCGGTGCGGCGGTAGACCTGATCAATAACGGTGAAAACGGCTATCTCGTCGATTTTCACCGTATCAATACCGCCGTGCCCATACTATTATATCTGTTCAACCACCCGCAAAAAGCCAAAAAAATCGGCCAAACTGCTGCTGATTCGATTCAACAGCGTTGTCATATTCGCAACAGCGTGGCCGGTTTTATGGAGGCGATAAAATGGTCTATCCAATAAAAAAATGGCTGCGTTGGATAAGAGAGCAACCCTGGACTTTTAAATGGTTCATTTATTTGATGCTTTTGCGTCCGGTTATCGACCGCTTTTGGCAGGCCAAAGATCCTATCCTTCATCTAAGCCTGCTGGATGTAACCGGAGTGGCAGTGCCCATGATTGTGATTTTTTTATTGGCCAGCCGCCAACTGCCCCCTTATCAATTCAAAACAACAGACAAGATATTTTTAGCTGTCGCTGCCCTTGTTATTTCCAATCTGATTTTCTTCTTGACCGTTCGTACAACTCTGCTCTGGTTTGGTGTGGTGTTGAAAACCATGTTGCCCTTTTTACTCTATTTTTACCTGAGACATTGGCTCGTCTCACAACGTGCGTTACACGGACTCTTGACCACTTTTGTCTATTCGTGTGTTTTCCCCATCATGATCTTTATCATCGAAACCCTGCAAAAAATGGATCCGGCTGAATTGAGCCGGGGGGTGGAGCGCTATAGCGGTGGTTATGCAGATGTTTTCAACTATAGTATTTATTTTATCTTTCTGTTTTTAATTGTTGCCTATACAGCTCTGTCCAATCGAATCAAAGATATCCAATTCATCAAAGACCTGCAGGTCATTGTAACTACTGTGATGATGCTATTTATGATCATGCGCATTCATCATTTAGCCTCAATGGTGGTGTTTTTGCTCTTATTCGCTGTGTGGATACTCTTTCGCTTTTATCGGGGTCAGCTGGTGTCAACTTTTATTATCGTTAACTTTTTTATTGTTTTCAGTGTTGGCATACAACTACCGAGCCACGTTCGTCCGCTGGTTAAAAATGAAATCGCGGTTATTAAAGGCGAAAAAAAAGTAGAGCGGGCATTACACGGCCGTATTCAGAGATGGCAGAAGATGATAGATGAATTTAGCCAGAGTGAAGCCGTCTTTCAAATCATGAATCCCGCTTTTGCAAAGCTGCATTCTTATGGCTATATGATTGCCGGCAGCCATAACGATTATCTCAGGATGTTGTTTCTGGGAGGATTTGTCGGTCTTTTTCTTTATCTGGTTTTTCTGGCTTGTATTTTAATCATCTGGCGGCAATTGCATTTTGCCAGGAAATTTCTCAAAACCGGGGCACTGTTAATTCTGGCGCTCTTTTCGATAACCTCGGTACCGGCCATGTACGCTCCCATGATGTATATTGTTCTTGTCATCTTTACCTATAGCATAAACCGCAAAGATCCTGTTAAAAATCCTGTCGGCACTACAGTGATATAGGTTCAATGCCGGGTTGTTTTTCGTAAAACTAAATCTTTATATATAGACTCGATCCTTTCTGTTATGATCAATCAAAAAGTTGGACGCACGAATACTAGACAATGAAATCAAAAGCCAAAATACTGCTGTTGGGCAAGCTGCCGCCGCCCATGTTCGGTCCGGCGCTGGCAACAAAAATTCTGCTCAATTCCGATCTAAAAAGGCATTATCACCTCTTACATCTGGATACGCGCCTGAATCGGTCGATCGCCTCCATGTACCGAATTCACCCGAGCAAATTCGCGCGTCTGCTCTGGTTGTACGGCAAAATGTTTTATCTCATGACCAGGTACCGGCCCCATATTGTGGTGATTCCCATAAGTCAAAGCACATCCGGATTTTTTAAAGATTTACCTTTTATCTATCTGGCCAGTGCATTGCAAAGCAGAACCATCATACATTTGCGCGGCAGTCGATTGAAAAGCTGGCTGCAATCACAACCGCTTACGCTCTATAAACTCTTCTATGCCTCATTAAATAGGTGTTATGGCGGCATTGTTCTGGGCAACAATTTAAGATATCTTTTTCAAGATATTTTTCCGGCGCATCGAGTCTTTGTGGTGCCGAATGGTGGAGATTTTCGGTTCCCGGAAAATCAATCAAACACTAATCTATTTACCATTCTTTTTCTGTCGAACATCCAGCCATCAAAGGGTATATGGGATGTCATCAAAACCGCACAACTGTTGCAAAGCAGATTTCCCGGTGCATTTCAAATCAAAGTCGCAGGTAACTGGCACAACGATGAGTTGGAAAAATCGTGCAAAGCCTTTTGCCGGCAGCACCGGCTTGGGATTGATTTCTATAGCAACACGACACAGCAGAAAAAAAATCAACTCCTGGCTGATGCAGACCTTTTCCTGTTTCCGCCCCGCGGGCCGGAAGGTCATCCCTGGGTCATCGTCGAAGCCATGGCAGCCGGCTTGCCGATTATCGCAACGGATCAGGGAGCCATCCGCGAATCAGTGATCCACGGCGACAATGGCTATCTTGTGGACGTGGCTCAGCCCGGCCAGATCGCCGACCGGATCATAGAATTGTACAGCGACCGGCAAAAATGCGAGCAGATGGCGAAAAATAGCCTGAACTATTATCAACAGCAGTTTACCGAAGACAGGATGGTGCAAAACCTCGCAACTGTATTTGATAAAGTGCTGGCAGAATCCAAACCAGACAGCCAGACCAGCAAAACAGAGATTAAAAAACAAATGGAGTAGAGTACATTGAAACAGGTGGTGCAAAATTTAAAAAACGGAGACATGAAAATACTGGAGGTCCCCTATCCCGTTTTGCAGCACGGGTGTGTGCTGATACGCAACCATTACTCGGTGGTGAGTCCGGGTACGGAAAGCCGTAGCGTTCGCGATGCGCGAGCCAATTTGATCAAAAAAGCACAATCCCGCCCCGACCAGGTGGAGAAAATCCTTCAGTCGATTAGAACGAACGGATTATTATCCACATTTAAAATCGTAACCGACAAGCTCGATTCATGGTCACCGTTGGGATACAGCTGCGCCGGCAGAGTGATCGATGTCGGAAACGGTGTGGATGACATTGCCATTGGTGACTATGTTGCCTGCGGCGGCAACGGTGCGGTTCATGCCGAGGTGGTATGTGTATCCAGAAACCTGGTGGTTAAAACAAGCAAAAATAAACTACGGGAATCCGCTTTTACCACCCTGGGAGCCATTGCGCTGCAGGGTATCAGACAGGCGGACTTGCGGGTGGGAGAAACCGCCGTGGTCATCGGTCTGGGTTTGGTGGGTCTGCTGACGGTAATGCTTTTAAAAACAGCGGGTATTCGGGTCATAGCCCTCGATAAGATGAAAAGCAGAGTTGAAACGGCAGTAAAAATCGGCGCTGATCGGGCATTTCAACGTCACGAGGCAAACCTGACGGCAGAAATCGAGCGCTTTAGCGGGTCAATCGGCTGTGACGCCGCGATTATCACCGCCGGCAGCAACTCAACCGACCCGGTAGACCTGGCCGGAGAACTGTGCCGCCAAAAAGCCATAGTGGTCGTGGTCGGCAATGTGAACACCGGATTCAGCCGACCCAATTATTACAAAAAAGAACTCGATCTCAGAATGTCCTGCTCATACGGTCCCGGCCGCTATGATAAAACGTATGAACAAAAAAATTGCGATTATCCGGTCGGTTATGTGCGCTGGACTGAAAACCGAAATATGCAGGCGTTTATCGATTTTCTGCATCAGGATCAAATCGATGTTAATCCGTTGATCGGCCGGGAAATTCCCTTTGACCAGGCCAAAACGGCTTATGAATTGCTCCTGAAAAAATCAAATAATGCAATGGTTTTTTCCTATAACCGAACAAAATCGCTTTCATCCAAAGTTGCCTTTGCGTCGGTCAAGACGCGGAAACAGGAACCGGTAATCGGCGTTATTGGTGCTGGCTCTTTTGCGCGCAATTATTTGCTGCCATCTATGGCCAAAACAGCCCGACTGCGCGGCCTGGTAACCGCCAGCCCGCATAACGCCCGCACTGTTGCCGAAAAATATGGTTTTGCTTACTGTAGCCATGACGAAAACGATCTACTGCACGATGCCACGATCAATACAGTGTTTATTCTGACACAGCACCATTTACATGCCGGACTGGTCATAAAAGCACTTCACGCCGGTAAACACGTTTTTGTCGAAAAACCGCTCTGCATGAATGAAATCGAACTCGAGAAAATCATATCCGCTCGCCAGCAGGGTAAAATCCATTGCAGGGTCGGCTATAATCGCCGCTTCGCACCCTTGATTACAGAGATAAAAAAACGGTTACCCCGGCATCTACCCAAAGCCATTCATTACCGCATCAACGCCGGACCAGTTTCACCGGATTCATGGATACAAGATCCCGAAATCGGCGGCGGACGCATCATCGGCGAGGTTTGCCACTTTGTCGATCTGCTCTGCTTTTTGACCGGTTCCAGGGTCAAATCACTCTTTGCCCGTTCCATGGATAACAAGACGACCCTGGCCGACACTCTTTGCATCACCTTTGGATTTGCGGACGGAAGTACGGCCAATATCAGCTACTTTTCCAACGGTAATAAGAAATGTGAAAAGGAATATCTGGAAATATTCAGTGGCGGTGATATTCATGTTCTGAAAGATTTTTATCACTATCGCCACTATGGCACCAGAAAAACAACAAAAAAAAGATCAAGTGCGGCAAAAGGACATAAAGAAGAAATCCAGGCGTTTACCAGCGCTATCAGGCAAGGCGATTCATCCGGCACCCTGTTTGAAGAGATTGTGCACAGCAGCCGTATTACCTTTCATATCATCGAATCATTGAAAACACAAAAGCAGATTACTTTTGACACCTAAAGTAACCCACAATATCTTTGAGCGGCTACTGGACGATATACGAAAAAATGAGTTTTCAGGTTACGATCCCTATGATGCATTGATGGGCTGTTTCAATCCAGGCCCTTTATCCAAATACTGGATTCAGGCCGGCAAAAGGTGCCCGTTGAATTTTCGCCCTCTATTCGCTATCCGCAAAACCCGAAATCCCAAGGCCATCGGCATCATTCTGGAAGCACTGTCCACATACTATTCCTTCACCCGGCAGAGATCGCTTCTACCGGATATGCACCGCCTGTTTCGCTGGTTACAGCAAAATAAAAGTGGGGGATATTGCGGAGCCGGCTGGGGGTATCCCTTTCACTGGTTCAGCGCTAACCTGTTCATTCGGGCATACACCCCGTCAGTGGTGGCGACCGCCTCTATTGGCAGAGGAATTTATCAGTATTACCGGGTCACAGGGAATCCGCAAGCGGGCAAATCTCTTGCTGCCATAAAGGATTTTATTCTCAAAGAGATTCCGGTTCATAGAGATGGTAGCGGTATCTGTTTCAGCTATACGCCGCTACGCCGTGATTGTGTTTACAACGCCAGTCTGATGGCTGCGGAAGCACTGACTCTGGCTGGCACGCTTGCCGGAGGCGAAGAGGCTCTGGACAGAGCCGCACAGGCAACCCGATTTGTCCTCAATAAACAAAAACCAGACGGACACTGGAATTACAGCATGAATATAGAGGACAAAACCGAACGACAACAGATCGATTTCCATCAGGGCTTTATTCTTGAATCCCTGTTCTCGATTCGCAACCATCATCCTCACCGATTTACAGGTCTTGAAGATGCGCTTGAGAGCGGATACCGATTCTATACACAGCAGCAGTTTCACGCCAATGGACGCAGCAAATGGAGATTGCCGGCAAATTGGCCTGTGGACATCCACCATCAGGCACAGGGCATTATCACCCACGCTTTATTGAGCCGGGATTTTGATGCTGCTCTGAAATTCGCTCGCACGATCGCTGACTGGACAATCGATCATCTCTACGACCAAAAAGGCTGTTTTTACTATCAAAAATGGCCTTTTCTAACCAACAAAATCACCTACCTTCGATGGGCTCAAGCCTGGATGCTAAAAGCGTTGAGCCTTCTGCAGCACGCCTGAAACAATAACCCTTCCTGAGACCGAATTTACTCTCCTTTTTTCTTATGAATTTTCAAAAATTATTGCTATATTAGAGGTCAAGCAAGGATATCTTGATAAAAAACGGGCATTGGTAAAGCGTCGTTTTTTTATGTCACATTTCAGCTGTTGTCATAGAAGACATGCATCAGGGCACAAACAGCCTCTGTTTTTTTAGCCCAAGTGATTGTTTTTCAGTTGTGACGGTGGCATAATATTTGAACAAATGGGTGCTAAAGAAGGGGCGGTAAAAGCAAGGACGGATTGAACATGAAGATAGTGGTTTATATGGGCCATCCGGCCCATTTTCATCTATTCAAACATGCGATAGCCATATTAAAGCAAAACCACCACACCATTCGCATTGTCTGCAGGACAAAGGATGTGTTGACGGAATTGCTGGACGAAAAGGGATGGCAATATGAAAACATTATATCCAACGGGACAAACAACACCTTTTCCCGGGCCTCCGCACTTTTGACCAAGTTTTATCGACTGATGAAAATTTGCAGCCAGTTTAACCCGGATATATTGGTCGGAACCTCCGAAGTCATTCCCTGGGTGGGAAAAGCGCTCGATATACCCTCTCTGGTGGTAAACGAAGACGATGCCGAAGCAGTACCCTATTTTGCCAAACTCGCTTACCCGCTGGCGTCCTATATCCTGACCCCGGAAGGCGTATCCGCCGGTAAATGGAGCCGCAAACAGATCACCTACACCGGCAATCACGAACTCGCCTATTTGCACCCGCACTATTTTCAGCCCGATCCGGATGTGTTATCGCGCTATTCGCTTTTGGGTAAAAAATATTTTATCATTCGCCTGGCGCATCTGAATGCACACCACGATTCCCAAAACCACGGTATCTCCAGCAAAGTTGCCTGGAATCTGTATCGACTTCTCAAACCCCATGGCCCCGTGCTTATCACCGCGGAAAGGCCTTTGGAATCGTATCTGGAAACGCTGCGCACGCACATTCCGGCACACGAGATGCACCACTTGCTCTATTACGCCAATCTATACATCGGCGACAGCCAGACCATGGCGGCTGAGGCGGCGGTGATGGGAACACCATTTGTTCGCTATAACAACTTTGTCGGCAAATTGCATTATCTCAGGCGTTTGGAACAGACTTTTGGTCTCGGCATCGGCATTCTTGAGGGAAATGAGAACAAACTGTATCAAACCGTTACCGATCTGGTTTCGCAGCGGAATCTGAAAACGGAATGGCAAAAACGCAGTGAACGATTTTTAACGGACAATATCGATGTAACCGTATTTATCATCAAAGTTCTTTACCACATTCATTACGGTCTGTCGCTCGACGCTGCCGCTGCAATTAAGCGCAAGGACATATCGCTGACAGATAGGGAGCTGGAATTCGATACGGTTTTGAGCTGAATTCATTTTTGGGGGCACAATAAAACCTTGATTTTAATAGAATAGTTTTTTATATTTTTTGTCAAGCCGAAGTGGCGGAACTGGCAGACGCGCACGGTTCAGGGCCGTGTGGGCGCAAGCTCGTGTGGGTTCGACTCCCACCTTCGGCACCAGCCTAATCCCCTTCATGCGGTTGAAAAACCGGACGGGGATTTTTTTTGTCATTTAATCAGATAGGTGATGATAACCTTAAGCTCTATCCCCAAAATCGCCATGTTAAGTTTTTCACTCTTCACTTCCTTTCGCCTGAACAAAATCATACCAAAACTCAATCTCGAAAATAGCAATGATGGTATCGGTAACGCCGTCCGACATGCTCGGCCTCGAGCGCACCAATCTGCATAAGAAAATCAAAAAGCATCAGTTGGGACGGACAAAGGAATAAGGCTAAAACAAAAAGAGCGGGCAGGAGGGAATAAAATATCTCCGGCCTCCGACGAGACATAATGATGAATGCCTCTATCCCCACACCCGGTGTGGAAATTTTAGGCGGAATATAAACTCTGCAAGCCCGAAACCGAAAGCAAAACCCCGGGCAGGATAAAATTTATACCCCGTTATCTTTTACATGAAAAAGCTACCCTGGCCTCAAAACCAAAAAGCCCCGCTAATTCGATGCGTATTGCTCAAATCATGGCTGATAAAGGCATAATCGATGGTAACGCCGCCCAGAGAGAATCCGGCGCCAAAGGTGGGTTCTTCCCGGTAAAATCCCGCCCGTAAAGCCAAAAGATGAAAGAAACGGGCTTCAGCGCCGGCGTGTAATGCGGAATAAAATCCAAATTCCTTGTCAGCGGATAGTGTTAACCGGGTCCGGAACAGGGATATCAGATGGGAAAAAGCAACGCCGGCCTGGATTTGCCGGTTGATGCGGTCCTTGTGTCCCGATTCCGTGTCCCAGATAATACTGGTCCGCGAAATATCCCGAAACATGGCTCCGATGCCGATCCAGGTCAGGGGTTCGTTTTTCTTGTGTTTAAGGCTGGTAAATCTGAGCAAAAAACCCGCATCCAGACCCTGGCCGCTTCCGCTCGATTGATCCAGCTTTTGATGAATATATTTGCCATTCAGACCGAATGAAACTTCAAGGGGAATCACAATCGGGTCTACCGAGCTGCCGAAATAGAGGTCGTAGTAGCGGCGATGCGCAATGGAAATCATTAAAGCGTCTTCCGTATCGGTAAAAACACCCTCCGCTTCCCCGGTGGATCGGTATTGAGCCTGGGTCATACGATCAAACCGGGTGCCCTGCAAAGGTCCGTATCTCGGTATATCATCGACACCCAGACGAATCCAGCTGATCCCCAGAGCCAGTTGCTCGCCGAGCCCGACAACCAGGGCAGCCGAATTGTATTGTGCCAGACCATCGAAAACGGGAACATGCTCAACCTGAAGCGAAAACCGTTTGGCGCTGACCATACCGCCCGGATTCCAGTAAAACGAACCGGCATCATCGGCAATGGCGGTAAACGCGCTTCCCATCGCCAGCGGCCGTGCCCCCACACCGATCCGCATAAAGTCAGCCGTATAGTAATCAGCACAAAATCCACTGAAAACAAACAATACTATATTTAAAAAGAATAACCATTTCCTCAGCTGCATCATTCGGTACCTTGTCCTTTCATTGCAGTTTTGCCAGCTTTTCAATGCTTTCTATATTTTTCTCCGCTTTTTTGGCGATAAACTTTAAATAATAAACGCCGTTGGCAATCTCGTGACCTTCTTCATCTGTGGCATCCCAGTCATACTCCACGTATCCCATCACCTCATACAACCGTATAGAGCGAATCAAATGACCGGACACCGTATAGATATTCAGTTTAACCTCGTCCGCCATCTCGGTCAAATGGAAAGCAATCGTGGTTTCATCGCTGAACGGGTTGGGATGATTGGCGATAGACAAAAGCCGGAATTCGCCATTAACGACAAACTCTATATCGGCACTGCCCAGGTTTCTGTTGATATCATACGCTTCCACAACCAATCGGTGCTCTCCGCTTTCCAGTTCATCCGGGATGCAGGTAACCGAGAGTTTTTTACGTTCCTGGGTATTTTGAAATATCTTGTATTTTTCCGGGCTCAATTCGAGATCATCCAAAAGTATTCGAATAGCCGTGTTCTCTTTGTCAAAACCGCTATCATCTTCCAACAATATGGTAAAAACCGGTTTACTGCTGATGATATCCCCATTGGCAAAATTTTGCCCTTTGATGCCGATACTCACTGATGGCGCCTGTGTATCCAGAGTAGCAAAGAGTCCGAATATTTTCAGGTGTGGTGGAAAAGAAGCAGTGACCATCTTGTTTTGCACATCGATCTTGCTGTCCTCGAGCGCCAGCCAGGTATTTGTGGTGGTATTCCAGCCATATAAACGCAATGCCTGCTGGTCGATATACATTTGATTTACGCTGTCACTATCATCATAATACGCCTGGATTTGAAGCGGCATTTTTAAATCACTGCTGTCTTCCAGCATATACTCACAGGCATACCAGCTTTCAGACCACTTTAATTCAAGAGGCAGCAAATTGGATTTTTCAGCCGTGTCTGTGTATTCTTGATCGGATAACCTGTTGATATAGACAGACGTATTCTTTTCAGAAGCTCCGGCCGGGATCTGGACGGAATAACTGCGATCTCCGGAATAAAGATAAGTTCCCGACCCCTGGCTGATAGTTACAATCTTTTTGGTGATGGCGGTTGTGTTGTTCAGTTCATTCGACTCTGTGACCTCGTTTGCCACATCGACCTGAAACATAAACCGATAAAGACCGACCATTGATTCTGGAAGCTGGAAATAAATTGTTGAATCCGCCATTCCCCGTAAACCGTTTTGTATCGTTTGTGTGTCCAGCAATACAGCATTATCGCTGCTGCTCCCGGTGTAGAGCTGTACCCTGAAAGCACCGGTCTTCACCTGACCGTAATTTTTAATCAAAGCCGATAAATGCAACTGCTGCTGCCCACCGACTCTGATCGATTGCTGATCGAGGTAGAGATCCGCCAGCTTGTTGATATAATAGCGCTGCTCTTCACCATAAAAGATCTCTTTGGACTGGAGCCCAATTTTCAAACGATAATAAATTGTAGTCCCGCCCGGTTTTATCAGAGGAACCGATGTCTTCCATATATCGGTTTCTCTTTCAGACATGCTCATGGATTGCCACTCGGCTTTATCAAGAGTCCATTGCAGCACAACGTTTACGGGCTTGCCGATCGTTTCCGTAAACAAACTATCGACAGAAAATTTAAAATAAACCGGATCGAGGTGTTTGGGTTGGAATGGAATGATTTCAGCCAAAATGGGACGATTGATATTGAATATCACAGCACTGGCACCGTCATCACCTTGAGCATTTTGATAATAGCCTCTGATAATGCCTTTACCGATTCTGTTCGGCCAATATCGTCTCATGTTTGAATCCAGGGTAAACAACACATCTTCATAGGATCCATTTTCAATCTGAATCTCTTTTGTCAGTATTTTTTCACCCTCCCCGGTGTGGACGCTGAGTGCAAGAGTGCCGGATTGATGATCCAGATTTCCCTGTACAGAGAGGGTATCGCCGGAATGAAGCGTTTGCCGGGAGAGCTTTATCTCAATATCATCATCCGGCACCCCAAGTTGCAAGGCCGGATCGCCCATGAGCACATAATTTTTCATGTGATCCCAGTAACCGGCTCCCTGTCGGGAAGCATTGAATTTACCCAGGGTTGTTATCTCTCCCAGCGATCTGGCACCGATGTTAAAAATGGCGTCATAAAGAGATTCATGCATGTTGTCGAAATAACCGATATAGCTTCTCGCGACGGACCCAAAATGAGCGACAATGCCCTTGTCTCTTGATTTAATTAAAAGCTCGCCAAGGGAGGGCGTATCCGGATTATCGAAATGCCCGACAAAACAGGTAATACTAAAGATAACCGGATACTTGTTCTTGTTGTCCAACAGAGCGATATCCCGGGTTAAAAACAAATCATCGTCGAGATAGACCGCTCCTCCCCCGTGCCCCAGAAACGTCAGCAACAATTGACCGTTATTAAAATAATTCGCCAGGGTTTCAGTGGTTCCATAGTAGGGAGATTCCGGATCCGTATTTAAAAAGTTGGTGACGATGCGGGGAGGAATATAATTTTCATACAATTTCATCGACATTTGCATCAGGCCTTCATCCGAGCCGGACAACAAACAAACCTGACGACGCCAGTCATTGATAACCGAATGGAGTTCATAATCGATGGTTTTATCCACCAGATTTTCTGCTTCCTCAATTGTGGCAGCCGGCAATCGGCCGACATACATATCGGGTAGATCATCATTACCGTGGACAGCAACAAAATAGTTATCCGAAGATGTCATTCCCCAGGTGCGGGTAAACTCCATCATCGTCGGCACGTAGCTCTTAAATTTCGGGTCCTGTTTTGCCAGTTTTTTGTCCATAAGGTGCGAGGTGTCGCCGAATAAAAGCACAAAAGCCGGTGCGGGTTTTTGCCAATTTTTATAAGCAAAAGAAATAAAATCTTTAATCGCTCGCGGATCATAGATACCATCATTGAATAAATCGTAAATCTCCTGAACGTCGACAACCCGGGTTTTCATTAGCGGCGTAAGGCGATAATCCGCCAAACGCTGTGCCTGCGTCATAAACTTTTCATGGGTAATAATAAGATAATCGGCCTGGTTTGACATATTTTTCAAGTCCGAATCTTTATCCTCAACAATATCAATGACGGATCGCAATTGAGATTCACCGGCGATAAAATAATTGGTCGGCTGGGTAAATCTGTCGACGAAAAAGATGGTATATTTGTCTCCATGTCGCAAACTCTGATAATTTACGATCTGCTGACCCTCTGATGTAAAAATATACGGTTTTTCGCTGTGAAAATTTTCCGCTCTCACCATCACCGGCTGCGGCCGATCCATCGTAAAACGCAGGGAATCCTCTTCTGCAATTAAATGGGTCTGATAGGAAAAGGTCATATAATTTAGAAATACAGCATCGATATTTTTCACATTTTGATTCGGATTTTCCGAATCATCAAATCCGGGTAAAAAATAAGAGATCCTGTTGTTTCCGGCATCTGTCAGGAGCACTTGTTTGTGATAGACATATTTGTTGCGACCATCCCACTTGAGATGATCCAGTTCCTGTTGATTCAGCTTAACAATAACATGGTGATCGGGATTGCGGAACGCCAGAGAACTGTTGCCAAACAATTCAATATCCACCGTCATCATGGATTGATCGACCACGTGATTCATTTTTAGATCAAAAACATACTCTCCGGCTGCCCTGTTTTCTGCATTCCCTTCATACTGGTGAAATTGAGTCCAGAACCAGTGATCTATATCCTCTCTCGGGACCTCTAGCAATCTTTCATAAATCAAATCCTGTTCCAAATGCTTTGTCGTCGTCGCAATGGACAGGGTATCACTGACACCGGAATCGGCTCCGTTGATTTGCGCAAATCTGGCACCGATACCGCTCCCCCATATCAGCCAATAGACGTTGGAACTGGAATACCAGCTGTAATAGGTTTTATCTCCGTAATTATGGTATCCGATAAAAATAATCCGGTCATCACGGTCAAACCGGCCATCTTCTTCTCCTTCAATGACAATGGGTATGGGAGTGCCCTTGTGCAGCATGGAAAGCGTACGCGGATTTATGGAAGCGAGATCGACGCCTTTATCTTCGAGCTGTTTTCCGCTGATGGCATAAATCCCATCCTGTTCAACATATATTTTATAGCGGTTGGGTACATCGAGATAAGATGATGACTTGAGCAGATTGAGTCCTTTGGCCGGTTCCCGGCGCCAGGTCCTGGCCTCTTCATAATTGGCCAAATGGGCTTTATAAAAAGATTCAAAACCGGTATTGCTGTCGGCAGTGGATTTAACAGAAACAGATTCCCCTGCATCAGCGGAAAAATAGAGCCGAAAGCGAAGGGATTTTACAATCTCAACCGTTTGGGTGGCAAAATTATACCGCACGGGATTACATCCGATCTTAACGATTCGCTGCGTACGTACAAACCCGGACGGGTACAATTGCAACAGATTTTCCGGATACATTGTATCAAGTTGGATATCAAGATGACCGGCGGTTTTTTCTTCGCTCATCGGAACCGTAGCAATAGCGCCGACCGTTTGGGTAACAATGTTTTGTTCAAAAAGTTCGATCTCGGGTTCGCCTTCAGGTGGAATCCCCAGCAAAATTTGAGTAAAGGGAAGGCGGGGATAATTTTCCAGCCTCGTATAAGAACATCCCGGTATCGTAATCATTGAACACCAGCTTCCCCCGCTCTTTTCCTGAGTGATTACCGCCTCCTTAAATTGCACATCCACAACCATATAGGATCGGTTGGATTCGATAACCGTCAGTTCGTACGGTTTCTGGCCGCTATAAAGACTGCTGTTGACAAGTATCAGACCAGACAATATTATCAAAAAGAAAAAGGACTGTTTCACAAAAGACTCCTTACCTTGCTCACTCTGTATCCTCGTTAACCAGCTCCAGCAATTCAGTAATATAATCGGATAACTTTAATGCAAAAAAATCAATACGATCATAGAGTTGGGTCTGCTCAACCGTAAGTTGAGGTTTGACTTCATCTCCGAATATCGCAATATATCCCAATAATCCCTGAATCACGGAACGAATCTCATGACTAAGATGCTGGTATGTGGGATCATTGCGCATATTCCCGGATTTTTTCATTTCATAATCGTCGAGCAAACTCATATCCTCAACCGTGAATAGTGTACTTTAATAAAATAGGCTGCCGGCATAAACAAATAAATTTCTACAGGCAATCGAAAACGCACCTTGGGAAAAAAAAGTGCATGGACAAGGGTAAACATAACAATATAGATGACAAGTAAATAGAGATCAGTATTATCATTTCGCAGGGCCGAATAGAATCCCAGTAAAGCAAAAACGAGCAAAGGCGTAACGCTCAGTATACTGATCCATCTCAGGCTCATTGAATGAAAATGCTTACTCGTGGTCGGCGACGGATCCGGGCGCCAGAAATAGACCGACTTTTTTAGAACCCCCAAAAAGGCTTCTCCGGGTGAACGAGTTATCTCCCGAAGCGCCGCCCTTGAAAAAATCCGGTCCCGCTCAGCTTCATTCAAAGCCTGCGATAATTGTTTTTGCAAAGATTCCGGTATCGCCCTTTGATTGACAGAGGAATGCAAATTTGCATCCGCATGGCTGCCCAGCCATAGATTATAGCCAAAATTGGTCCCCAAAAGGGGTTTGCCGAATACAAGACTATTTCGATATAACCACGGAGCAAGCACAACAACCACAAGAGTCATCAGGATTGTGATCGTCGTCAGCCGTTGCCTTGTCCTTTCCCGACTTGCAAAAACATACCAAATCAACGCAGAGACGAATACGATCAAAGCCGTGCTTTTCATCAAAACAGAAATACCAAAGAAAAGCCCTGCCAGAACCGCATTCACTTGTGACCGGTTAACCTTCTTTTTATAGAGAAAAAAAGTCGCAAGCAATAAAAACAAAGTAAATAAAGTCGTCGGCAATAGCCTCGCCGGTGTAAAGATCCAGTAGGGATAAAAGGCACCTAAAAAGATAGCGACGAGAGCGACCCTTTCATCAAATAGAATTCTGCAAAATCGATACAAAACAAACAACAACAGCAAGAAAGCAAAAACTTGTGCGACTTGAAATGCAAACACTGAATCAAAACCCGCAAAGTGTAAAAGACTCAAAAACAGGGAATACCCCACAGGGTGGTATGCCGTAGGAGCGTCATGCACCCTATAACCTTCTCCTGAATAGAGATTTTGTGATGCCTCCAAATAATAAAATTCATCCGGCCAGAGCGGTACGACAGGACGTGTCAAAATATATCCAAACCGAACCGCAAATGCGGCCAAAAGTATAAGAAAGCAAATCATTACGGTTTTATCTTTTCTCAACATACCGATATACACCATTTTCCAGTGTGCCGACGTAGATATAATTGTTTTCTCCTGAAACCATGGAGCGGATTACTCTGCTCTTTACACCGCTGACAATCTCCCCTACGTTTTCCCAGCTGACACCATAATCCGAACTCGCAAAAACGCCGTGATTTTGACTTGCAGCATAAAGAACGTTACCCGCAAAATCTATGGAAACATATTTAACAGTCAGGCCCGGCGGATTGGCCGCTCTGACCCATAATTCACCCTGATGAAGGGTGCGGTAGATTAACCCGACGCTCGAACACATAAATAAATGACCCGGCTCCTCTGGATGAAAAATAAAGCGCTCGGCACTGTCCACCCACTCCGCACCATCCAGAATACCCAGGTTAATCGCCTTCCACAGCTTGCCGCCGTCCTTACTGATAAAATTACCATAAAAATTGGCGGATTCATAAATAACATCAGGATCATCAGGATTAATGATAATGGCCAGGGTTTTGCCCCACTGATTGCAAAAATGCCATTTATGTCCAAAATCCATGCTTTTATAGATACCATTTGAGGTACCGGCGAAAATAAGGCTGTCATGCAGAGCAAGAGAATGTATTTGTTTTTTGATACTGATATTCCAAATACGTTGCCATGAATCTCCTGCATCGCGGCTCAGATATACACCACCCGACTTTGTTCCGATCAATAAATGATCTTCATATAATGGATGGGTTACAATCGTATAAATATATGTGCTTGGCAGTGCATGTGTTACATTTTCCCAGCTATCCCCTGCATCCGTGCTTTTGAAAATACCATTCAATGTACCGGCATAGAGCTGTTCTGCATTAAAGGGATCAATAGCCAGGCAGAGTATATTCGGAACGGTCAAACCGTTGTTGACCCTTTGCCAAACCGGTATTTCATCCGTGTCGTTATCATTATTCGAATTTACGCTGTTCTTACATGATAGACTCGACATAAAGATGAAAACAAGCAATATGAGAAATGGTCTTGACATGAGCTGCTCCTGTGGCAAAATCTCTGTTTGCTGTTCAATAATCCTGTCCGTATATGGAATACAAAGATAATGCCATTAATTAAACGGTGAAAAGGCAAGCCCGGAAACATCTTAATGTTATACAAAACAATAAATTATAAAAAAAGACACAATGAGACTGCAAAGTTATTTTCATACATTGTACTCAATATATTTTCGATTTGTTTCCAAAATGTCCCACTCGACAATAGTATCGATAATTTGATAAAAATATGTTTATTCTGTGCCTCAAAAATAACATTGGCAAAACGACTCCTGTTGATGCAACCAAATGATTTTTATACTTTTATATTTTATAAAATTTACTTATTCTTGATGGCTGCGCTATAAATCGATTTTTGCGAAACCACTGACAGCAGAATCGGATGCAAACAAAATGGCTTGATTTTTGCAATTTCCGGTTCATAATTCAACCCGTATCTATTCAATAAAGTAGAATTGTGAATTCAAACAATATTCTTTACATACATCATAACAGCGAGGACATCGGCGGTGCCGATTTTTGTCTGTTCAAGATGGTCCGGGAAATGGAAAAAACCGGATTTAACTGTTCTGTCTTGCTGGCAACCCCTTCACCGATTTATGATCTCTATATAAAGCATCATTTCAAGGTCACCCTTGCCCTTGCTAAACCGCACAACAAGAGTGGATTCGGTTTTATTTTGAATATCTTCCGACAGCTGAAAGAAATTTTTTACATCTTTAGGTATATCAAACGAAACCGGATCCGGATCGTCCATAGCAATGATCTTTTGGACCTGACATCCAATATCGCCGCCAGGTTGGCGGGTATTAAATCCTGCCAGCATGTGCGAACGATATTGAACAGTGCCAAATTTTTTCCCGGATTGATCTGTCGTGTGGCACATTGGAATACCGACAGGCTCTTTTGCGTATCGCATGCCGTTCAACAGCATATGTTTCCCTACGATAGTGGAAAATGCAGAGTGTTGTATGACTGGCACGATTTTAAAGCGGTTGGACACGATGTGGAAAAAATCGATCTGAAAACCCATTTAAACCTCCCTGAAAATATCCGCCTGGTCGGATGGATCGGCAGATCAGTCTATTGGAAAGGACAGCATCTGTTTCTGGATGCCATTCCCACTGTGATAAAAAGCGGCGCGAATGTCCATTTTATCCTGGTTACCGGCAAACAGTTTAATGATAAACCCTATAACCGCCAACTAGACCTCGAGTATGAAAAAGAAACCATAAAACCGCACCTGAGCATTCTCGGATATCGACAGGATATTGCTTCGATCATGGATCAGTTAGATGTCGTGGTCAACTCATCGATAACACCGGATCCATTTCCAGGGGTTGTCTTGGAGGCTCTACACTGTGAAAAAGTCGTCGTTGCACCCAGAGCCGGTGGTGTAAAAGAACAGATCATCGACAGAGAAACCGGTTTTCTCTTTCAAGCCGGAGACAGTAACGATCTGAGTGAAAAGATCCTTCTGGCTCTGCAAAGTTTGGAGGAACAAAAGAAACCCATCGGCCAAAGGGCAAAGGCAGATGTTGCCCGCCGGTTTTCCAAACAAAAATTGAGTAACGATTTAACAATAAACTATTACGCCCTGATGTAAAAATGCAAATCCGGAAACAAAATCTTTCCAATTTTTACCCGTTATCAGCCAGCCTGCTGCTGGTCACCTTATTTTTTATCCTCTGGCCATCAACCTTGATTCACGACGATGCCGGTATTATCCTCAAATATATGGAAAATTTTTCAAAAGGGTTCTTTTTCCGCTACAATGCTGCAGACCCCCCTGTTTTTGGAATTTCCGGATTCCTGTATGGATTACTCTGTGGTTTTTTCTGCGCTTTGCACCTATTCTCTCCGTTGTCGAGCCTTTTTGCCGGCAATTTCATCGGCTTTTTTATCACTGCCTTTTTTACCCTCAAAATCATTCAACACTATTTACCCGATAGCGGCTGGAGTTATCCCTTATGGCTGGTGACGCTGTTTAGTGCACCTCATTTTGTTGCAAATATAAAAACCGGCATGGAAACCCCTCTTCACCTGGCCATCCTGTTATTCTGTATCTGGTCCTATCTAAAAAACAAGACAAAGCTGGTATGGCTTTTGGGCGTTTTTGCCATTATTTCCAAGCTGGATGCCCTTCCGGTGGTAATGGTAATCTGGATATTCTATTTGATCAAGCTTTCCTGCAGAAAAAATACAACATTTAAATCCATCCTGACCGGATTTTTACTCTATGGAATCCTGCCTCTGTTTGTATGGTGCCTGTTCACCCTGTGGATGTTTGACGGTCCCTTTCCGCAAACAGCAAAAGCAAAATGGCTCTACTTTTCTCATCCTTCAGCTTTTTCCTATTTGAGAAAATTCTATCACTTTTCCGCTGCAATTTTTGTCATGCTGCTCATGCTGCTATTTTATGCTTTGGCATGGATCAGCAAAAAAAGGAAACAAGAGGGGTTGGATACGATTCTTTATGCCGTCGCCTCTGCTGCTTTGGTGGGATTGTACACGCTTTATAATCCCCTGGAACAACACTCATGGTATTATGCCATACCGGAGTTTCTCGTCATGCTGCAAATCGCTTTATTGACCGTACTATTATTCAAGCACTACCGGGATAAAAAGAAATGGCTCTGGCCTTTTCTTTTTGCCGGCGTTTTTTTGTTTACTGCTGTAAACGTATACCGCCAGGTCCGTCACACCTTGAATGTCTTTAATACGATAGAACGGGAACGGATAGCGGCGGGAAACTGGCTGGACACACACAGCTCTGCTTCCGATACTCTGCTGGCCGGTCACGGCCACATAGCCTATCATTCGCATCTCTATACAATCGACTATTCCGGCCTTAATTCAAAAATCTCAACCGATCTAAAACTCGATCTGGATAAGTTGATCAACAGAACCAATCCGGCTTTTATCGCTCTCCCCGGACTCTTAAGCGGAGATAACAAGATTACCACCGCCTATAACCTGGTCAAATCCTTTTATAACATTGCAGCAGACGGCAATCATCCCGCCTGGAGACTCTATACCAAATCACCTGTCGACGATAACAACTATCATTATATAAAAAAAGAGCAGATTGCCGGGGCTGGCATATGCGAAAAACACAATCTCCTTATTGCCAGCGGATCTAAAATTCTGTTTAAACATCTATCCGCAGCGAATAACAGACTGATCACGGGAATCGAAAGATCACCTTTGGATATCCTCCTAACCGCTTACCTTGTGGATTCAAAAAATCAAACCCTGTTGGCCGCTGTCAGCATTCAGGGGGTTAATTCGTTTAGTGATCCGGGATACAATCGGACGACAGAATGGATTTTGCCTTTACCGGATAAAGCTGCCTTTGATCTCTTGCTCAAATGCCGCAACATCATAACCGGTGAACCTGTTGACATAAAACTCATCAACCCGGTAATCGAGCATTCCGTAGCAAAGGGGAAAAGCAGTCCTTCGTATTAGGGCGCCTCGTTCCAACATACGTCCTGAAAAGGAAATAATAATAATGTACGCGTTGAAAGATTATAACAGAAATGGTGATGTCGGGGAAATTTCCGCAAAAGAAGATCGTTCTTTTCATCCAAATCTCTGGCGAATAAAATATCGTTTTCCAATCCTGTATCATTATGTTTAAATCCGGCGATATAGGGGGTGACTTTTTTCTCTTCATCTGCTGTAATCACCACAATGGCAGGTTTATCAATATCAAAGAGATGCTTTGGCAGGGTATAATAATCACCGCGTTGATGGTAAAGCAATAACCGGCACGGCAGATATCCGGCAAAAACAATTATAGCTGCAGTAACAAGAATACCATTTAAAAACGAGAAAGGGCTCCTGCAGGCCGGGCGTTTGATCTCAGCCAGGCGAACTAAACCATAGCCTGACAATATGATGAGAAAAGGGGTGATCTCAAAGAGGAAACGGGGACCATAGCTGACGCCGTGATAGCTGTAAAAACTATAAGCCAGAATGTTTATCAAACTGAGAACAAGTACAGGCCGTACGATTCGTCTGTTGGGTTTTTTAAACACAAAAAGAAGGGGGAGCAGTGAAAACAGGGGAACACCAAAAAGATCGAAAGAGAGCACAAACAGGTTGGCAGCAAAATTTTTAAAAATATGCCAGCCCAGCTGTAGTGGCGGATCACCGAAATAGAGTTGATGCGGTGTCAGCAAAAAGCTTCCGGTCATCAGTTTATTATAAAGGAACAACAATCCAAGACCGGGCAAAAAGGCCAACAAATACAGGAACCATTCGGGGAGTAAACGCCCGAAGGATTTTATTTTTTCTGGTCTTTTGAACAAAAGCATCATTGAAAATACAAGCAATACCACAGCAGATAAGGGACGAAACAGCATCAATACGCCGCTTAAAAAACCGCTGCAAAGAATAGCCCTTTTATCCTTGCCGACATACTCTATCAGCAGATAAGCCGCAGGCACAAAAAACATGGAAGCGGCGATATGGCCAAAGTAACTTGCACCCTGCTGTAAAACAAACGGTGACAGGATCATGAGAATTAATGTATAGAAAGCGATTTGCCGGTTAAACCATTTTTTTGCAATACCATAAACCATAGCCGTCAAAGCAGCAGTCAATAACGGGTTAATAGCCGGCAAGAGTTTCAGCCAGATGCCAAAGAGGAAAATGAAAGCGGTGCCCGGAAAGAAAATACCAAACCATTTTTCATCCTTGACGAGCGTATAGGGAAAAAGAAAGGAATCCGCGGCTTTTTGTGGGGCTGGCGCCCATAGCTTTAAAGCGGCAAATGTTTTGGCCTGAAAGAGATAACATGCCTCATCGCGGACCTGGGGACCCTGATAAATAAAAAGCTGAATTGAAAGCGTAAGAAGAAAGATGACAAGCAGGCTGAGAAAAATCCATTGTTTCTTTGCATACGGAACAATTCTTTTTTCCGGCGCGGCACTATGCAAAAACGCACGATAAAAAAATAAAAAAGCCGGCAAAAGCGTAACAATCTCTCGAAAATAAAATACCCCTTTAAAATCGGTTATTGCGATCGGATCCGCAACATCCCACAACCAGCGGAGGATCAAACAGGCTATTCCGGCTATCCCGTAAATCATGATCTATCTACCCTTTTGATCAATCGATTGATAATCCGTGAATCGATCCGGCTATCGAACTTTCGTGCAAAAAAGGCAGTGCTGGCGGTTAACTTGTCCAGATCTTCGAGTCTGAATATGCGGGGATATTCAGGACCCTCTTTCCAGTTAATCTCCCGCTTGTTATCCTGAATAATGGTATGGCGCCATTTAGAATTCATGAGAATGGTCTGAAAAACGCTCTCTTCAGGAATAAACGTATATCTGTAGAAATCGAGATACTCTTGAAGATTTTCGAGAGTGAAAATATAGCGACAACATTCACGATCAAGTATAAAATAACCAGAACCGGCATAGAGACGGGTTGTGTATGCCGGTAATTTGACCCTGCGGTTCAGCACAGGAACTTTTTTAACATAATTAAAAAAAGGGAGTTCAAGATAGTAATGGTCAAAACGGTGCCGGTAATCCGGCCAGAGTTCTTTTATCGGCCTGGCTTCAATGTAATTGGCAGCGTTGAATCTGGATAATGCATCCATGATTTCAATCTGGGACAAAAGCGGCAGGTCCTGGCCGCTCAGGTTGATCAGATAATCCCAATGATAGTGTGCGTATAAATAGTGCATTGCCTTCAAATGCAGCTTGACAAAGCTTATCCCTCCCCACCAGCTGTTCTGTCTCGGCATCAGAATAACATTTTGTAAATTTCTTGCGTAATCCGTGAGGATTTCCAGAGATGCTTTGCTCTTTTTATCTATGTGAATCAAATATACATGATTCGAATGATAAATTGCCTTTAGTAGTTGAACCACCTGGGGTATATTTTTATAGGCCAGTATAAAATAGGCAAGCCGCATTAATTGTCCTTATTCGCTGGTTTACTCTTTTTCATATAGATATAGTACTCGAGCGTATCATATTGAGCCGCCTCAAGCACATTGGGATTAATGGTAAAAGCAGTTTTCTGTTGAATCCCTTTCAGCGACAGAGATTCGACATGCAGCCGTTTCCAATCCTCGATATGATCCAGGATAAAGCGATGCTTGTAACCGTGACAATCCTTATTTACCAGATAACCGATCTCTTCTTTTTCAATGTACTCATACAACCGGTCGTCTATGATATGCTTGTACAGGCGCTTATCATTTACATAGCCGTCGAGATTGATAACGTATTGCCGGCAATAATACCCTAAATAACCCGCATCCCAGCTTCCCAATATTGCATCCTGAGGTATATTTTTATTTATATACTGTACCACTTTATAACGGGGAGAGCGATGGTCCGGAATGGTATAAAAAACACTCGCCAAAAGATCCGTATAATAGGCAATCGAAAAAATCAGAGTAAAGAGAGCCAGGGACAGAAAAATACCAACACGTAACCATCCCGTAGACAAAGCGGATGAAAGTAACAGAGCCAGAAAGACAAATCCATAGAGCACCGGAAGCCAATAGTACTTGTAAGGGGTTAAAATATTTTCATACAGGGCAAAATAAAAAGTAAAGAGCATAACGCTAAACAGCAGATGAACAAGGGTAATAACGCTTACAGCCTTTGTCACCCGGGGAATGGCGAAGAAGATGAATAGTATAAATCCAGACAGACCGATCGCTGAAACCGGGAGAGGAAATCTGCCCAATGTGATAAACTCTTTTAAATTAAACACAAAGTGATGCACAAAATCGATATTCTTTCCCTCTACCATCTGCAGCAAAAGCGCTTTACCGTAATGCGTTTTCAGCAAACCGGACACCGGCGAGGGCATGCCGGTATGAATAGAATTGACAATCAAATAAAGAATCAAAAATCCAACTGGAATCGAAACGGCAATCAACATTTTTTTCTTGTCGTCGCCATAAAAGAAAATAATGACAAATACGGCAACGGTTAGAAAAATCATATCCAGTCTGGCCATCAGCAACAAGGTCAACACCAATCCAGCGGTATAATATCGCTGTTTATCGAGTATTCCCGGCAACAGGTAATAAAATAATCCCATTAAAAACAACACGAGAGCCGTTTCCATACCGGTAACGGCACCTTTACTGATGACCCAAATATTGGCCAACCAGACAAAGGTTCCGATACAGCTCAGGCTGTTCTTCAGCCATTTATGTAAAGTGAGAAATAAAAATAATCCACTGCCCAGAAACAGGAGGCTTTGCACCGCGGTAACGACATAGGGCATCGTCGATTTATCAAACAACCAAAAAAACGGAATCAACACAATCTGCCAGAGAGGCTGAAATCCGTTGGTTTGGTGTATACCGTCAAAAGTAAAGCCGTTTCCCTGCGCCAGGTGATACGCAATCTGTAAATAATAATACCCATCATCTACCAGGTGCACACCATAACGCTTTACAATAAATCCGATAAAACAAAGGGGAATCGCAAATACAACCAACAGGCAATATGGAAATTTTCTATTTTGTCTCAATACCCTCTCCTGGTAACTCAAGCGGTTGGCTTTGTTGCCGTCCGGCGTTGTTATTTTTCACTTTTTTATACAAATTATACTCGATATCATACTTTTTCGCAACATCGATATAACGGGGGTTAACGCTAAAAGTGGTCAACTTGTGAGCTGCAGGAATCTTGATCGATTTCGTATGCTCAAGTCTCCAGCGGTCATTATCCAGATTTAGATTCTGATTAACCAGATAGTCTATGCCTTTTTTGTCGATATAGGCATTCATATCGTTATTCCGAAGATAGGGAACAATCTCATAATTATTCACCAGACCATCGAGATTGATCAACGTTCTTTGGCAATAATAGCCCAGGTAACCGGCGTCCCAGGAGCCCAGAATGGCATGTTCCGGCAAGTTTTGGTTGATATACGCTACCATTTCGTGCCGGGGATGTTCAGAATAGGAAATTTGAAACAGGATTGTTCGTTTCATGTCCGTAAAATAAATCCAGGAAAACAGAAGCGTTAATCCAGTCAAACAAAGCATCAGCACACGACGAAGCCTTGACGAAAGGAGCGTCAATGAGCATGAAAATAAAAATATATTTAAATATAACACGGGCAACCAGTAATATTTCCAGGTTTCAAGAACATTCCCGTAGAGAGCGGAATAGGAGAGGACCATTACCGTTGTTGTCCCCAGAATAATCAGGATAAACAGGCGCAGTCGGGTTTCAGCATGGAAATAAATCCAGATATAATATATCGAAAAAAAGAACAACAGAAACAAACCAATCTTAATATCGAATGTATTCAACGTCAACAGAGCGGTTAAATTATCGGAGAGATGATCCCAAAACCGCGTGGATTCACCCGTTATAAACTCTAAAAGTCTTTCTCTGCCCCGGTAAGTTTTGATGGTACCGGAAATGGGAAAAAGGTGGTTGAAAAAAAAATTGTTACTCACAAAGTAAGCACCCAAATATAGAGCGGCAAAAAGCCCGGCATAGACTATTTTTTTTTGTTTCAGATAGATAGGCACAAAAAATGAAATCGCCACAACGAATACAATCATCTCCAGGCGAGCAGCAACCAGCAACATGAGAATCATACCGAAGCGTAAAATCTCGTTTTGAGGGTCGTTGAGTTTAATCAGAATTGTTCCGAGCAACAGCAAAACAATAGCCGTTTCCATACCGGTCATGGCGCCCTTGAAAAAAAACCAGACATTTAATAGCATCATCGCCATAGCAAAGAGAGCTACTGATTCTTTAATTGTCTGGCGATAAACTGCCCGATATATCAACCAACCGCTCAGGGCATAAAGCAAGAGTTGCAAGACACTGACGAGATAAGTGACAAGGAATTTTTCTTCAAAGAACCAGAAAAAGGGAACCAGAACGAGCTGCCATAATGGATGAAAACCATTGGTATGATGTATACCGTCAAAAGTAAATCCATGGCCATGAGCAACATGCCACGCAATTTGAAGATAATAATATCCATCGTCCACCAGTTGGGTGCCATATTTGAGTAACAAAAACAGGCCGATAGCAACCGGAAAAGCAAACAGAATCCATTTAAAATTCATTTTTGCAAACATCAGAGTTTGACACAATCTGGTTTTAATTATGGACAATGTCAAGGGGTGTTACCGATTCGAGTTGTTGACTTTTTTTTGCAGTTAAGATGATTTTAGCGTTTACAGAGCCATTTGGCCGTTCAATTTTTCTTTTATGCGACTGATTGAATATTTGTTTATATGCCGAAAGTAAATGCTGTGTACTGTGGCGCCAGGCCAAAAAGGAAAACACCCGCCTTTGTCCTGATGCTCCCATTTGCCGGCGCAGTTCAGGATAATCCAGCAAAAGATATAAATAATGCGCAAATTCCACAACATCATTCGGTTTGGCATAGAATGCAGCCTTGCAGCAGGTCTTTCTGGTCTCCATAAGATCAAAAGCAACGATGGGTTTGCTGAAGACCATATACTCCATAACCTTGTTCATGGTCGAATGATTTGACCACAACGTCAGTGGATCGGGATCCACACAGACATCTGCGGTAGAAAGGTAGAGATTAAGTTCATCATCGGGAATTCGTCCCGTAAACCTGACATGGTCCTGAAGGTCGAGAGCTTTACTCATTTTTATGAGTTGGGGAACGGCGGGGCCTCCACCGATTAGCGTAAAAGAGACATCTTTTCGCTCCAGCCGGTTGATCAAAATATCAGCAGCTTTAAGTAAATAGTCCACTCCGTCTTGCGGACACATCTCTCCAAGATAGCAAATCAGATATTTCTTGTTGTGCTTAAGCGCCGGTTGCGGCTTGACCACTTTTAGGCGCGACAGATCCGGCCCGGTGCGGACGACATGGACATCCCTCTCTTTCTTTCTTCCCCTTTTGACGGCGTATTTCTTATAGGATTGATTGGTGGTAATTACAACATCCGCCGTACGCATGGTTAGCTTTTCCAGGATAAGTAATAAACGATATAATATTCTGCTCGGATTCTGAAACTTGGCAAGATACATTTCCGGGGATAAATCGTGATGATCAAAAATGAATTTTTTGCCGAATAGCTTGTAAATAAAAGCTAGAAGAAAATAGGTATCCGGAGGATTACAAGCATGGATAACATTAAATCCCTCTTTAAAATGTACTTTTATCGATAACAAAGCGGTAGCAAGCCAGGCATAGATAAATTCAAAAATATATCCGAGCAGTCCATCAGCGTTTAGTGGCAGGGCATATCGATAGATAGAGATACCTTCAAGCCTCTCATAACTTGAATTGAATTCGGCACTCTTTGGGCAAATTACGCTCACCTTGTAGCCATGCTTCTGTAGTGTCTTGGATTCCAGCCACACTCTTCTGTCAAAAGGGACAGGCAGATTCTGAACAATAATCAAAACCTTACCAGCATATGCCTTCATAATTTCCTTCTCCCGTCAATATCGTCTCCTCCTCATTCACCCCGGCGAGATCAATAATTTTATAAGATTTTCTCAACGTCTTCACCAGGTCTCTATGTTCTTGTGTTGAATGCGCAAAAACGATCAGTTCACTGCTGTCAAGCAATTCCTCGAGCGTTGTGCAGAGCAATCCCTTCAGATCGGGCAGCTGGAGTTTAATATACTTTCTCGTTGACTCGATGACATGGGGTTGTGCCAGAAAACGGTCATATATCTTTACTTTGTAATCGTTTTGCAAAAGATGATTGACAAAACCAACGATCGGACTTTCTCTCAAATCGTCAGTCCCGGTTTTAAAAGAAAGACCCAAGATACCGACGCGTTTGACATGATATTTTTCCAGCATACGCAATGCGTAATCGACATGTTCATCATTGCTGGTCATTACGGATTTTAACAATGGCGTGGTGATATTCAATTTTGAAACCTGATGAACAATCGCTCTCAGATCTTTGGGCAGACAAGAACCACCGAAAGCAAAACCGGGTTTTAAATAATAGGGTGATAGATTGAGCTTATAGTCTTGCACAAAAACATCCATCACCTTGCGGCTGTCAATTCCCTGTGCTTTACAAAAGCGACCGATTTCATTCGCAAAAGCCACCTTGACGGCATGAAAAGCATTATCAGCATATTTGACCATTGCTGCTTCCTCAATGGTCATTTTAAACAGGGGAGCATCGATCGCGGAATAAATATCTTCCATAATCCTTTCAGAGGTGCAATCGGATGCAGCGATAATGGTACGCGGTGGATGGAAAAAATCATCAATCGCAGTACCTTCACGCAAAAATTCAGGATTATACACAAATCCAAAATCACGCCCGCAAATTTTATTTGAATTTTTTTCCAGTATGGAAACAGCAACAGATTTGATCAATTCAGGCATGATAGTACTTCTCAAGGTAATGACAACAAACCTGTCCCTTTTTCGCAATTCTTTGCCGATATCACGACAGACTATTTTAACCGCCTGCAGGTTAATGCTACCGCTCCCATTGCTCGGCGTATCGACGCAAATGATAATAACCTCTGAATGATCCATGATATTTTGAATTTGATCAGTGGCTTTAAGATTTCCGTTTTGTACCTGTTCGTTGATAAAGAGGTCAATATCTTTTTCAAGTACAGGGGATAAACCCTGGTTGAGCTGGGCAACTTTTTCCCTGTTTATATCATATCCCATCACAGTATGCCCCGTTTGGGCAAAACAGACCGCCGAAACACATCCAATGTGCCCGAGGCCAAATATTCCTATTCGCATATTCACTCTCCTTTATTCGGATCGCAATTTCTCATTAGAAATAATACTCAATAGATCTGCAAGACCCGATCAAATTTTTGCAGAGTATTGTTAAATTCCTTTCGAATATAGTAACGATAAACACAGATAAAGAAACGCCGGGTTAATCTTCTCCACATATAGCGCATTGCCACTCCGATACGGAGGATGATCGGGATGGTATAACGATTCACCACTATATTTCGAATCGAATATTTTATTCGCTTATAGCGCGATATAACCGGAGCATCAACGCCGTAGCGACGGGCCAATTCATGACGCAACTCCGGTGTCTGGATATACCAGGTGGCTATACTGGCGCCATACTTTCTTCCTTTTTCCAGATACTCCTGTAAGGAAACAATGTGATCGTCAACGACCCCAACCGAGGCTTTATAATAAAATTGAACACCTTTTTGGGACAAACGATAAGCGAGTTCTGAATCCTCAAGAGCGGATAAGGAGGTCTTGAACCCTCCAATCTGATCGAAAAGTGCTTTCTTGAGTGAAGTATTTGCTGTACGGTAATACCACCAGTTCACCGGATGATTGCCCGTATGATCACCGGTCAGTTTGTAGACATAATATCTGGCCTGTTCCGGTTTATCCAGATCAGGAGAAATTTGTATGGCACCCATTAAAACACTATTGTCAAAATCGCGTTTTAAATGAAAATCCAGATGACCAGAAACCAGATTGTTCTGCGGAATCGTATCGGCATCCAAAAAAATAAGCAAATCACCTTTTGCCGATAATACACCGCGATTGCGTGCCAGACCGGCATTATGGGCATTCAGCCGCAGCCAGTTGAAATCCATTTTGGTTTTCTGAGAAAATTTATTCAAAAAGGAAACAGTGCCGTCCGTCGACCCGTCATCGATCACGATAACCTGATAAGAAGTAAAGGCGCTATCCTGTTTTTCCAGGGCAGTTAATACTTTGGATAAAAGTTTAACCTGATTTCGATTGGGTATGATCACGGAAACAAAATGTGTTTGTCTTTTCGTCATATATTCAGGTCCTTTATTCCAGCAGACGAATTTCTTTGCAGAGGTAATTAATTTCATCAAGTGTATGCGTTATCCAGATAAAAAATGAATAAAATGCGATAGAAAGAATGGTCCCAATATACACATTCATATTTCTGAACAAAAAAATGATGCAAAACATCATCACCGCCGCGGTGACGACCTTGAAAACATCCCGAAAGATCTCAAGTGGAAAAACATATCGATAAAGTGTAATAAAATCGATCATAAAGGCGATTACGGAACTCGATAAAAAAGCGATCGCTGCGCCTATGGTGCCCCATAGGTTTATAAAGATAAAGGATGAAATCAGCAGAAAAAGAGTCGAGACAGCATTGGCGAGGAGATCGTATTTTTCGTAATGTCTGGCAACCAAAATATACACCAACACCGGTCGAAGGGATAAAAACAGCAATGAAAAGATGAGGATATTAAAAACGGTACTGATGTTCATTAATTCCGATCCATACAAAAATCCCAGTATTTCTTCGGATAGGGCAAAAAATATCGCTGTTATTCCCATAAAAAGCACAAAGATATAGATAACCGACCTCGAAACCAATTTTTTAACCAGCTCGATACCCTCCTGAAAATGTCTGGAAACAATCGGGAATAGCGCCTGGCCATAGGCGTGGGCAAACGATAAAAAAAGATCAACGATTTTATATGCAGCTGAAAAAATTCCTGCCTGAGCTTCTCCTTTGAGGCTGGTGAGTATGAGTACCGTAGCAGACTGGAAAATATTATATAATATATTAGAAGCTGAAAAAACCGGTATGTGTTTTAAAAAGTAACCGATGGTTGCAAAATGAATGGTAAACCTGGGTTTACAAATTCGCAGCACAAAATAATAGTTTAATAAAAAAGCGATAATTTTGCTGAATAGAATGACCAGGGCAATCTGTACGAGACCATAGCCCAGTATGAGCAAGATGCTTCCTGCTGTTACTTTAAAAACACTCTCAATAACATTTACAAGAGCGACACGCGATAATTTCTCGGCGGCCCAGAGCAATGATTTACACCAATAAAATCCGGAAACAAACGGTAACGCCAGCGCAAATATCAGTGTCAGCGAACGCGTTTCACCTTCGATGCTCATAAAAGCCGATGAAATATACATCAACACCCCTAAAACGCCGGCAAACAGTGTTCCCAATAGAAGAGAATGTCCCAGGTATTCCGAAGCCCGGCTGAAATCTTTAGAGACATCCCTGATAATCAAAGCACCCAATCCCATTGTTGAAAATGTTGTAAAAACATTCAACAGCGCAAGATTGAAGACCAAAGCCCCCAATCCTTCTGCACCCAGGTAACGAACGATTAAAATCCAATAAAAAGCCGAAATCAAACGTGTACTGAGATCCGCAACAGATCTTGATGCGGTATTGGTGATGAGTGAATTTTTTATCGATACATTCATCTTAAAACCCGGCGGTATTCGGTTTATGGGCAACGATTACGAGTCCGTTACCCGTTTTAATCTGCTGCCGGTAATCCGCCCACATCAGAAGCATTATATAGGGATGCAAAAATAGCAGATAAAACGGAAAAACAAACTTGAAAAACGGGCTATATTGCACGGTTGTAATAATATCATAAGAGAGTTTTCCATACATGCCATAAGTAAATTCAAAGTCGTCGATTTCCAAACCGGTTCGCTTCAACTTGGTCAACAACTCTGATTTGTTGTAATATCGCACATGCTCATGTAAAAAGGTTGCCTTATCACGCTGCAACAGTTTATGCTGTTGCCGGGTCAGATGCGGTAAAAGGCGATCTTCGGCGATGGGAACATATATCAACAAATACCCACCTGCCCTCAAAATAGTAAACAAAGCCAAAAGGACGGTCTCGTCATCTCTTATATGTTCCAGAACACTGTTGCAAAGAATAACATCGCATGACATTTCCGGTCCGAGATCTTGCGCATTTATTGACAAATACCGGATATTTGATATCTTTTCTTTTTGGGCAAAATAACGGCAGTTTTCTATCTTTTCCCGGTCGGCATCTATCGCAATTACCCGGGAATGGGGATATTTTCGGGCAATGGCAATGCTGTGTTGACCGAGGCCACACCCCAAATCCAGAAAACAAAAAGACTCGTTTTTGTTTGGTAAAATCTTTTTAAACAATCGATTAATATACCATTCACGCAGCGTCGTTAAACGAATTATTGAAAACGCCACTTTGCGAAAAAAAACATGCTTGCCGATCCATCTTGATAGCGAATTAAAATTCATCTGTCCATCTCTTGTTTTCCAGTATTTGAAAAACCTTTTCTCCGTACACCTCATTCAATTTGTTAACACTTTCAATGATGGCCGCAACGCCGAAAAAGGCCATAAACAAGATCGGATTTCCATAGTCTGCAATATTCGTATTAGACAGAATCAGGAATGCAATCATGGTTGCGATCAGTCCCACCCCCAATATCCTGAATGATCTTAACCTTGACCTCAGGATGCGACATGAGCGAAAAAACATCGCCATCAGGAGCCAGAGAAAGGCGCTCAACCCTACCAAACCCATCTCGCTGGTAAGGCCAAAATAGTAATTATGTACGAGAGCATAGCTGGTAAAAGGATCTTCCGAGATCCAGTAATCGTCGATAAAAAGCAAATAGTTACCGAGTCCAACCCCGAAAATCGGATAATCTTGTATTACTTTTATGGCCACTTTTACAGTGGTAATACGACTATGAGCAGACCCTTTATCCGGTGTGGTAAGACGATCCAGGATAATATCGTTATAATAAAAAACCAGGCAACACAATATAATGACAAATATGAATATATTTATAATCGTCTTTAAAGACAGCAGACGATAATGAAAAAGCAAAAAAGGAATGAATAGAGCAGCGAAAACAAAAGCCAGCCAGCCGCCCCGTAGCACAGAAAGAATAAGCACCATAATACCGAAAAAGGTGGTAATAAGGGGTAATCCCTTGTATCTGAACAATTTTGGATAAAGAGACAGAGTCACTGCCATCGGTAAAAATAAGAGCAGATATTTAATAAAGGATGCCACATGGCCCAGTGTTCCCGCCGGTCGAATTACCTCAACAATGCGTCCTCGAAAGCTCAGCCGGGTTTTTCCTTCTTCCCCGATGCCGAGAAAAGCCAGGGTTTCCCCCGTATAGAAATATAACAAAAATAACAGACACTGTACAACAATTGTGAGCAAGAAAATTTTAACGACAAAATTCAGGTCCTCTTCCGAATTTATTGTATTCGCCAGGACCCAAAAGAAAACAAAAGCTTTTATAAAGGTAAAGATCAAAACCGCCACGGCTCCTCTGTCGATAGCGTTAATCATGGATAAACCAGCGGCCAGGATGAGAAATATGGATGGTACTGAAATCGCCGGGAAAAAGCGGATATGCCCCGTTGTTTTGGCCCGAGATGCATCGTAAATCCACATCACAAGCAACAAAAACAACAATACATCTACCGGGCCAAGGGCAATTTTATTTACCCCATATTTGCCGGGAAGGGTAATAAGGTTATATTCGATCTCCAGAGGGAGAATAAAGATGGTCAATCCAAGAATAAATTTTTTCAAATTGGGAATCAGTGGCAGTGCAAAAACAAAAATAACCGCCAGAGTACCATACAAGGCCCATTTAAACGGAAAGGTCCAAATCCAGATACTCAGTAAAACAACAGATATCCCGACAAGAGGTATAAGAATCCACCATTTGAATTCTTTTGGTCTATTGGCCAATTCCATAATCGCTTTTTCCACTCAATTAATGATTTATTTACTTGTTTTTTTTTGCTTGTCCAGTACAACGCCCAATAGATTTGCATGAGCGGTTAGTAATTTTCTTTTCGCCATTTGTGCTTCTTCCCAGCGGGTCATACCGGCCTGAACCACCATCACCGTTCCGTCAGCCAGTGCGGCAATAGTGAGCGCTTCGGAATGACTTAGTACGGGGGGAGCGCTAAATAGCACGTATCTATAGCTTTTTTGTAACTCATTAATCAGACCAACAAAACCATCTGAGGACAAAAGTTCGGCCGCAGGGGTATTGGCGGACCCGGCAGTCATGATATCTAGTTTTGAACCGGCAACGCTTTTAATCATCCGTCGCCACTGAAAATCCTGCTCCAGAACATCGCCCAGCCCTTGGGTTACTTTCATATTCAAATATCTGTGAACAGAAGGTTGATGCATATTCATATCGATAATCAATACCCTTGTCAGATTTTCCGTTTCAATATTTTGAGCATCACGATTTTCGCCGATTTCCTTTTTAAATCCTTCCTTGAAAAAGGATTGATCGCTTTTTTCGGAAACAGATTTATCTCTGCCGATTGAAGTGACAATTTTGGCTTTTCGAGAACGCATGCTTGCACCTGACAATAAATAGCCGACATAGGCCGCAATCATGGCCGAACTTTCTGCATCTGTCGGGCTCGCAAATGCCAGCGTTCTTCGGCTCGATCGTCGTGAAGAGATTCGAATATATTCTTTCAGATCGTAAAAATCATTGACGATCTCTTCCGGCAAATCAAGATCCAGCCTTCCTTTTGCCAGTCCCTGAGGAGGTTGGGCCTGTTTTTGCTCCTTCTCCTCAAGTCGATTCAATTCGTTATATAATATGCTCATTTTTTAGCCTCTTTTTCTATGATGTGATGACTCAGGTTAAGGACAGCTCTCCAATATCCAGCAACTCAAAATTTTCCATTTTCGACATTGAGACCTTCTCCGCTTTGTCCTCATCGGATTCGGCGTCTTTTCGGTGGTCAGATCCCAAAGCCGGTTTTGCCGGGGTGATCTTACCCTCTTCCAATAATGATCTGATGCAGGAGGATTGGATCTGTGTGTCTTTGTTTTCGGCTCCGGCCATGAGGGCATTTTCACAAATTTGATTAATAATTCTCGGAACACCGTCGGAAAATTCGTGAATCAATTCCAGTGCCGCCTGAGAAAATAAATTTTCCTTCTTGGCACCCGCTTTTTCAAGCCGGAATTGTATATATTCCCGCGTATCTTCCAGCTTCATTCGATACAACCAGCTCTTGAATGATATTCTCTGTTTCAGTTGAAATAAATCCGGGTGATCAAGATGCACGTCTAATTGTGGCTGGCCGGACAGAATCACCTGTAACAACTTCCGCCTCGACGTTTCAAGATTGGATAGCTGTCGAATCTGTTCAAGAACTTCGTGCTTGAGATTCTGAGCTTCATCGATCACCAAAAGTGTGTATTTGCCCTGTTCATATCTGTCAATAAGGAAAGCATAAAGTTCCATTAACAGGTCGCTTTGATCCTTACCCTGCGGGGAGAAACCGAAATCCCTGCAGATATACTTTAGCAGTTCACGCGCATCCAGGGTCGTGTTGAACACCCAGGCATATTGTACATTTGAACTGAATCCACTCAGTAATGTACGGATAAGCGTACTTTTGCCCAGGCCGGGCTCACCGATTATCGCATTGATTCCTCTTCTTTCACTCACAGCCATCATCAATCTGTCCAGTGCCTGCTGATGCATTTTACTGCGATACAGATACTTGGGATTGGTGGTTGTGGAAAAAGGTTCTTCTTCTAACCCATAAAATTTGGTATACATGACAGCCTCGCTATTCACTTTCCTCAACTCCTTCCATAAACAACTCTTCCACTGAACAACCAAAAATTTCTGATGCTTTTCGTTTAAACTCCCAGGTTGCTTCTACCCGATGATTCTCAACCATTGATAAATAGGTTGCACTACACCCCAGAAGAAATGCCAACTCGTACTGTTTTAACCCAGATTCCCATCTTTTGACTTTTAATAGATTCTTCATTACATAACCTCCTTACATTTTATCGCTTATGATGCTCATTTTGAATCTGGCTTTTGTTTGCCCTGTCCTTGCTTTGGTTGCTCAGTTTTAAGGGATTGAATATCCGAAATCGTAGCCAAAAGCGGCAATCCCAAACAATTTTGCGCATCCTCTGCGGTATTCAAAGAATGGTCAAAATACTCCACGAAAAACGAAAGTCCAAAAGCCACGACCAAAGCGACCAAAAATCCAAGAAGGATATAAAGAGGTCTGTTCGGTCTGACGGGGAATCGGGGCGTCACTGCAGACTCGATAACGCGCGCTTTGATAGAGTATTCCTGTTTGTCGGCGGAAATCTTCGCCTCTTCACGTTGTTTCAGCAACATGGAATGAACGCTCTCCAAATCCGAAACGCCCAGGGTGATTTTCCCCAATTCAAATTCCTTCTTGGCCAGGCCGTTGATTGATTTGGCAACCTGGTTAATGCGCCTTAAAAGTGCCTGTTCATTAATTTGCAGCGTTTTTAAAGCAGCCATCTCGGAATCCAGTATCTCTCGGGCAGCCTGCTTGTACTTTTCTCGCGTCTCTTCAATGTCAGAGACAATCGCAACCATTTTGGGATGTTTGTCTGTAAATTTAAGCGCAAGGCGCTCCTTCTCCAATTCGAGCTCTAACAGCGCTTTCTTCAAACTGTTGATATAATCAAACTTGCTGACATAGGCACTCGACTCGGTTGCAAGCAGGCTCGGATCATCTCCCTTTTCCAGTTGCTCCTGAATAACTTTTACCTGTGCTTCCTTGCTCATTCGATCCGATCGAATTTTTGTTAATTCGCGATCAAAAACAGCCAAAGAGGAAAGCAAAATCTTCCCCTGTTCACCGGGAGCAATCAGATCGCTCTTTTGCTGATACTCCATGCCCCTGGCTTTGATATCGTGAATTCGCTTCTCAATAGACTGAATTTGCTTGTCGATAAACTCGAGTGCACGTTCATCTCTGTTAAGCAAAGGTCGCTGTTCGATATATTGATTCACAACCTCATCTACGATCTTTTTGGTCCAGTTGGGATTCCTGTCCTCACAACTCACGATCAGAACGTTGGTATCTCTGTCGCGTTCGACATTGATCCTGTTTTTCAGATGAAGAACAGCGTTATCGAGCTCCGACGATGAAAGTTGCTCATTCTCTACCGGATAGTCCGGATTGCGTAACTTTACGACCACGGGCTCCAGAACCGCTCGGGATCTGAATATCACCGTTTCAGAATTCAATTGGTCATAATAAGATCTGTCTTGGGTCCGAACAAGATTCAATAAATGCGCCGTATCCAGATCGAGTAGATAGTTTACCATCACTTTTGCGGAAGAACGATATGTCGGTGGCATTAAAAAGGTGACCAACACCACGCCAAGAAAAATGACAGCAAAAGTCAAGAAGATAGTAAATCGACGCTTACGCACCACTTCAAAAAAACCTTGTGGTGACATTGGACTATCTGCTTTACTATACTGAATCATCTTGTTATCCTCATTTTAATTAAATTCATTGAATTATTAATCATTCCAGCGATCCCAATACTTGTATTTTATCCAGAGATCCAGCGGAGGAACGGCATAATCGTAGATTCGCTTGACAAATGCGTCCAGGTTTGAAATGAAGGTCCGCGGCACATAAATGATATCATAGGCCTCCACCCGCATGTCATTTCCTTCTTTTTTGGCAAGACTGGAGATGTTTAGATTGACTCGGGAAATTTCAGTATTTCTATTTTGATCTCCCCGAATCAATATGACACTGTTCATTTTGCCGCTGCGTTTGGCACCCCCTGCAGACGCTATTGCCCGCATAATCGACATCCCTTTGACCACTTGATATTGACCGGGAATTTCCACTTCGCCCATAACGTAACAGAAATTACCGCTAAATTCTCGTACAAACATCGTCACTTCGGGGGCTACAAGTATTTCCGCATACGCCGCTCTGACCATTTCAGTGATTTCAGCCGGCGCTTTACCCATTACGTTGATTTCCCCGACATGTTGAAGCGTAATGATGCCATCAGGACGAACCCGGACTTTTTCGTTATATTCCGGATTTTTGAAAAACTTGAATTCCAAAACATCACCGCCGCCAATGACAAAGGTACCTGCCGAATGGTTACGGACGACCTCTTCAACCTGACTCACCAGCGATTCAACATCTGCCATTTCTTCTGTCCTGTCGTCCGATTTATCCTTTTCTGCCGCTTTTGACTGTTCAGCTACCTCACCAACGGCTTTTTCCTCATCGGATGATTTCTTATCCGCCTCTGACTCTACGGACTCGCTATCCGGATGTTCAGCAGATCGCTCATGCGCTGCGGATGAGCTTTCAGCGTCACTTTCCGATTCCTCACCCAGAAACTCAAGAATACTCTCTTCATCGCTTTTTTGTTCTTCGTTTTCAGAGAATCTGATAACAACCTTGTCGGCTTGATTATCATCCGCAACCCTGCTCGTCCTTGGTCGTATCGAACAGGAAGTGAACATAAAAAGCGCTATGAAAAGTAAAATGATCCAGCTGTTTTTGTTCTTCATCTTTAACCTCTCGGTCTTATTTCATTAACACCATTTTTTTGCTATCTTTGAAAGATTCGGTTTCAAGTACATACATATAGGTACCAGATGGTACCCTGATACCCTGATCATCCCTGCCGTTCCAGACGATATCATAGTGACCGGCAAATTGAATTTCATCGACCAAACGACGGACCAGCTGCCCCCGAATATTATAGATGGCCAACTGAACCGGACCCTGATCTTTTATGGAATATCCAATTGTTGTGGTCGGATTGAACGGATTGGGAAAATTTTGATAAAGTGCGAATTCTACCGGCAGCGTCTTGGTTTGCACCTCAACCGGGTCGTGATAGCTCATCAATCCGTCGATTCCCACATCTGCAAGCCAATAATAATAAATGGTATTCTCATCGATCTGCTCATCTTTGAAACGATACTCATTTTTAGCTTGAGAATTATATTGCCCTTGAATCATCTGATCGTTGATCTGAGTTCGATCTCCATCAGGATGCGTACTCCGATAGAGGTAAAATCCGGCATTATCCGTTTCACTTTCGGTTACCCACTCTAAAAGAACATAACCGTTCCGAGCTGTTGCCGTAAAAGTGGCCAATTCTACCGGGAAAACGTAGGAAATAGACCACCTGGTAAAATCGTGCTGAGGGGGTAAAAGGGAATTACCAGAGTTGGCAATCGTTATCGGTTGTGAATCTCCATATCCCAAATCCGATTCTTCACCGGTAAACTCGGCATAATTCCAGGCTCTGAGATACACCGTTGTATCCGGCTGCAAAAGCGTATGAGAAAAGAGATCGGAAAATCTGCCGGCAGCAGCTTCAAAAGGATAACCGGCTCCTACATAGGATGTACCCAAAAGCAGGTCATCGCCTGTGGTTTGTCCCTGTGGGGTAGGCGGACTATGAATTCCATCCGGACCAATATAGATCAACTGAATTAAATCACCCCCCTGAGCATCTCCCTGCAGAGGGTCACCACCAACATCCAGGATTCCCTCACTGCAAAAAGCCATCAGTCCGCCGGTATTTTGAGCAAAAATCAAATTATTGCCCAAAATCATCATGAAAATTAAAGTTGGCAGCCACAACACACACTTGTTCATCGTAAACCTCCTTTATAGAAATCCTTTACTTCTAACTAGAAATTGGGATTGGGTACAGACCAATCATTGTTCTGATATTGATTCTGTCGTAACAATACATATCCAAACCCTGGCTTGAATTGAATCGTTGTCAAACCGGATCCATTCTGATTATACCACTTGCCATCGTATTCCGTACCGGTATTGTCAACACACCATGCCATCTCGAATTGATTCAAATCCGGGTTCCAGCGCATAATTTTATCGGCACCGATGCTATTGGTAGCCCCTTTGACAACACCATCTTCATACAATTCACTCTGATCCAGGCTCTCCTCCAGCGGAAACGGCCAACCAATAAAATTTGTCCCCTCTGTTAACGCGATCGTCCGAGACGCTTCCTCGCTCACGATACCGGCAAAGGTAATCAATTCCTCCTCCTGGGGTTCATGGATAATCCAGAAGGACTGATCCGGAGAAAGCTCTATATTCGACTCTTCACTGCCTGTCAGGTTCATCCATTTTCCTTCCAGAGGACCAGTCGATCCTTCAACCAGCCAGGCAATATTATATCCGCTTCCCTCCCAGTAATAAACCTTATCAGCATCAAGAAAATTGGTTGCGCCATGGAGTTGAGCACCGAGAACCGCTGATATGGAAGGATTAACGGGGATCAAGGGTATGGATACCATATTGGTACCACTGGCAATTCTGCTGGTAAAGACACCCACGCGTTTTGAACGAAAAATCTCTTCTCCGCCGGAGAGTGCCTTAACAAGGTAATATCTGCCTTGTCCGGCTACTTCGCTATAGCTGTTATCGGTATAGCTGAGCTGAGTAACACTGGCAACCGGCTGGCCGGGTGTGAAATAGGGTTCTGTGCTTCGAAAAACCTGATAAGAATCTGCCCCGTTGACCTCATCCCAGGTAATGGCAATACCCGCGGTAGCATAGGTAGCAGCGATATTATGGGTTCCGACAGTGGCAAATACTTGATCGGAAAATTCGCTTTCATTTCCGGAAAAATCATAGGCAGTTACGGTAAAGTAATACGTTTCGCCATCGACCAACCCGCCGACCGCATAACTGGTGACATTTCCGACATCAATCGTATCTGAATAGGCCTGCGAAGACAATCCGTAATAAATCCGGTAGCCCGCAAGATCCTGTTCCGTATTTTCATTCCATGAAATCTGTAATGAACCGGCGTAAAGCTGAAAAAAACAAATCAGCAAAACAATCAGCACCACTCTTATTTGTAAACCAAAATTTATATTTTGCAAACCCATATACATTTTCCTCCTTTGTTACAAAAATCAGGACTGTTCCATAGCATTAAAATCAATAGCCGTTAATTTTGGTCATACACCCTCCCTCAAGCATAGATTATGCCATTATGTGACAGGTGTAGTAAAAATATAACAATCCCTCCACAATCCACCCTTTTAAAATATTGTTTTTTAAACAATAAGGTCAGGTTAAAATTTTTTATTAAATAAGTTTTTTAGTAAATATTTTATTCATTAAACAGGCGAAAAAAGGGGACATACATGTCCCATATGTGTAGAGCGGTATACAGGCAGGAATACGATAAAAAAAAAGCTCTACCGCCAACGGCGGCAGAGCTCCTGGCCCACAGTTCAGTTATTGGAGATCATCAGAACCGTCCCTCTAACCAGCCAATTGATGCATCTCTCTCTTTTCAATGATTTTCTCGGTTGCTGATACGATTGTTTTCATCTCGATAGTTGAACCAGGTTTGTTGGTTTGAAAGGTTAGACCCTGTTCCGCAGCTACTTTGCGAATTTGTGCTGTGAAATCCTGGGTAATGAGGATAACGGGTAAACGAGGACGCAATTTGCGGATAATCGGCAAAATTTCAATACCGATAATACCCTGCATATCCACGTCCAGGAGTAAAATATCCACCTCCTGTTCCAGAATCTCCATGAGCACATGCGAACCTCTTGTCACAAAACAGAGTCGATTCATGTGATCGCTTAACTGATCTGTTAATAATTGCCGGGTGCGTTGATCAAATGTTGCGATGAGAATGGTTTTCTGCTTTTCCTTGGTAAATGGCTTCATCTGCAGTTGCACCTTTCATTTGTAAAGTGGTTGCTGACCCTTTGCTTAACAACTAACAATTTTTATGCCATTATTTTCAATGAGAGGATAAAATTTAAATATTGTTTTTATATGGCTTACGTAGGCAAAAAAGACAAAAAAACAAAAACCCCGATAAAATTGTGACCCGTAAGCCACTCATCGTTTAGTAAAATACACAAAAAAACCGCAGAAGAATAGAGCTCTATTCATCTGCGGTTTTATCAATCAAGACAGTAATGATTACCTCTAGTCGTCTGAATTTCGAGTTCGCTCAAAGGTTATATCCCTCGCCTCCATCAGCCGGTAGATCGTCTTGCGATTCAGGCCGGCAGCATCAGCGACTTTGGTAATATTACCGTTATATTTTTTGAGCAGCTTTTCGATATAGTTTTTCTCAAATTCATCGATAATTCTCGATTTTGCTTCCTTGAAATCCAGCTCGGTATCGGCATTGACGAAAACTTTTTTCGATGAGGGTCTGTATTTTTCCGGTAGGTCCTCTACTTTTATTACCGGTTTTGTTGCCAAAGCGATAAGTTGCTGTATCAAAGCCTGAAGCTCCCGCACGTTTCCGGGCCAGTCATGTTCATGAAACATCATCATCACATCATTATCGATTTCCTCAACTTCAACCAGGCCCGTGCTTTTATAGAGCTTTAAAAAATGATAAGCGAGAATGGGAATATCTTCCTTGCGTTCGCGCAAGGGAGGAATGTTGAGCTGTATAACATTCAACCGGTAATAAAGGTCTTCGCGCATTTTGTTCTTTTTCACCAGTTCTTCAGGATCTTCATTGGTGGCGCTGACAAAGCGAACATCAATAACCCGCTCCTTGACACTGCCAACCCGCCTCACTGTTTTTTCCTGCAAAACACGCAATAATTTATGCTGGGTGTCAAAATTCACTTCACCGATTTCATCCAAAAAAATGGTTCCCTTGTCCGCCGCTTCAACCAACCCCTCTTTATCCGTATTCGCTCCTGTAAACGATCCTCTAACGTGACCGAAAAGCTCGGCCTCTAAAAGGTGATCCGGAAGGTTACCAACGGCAACCGGTATAAAAGAATTTTTTTTTCTCGGACTGTAATAGTGTATTCCTCTGGCCAGAACTTCCTTGCCGGTTCCGGTTTCCCCTGTTATTAAAATCGTCGCATCAGTTTGAGAAACCCGTTTGGTTCTTTCGAATAGAGTCTTCATGTTGCTGCTGGCTCCAACAGCGCCATAGAATCCGTTATCGCCGGAAAAATCCAGGGTGTTGCGGAGGTAGGTGTTTTCGCGCTGAATTCGGGCGAACCTGACTGCCCGCTCAATGGGTAGCAAAATATCATGGTGTACTTTGACTTTTTGAATAAAATCAAAAGCCCCTTTTTTAAAGGCTTCAACGGCATTGGGAACCGTGCCATATCCGGTATAGAGTATGACCACGGCATTGGGATCTATATCCCGCGCCGCTTCCAGTAAATCGATTCCCGCTGTTCCGGTCTCCATTTTTAAATCCGTTAATATGACAAGAGGATCTTCCTTTTTGATCATTTCCAGCCCCTGAGCTCTGGATGTCGCTCCGATACATTTATAATTAGCACTTTTTAGTAATTTGATGATCGTATCCAGAACTTGCTTATCATCATCGATAACCAATATCTTGTTCGAATTTTTTTTCAAAGTACCCATTTTTCTATCCTCTCACTTTTTAGGTATCGGTAGCGTTAAGGTGACTGTTGTATGTTTGCCCTTATCCAGTCTTATTCTTCCATTGTGATTTGAAATAACATTATAGGTTACTGTCAAGCCCAATCCGACATGATCCCCTGATTTAGTGGTGAAAAAAGGATCAAAGGGACGATAGAGATTGTCGATTTGAAACCCTATGCCTGTATCCCTGATCTCAATAACAACATTTTCTCCATGATAGTCGGTATAGGCATTAACTGCAATTTTACCGCCATCGGTCAAAGCCTCGATTGAATTCCGTAAAACATTGATCAAAGAGAGTTCAAGTGTAATTTCATTGCCCAGTATGTAGGGCAAATTCCTGTCGATTTTTAAAGCATAATCTATCTTGCCACTCGCTTCCAGTAACTTGACAAGCTCGACTGATTTTTCAATAATATTTCCAATATTCACCAGGCGATAATTATGCGGTTGTTCCTGCGTAAAGGCTTCAAAGGAGTTGGTCAGAACGGAAAGCGAGTAAACCTTTTCCTGCAGAGCTTGAATTTCCTCACGCAATCGCAAAGGCTCCACCGAATTTAGATCCTCCAAAAGCAGTGCGCCGATTTGATTTAATATCGCTGCCAGAGGATTATTGAGCTGATGAGCCAATTGGGAAGCCAAAGATGAAACGGTTTCCATCTTTTGCCTGAGATCTTTTTCTTCTTCCCGATCTTTTTGAGCCTGGATATTTTCAAAACCGATCTCCACACCGTTAATAATTTTATTGCCGGCAATCGGAGCAATCCTGATCAGGAAATAGTCATATTTTTTAAACTCGGTTCGAAGTTTTTTTTCTTGAAAGCTGGTTTTGCCTTCCGTCAACGCCCGATGGACATCCCGCTCCATCGTTTTCCATAATGTTTTGTGAAGCTGAGGGAAAAAAATATTGCTTTTGATTTTATGAAAAGGCTTGATTTTATCCTTTATATCAGGATGATAATCAATAACCCCGAATGAACTATCCAGATGAATAAACACCGTTTTTTCCACCATTTTAAACATGCATTTCTGTATAGCGACGAGGTAATTCCACAGTCATGACAGTACCGTTCTCTACCTCGCTCATAACCTTTAAAAAGCCGTTATGACTCTTTATGATTCCCATCGCAATTGTCAATCCAAGACCGGCCCATTTTTCATCTTTGGTTGTGTAAAAGGGTTCAAATATCTTCTCATGCCGTTCGCGGGGGATTCCTTTGCCATTATCGCTGATTCTGATACTGAATTTTTCCTGGCCTTCATCGATATAATCTACGTTTATGTGAACCTGGCCCTTTTTACCGCATGCTTCCAGACCATTCATGATAATTTCAAAAATTGCCTTCTCAATCCTTGCTTCGCAACACTCAATTAAGGGTAAATCAGGTGGATAATTGGTCGTAATGCGTCCCGATTTATGCGGTCGCTGTATGTCGGCGATTAAAATTGCCTGATGAATAATATTTTCAAGCTTGACTTTGGAAACATCATCTCGTTTGTGATTTTTCAAATCACCGATATCATCGATGATCTCGGAAATGCGTTTTGAATGTTTTTGAATGATATCTATATGATTCTGCAGTTCATGTATGTCATTACCGGAGCCCAGATCATTGCGCAATAATACCAGCTGGTTAATTACCGGACCAAGCGCATTATTTAAATCATGCGCAATACGACCGGCGAATTGACTGAGATAACGAACCTTGTCCACCTCGCACTGGTGGAATATCGGACCCGAATTGGTACTCTGTAAAAGAACATATTCCTGCCCGCTTCCGTAGCTAACGCAGGAAAGCGAAAAAGACAGATTACCGCCAGGATCCATCTCTACAACAAAACGGCGCTGCTGCTGATCTTGAAAACAGGAATCAATCTGCCGCCGTAGTCGACTCTGATCTTCCTGAAAAACGAAACTGAATAATGAACAAAGCGATAGTTGAGCATATGAGATATTAAAATAATCCACAAAAGCCTTGTTGGCCATTACGATTTTATAAGAATCATCGACGAAAATAACCATCTGAGGCATCAGATCGATGAAAGATTCTATGGCCTTAAGAATCGATACAGGGGCCTGCGATGATTTTTCTTCCTCAATGATTGTTGCAACAGAAATAACCCGCTTGTTTCTCACAAGTGGAATAAGTTCAACCTCTACACGCCCTCCACGGATCGAAGATGAAAATTTCCCTCCTCCAAACTCCGGTTTCTCATCATAAAGTTGCTTGATTCGACCAGAAATACCGCTCTCATACAGTAACGGGTGATCGAAAATCGATGACTGGATAACATTGACAAAACTCTTTGCCAGGCGAGTTCGATGATGGTTCACCCAGATAATTTCGCCATGCTTGTTGGTCAAAATGACCAAAGAAGAAATACGACGCAAAATCTTGCCAGTGAACAATTGTCGAATATCCATGGGATCGCGTGGACTGAGAAAAGTCTTTCGCATCAACTATTCCCCAACATTGTCTGTGAAAACCCTGAAGGATGCGAAAACATAAAAGGTAGGTTGCCGGTTCAAATCAGGTCTGTATTACACTCTTGTCAAAAATATACGACACATGTCCCTAAAAAGCAACAAAAATTTTGAAAATATTGCATATTTTTCAAAACTTGTCTTGTTTGAGACATTGTTGTCCCATACCAGTAACTATTTTTTGCTTGTTTTTGTTACTTTTATCGGCTATACTTAAATGTTGGAACAATATAAACGGGAACCGCAATATATGTCGAAAAAATTGTCCGGACTCTTGGGACTTGCAAAAAAGGCCGGTGCGCTTTGTGTCGGCAGAATGGCCACAGAAGAACAATTGGCTAGAAAAAACGTTGCTCTATTGCTTTTTGCGCGCAATAGTTCAACCACTTTGCAGGCAAAATTGATCAAAAAATTTTCTCCAGTCAACCATAGAAAACTCGACCTCACGACCGATGCACTCGGAAAGGTGCTGGGAAGAAAAGAGATTGGTGTTATAGGGGTGTGCAATACCCATCTGGCCAAGGAGATTCAAAACCAATTGGATTCGCCCTTTTGACGTTTGCGCTTTAAAAGAAAATACAGGAGAGCAAGCCCCAGACCATAACAACTGAGGAATTGCCCGAGGCCGATATAAGCAACCGTTATCCAATAAGGCATATCAGCAAGAACATGCAAATAAAGAGAAACACCAAACGCATTAATCACGACCGGAGGCAATGGAGCAAGCCAGGGTTTTTTAATCTTTCCCGAATAAAAAGTCAGAATTGCTGCCAACAGTGTTAGCAAACTGCCACCCAAAATATCAATTAATCCATAGCCACCTACAATATTGGCGGCCATGCAGCCGAAATACAATCCATAAATCGTACCCGGAAACAGATAAGGAAGAACCGTGAGGCTTTCAGAAATTCTGACTTGAACGGGGCCATAACTGAGCGGAGCCATGCCGATGGTAAGAGCAGCATAGAGCGCCCCGATCAAACCGGCCAGTGCAATATTTTTCGTTGATTTGTTCATATCAAAAACTTGATATTTAGCCGATGCCTGCTCTCCTGCTTTCGTAAGAGCCTATGATGGTTCTTCATCGATTTGTTGGATTCGTCGCAAATGACGGCCGCCTGCAAATTCAGATTGCAGCCAGGTCTCGATAATTTTCAGGGCAAGATCCAGGGATGACATACGTTGACCGATGGAAATTATGTTGGCATCATTGTGTTCCCTGGCCAACCGGGCTGATTTTACATCCCAGCAAACCGCACAACGTATGCCCGGGATACGATTGGCAACAATGGCTTCTCCGTTACCCGATCCTCCGAGAATAATGCCTCGCTCACACTCTTTTTGGGAAACCGCCAGAGCAGCGGGCCTGATCATTTGAGGATAATCAACCATATCCCGAGAATGCGTGCCAAAATCACAGACCTCGAATTTCTTTTCCAGTAAGTAGAGTTTGATCTTTTCTTTATAGTCAAAACCCGCGTGGTCTGAAGCCAGTGCGATTCTCATCATGATTTACCCAATTTCTGCCTAAATTCAGGAATATTATTTTCAATCAAAAATAGTGAATTTTTTAACAAAAAAAAATAAATAATCCTGTTTGTTGCAAATTTTTGAATTAATCCTTTAATTTTATTGAAAATTTTAATACAATATCATAAAATCAGGAAGAATAAACACATTTAACGGAACCATTGATTAAAATAAAAAGTATTCTAGGTATGTTAAAGAAAAATATCAAATCGATCACGGTAGTGGTTCTAAGCGTTATACTGCTTGCATACCATACCGGAGCTCAGACCGTCGACGCGGCTGTAGAGCAGGATTTTTTCGTCGCCAAAGGAATGTTCAAGGATCAGCTTTATGATCTGGCTGCAGAACAGCTGGAGGACTTTATTCAGAAATATGACCAAAGCAGATATTGCGAAGAAGCGCAATTCCTGCTCGCAGAAAGCCATTTTTATACCGGCAATTATCTGCAAGCCATTTCGGCCTATCGAACCCTGTTAACCCACTACCCGGCAATCGGATACCGCCCTCAGGCCAACTATCGTATCGGCGAAGCCCTCGTCCACGCCCGCCGCTATGATGATGCCATCAAAACTCTGGAATCCTTTATAGACGACCACCCGCAAAGCGACCTGCTTCCCATGGCGTATTACTGGTATGCAGAAGCGCTTTACCAGTCAGGAGACCCTAAAAATGCGCTCTATTATTATGCCAAAGTCGTTCAGGAAGATCCTCAGAACAAAATGGCAGACTATGCCCTCTTTTCAGCCGGATATATTTATGAAAATCTGAAAGAGTACGACAAAGCCCTGGAAGCATACAGCAAACTGATAGACACAACGCCCAACAGCGAACTGGCGGAACAGGCCAGCTATCGAAAAGGATTTACCGCCTTTGCTCGGGAAGAATATGAGAATGCCATAAAATACCTCTCCGCCGCTCTGAAAAATCATACACAGAACGATTTGAAAAATGAAGCACAATTTTTTATCGGAGAATCGTTTTTCAAAATCAAAGACTACCAAAAAGCCATTCAAGCCTATAAAATCATTATCGGAATCCCGAATAACAAATTTGCCGATGACGCTCAATACAGTCTCGCATGGACATATCAAAACATGAACGATCATCAAAAAGCTGCAGAGGCTTTTTTACAAACCACCCGTCTAAGCAATGCCCCCTCTATCGTGGCGTCCTCTTATTTTCAGGCAGGCATAAACTTCAAGCTTTCAAACAATATCAGAAAGGCACAACAATCTTTTTACACCGTTTTCCATGATTATGAAGACTCTCAGGATGCACCCAACAGCCTTTATGAGTATGCATCCATACTATTCGATGAACGTAAATATAATAATGCATTGGACCATTATGCCAAATTAATGGCTGATTATCCGGATGCTGATATTGCACCGGCGGCCTCGGTTATGATTGGCGAGTGTTATCTGGCAATGAATGAATTCAATAAAGCAGAAACCGCTTTTCGAAAATCATTCAAAACATTCGACAAAGCCGGCTCAAAGGCCAGCGCCCTGTTTAAAATCGGCTGGATTCAGTTTCAAAAAGGTGAATATTCCAAAGCTTTGGAAAATCTCAATGCCGTTGTTCGCGCCTTTTCCAACCAGAGTATTGCTGCTGATGCGCTTTTCTGGAAAGGGGAAACCCTTTACAAGCTCGAGCAATACAGCGAATCTGCTGAACAGTATGCTGAATTTATTGAGAACAATCCCGATCATGACCGTATAAAAGAAGCCTACTATGGTCTGGGCTATGCATCGATGAAAATTTCCGATTTTAAAACCGCTGTACAGGCTTTTTCGCGTCTGTCCGCCGGACAATCCGAAATGGCCGTTGATGCACTGTTGCGCAAGGGTGATGCTCTTTTCAACCGTAAATCGTATCAAAAAGCCATATTTGCCTATCAGGATGTTCTGAGCCGCGATGCCTCGCGAAAACAGGTCGCAGAAGCAAACTATCAAATCGGACAATCCTATTTCCGCCTGGATAAATTGAATCTCGCGCGCGATTTTTTCCACAAAGTGAGTGAAAATTTTGCGAATGAAGACTATGCTGCACCAGCGCTTTACGCAGCCGGCCGGGCTGCTTTTCGCCTGGATGAATTCGATAAAGCCATCGAAGATTTAAAAATGCTTACTAACACTCATCCCAACAGTCCGTTGCGGGTGGATGCCATCTATATGATTGCAGATTGCTACTATAATCTCGGCGACTTTGGCCAGGCCGAAACCTATTACCGCACCATAATTGACCAGTATCCTGACAATGACCTCATCGACGACGCTGTAACCGGTTTACAGTGGACAATGGTACAACAGGGCAAGTCGGAACAGGCTCTCGGGGTTATCGATACACTGGTCAGTACCATAAAAGACAAGGACAGAGCCGCAGATATTCTGGCCAATAAAGCCGACTTTTATGCCAATTCGGAAAAATATGAAAAAGCTATCGATCAATACCGTCATCTCATCGCTGAATATCCAGAGTCCAGGGCTGCCCGGAATGCCTATTATCAAATTGCCCTTTGTTATAAAAATCTGGATAAAAACGACCAAATGCTCGATGCCCTGCAAAAACAGTACAATCTCTTCCCCGAAGCGCAAAGCACAGCTGATGCCTATACGGAAATTGCCAATTTTCACAAGAACAATCAACACTACGATCAGGCGATAGCGTCCTACAAGGAAATCCTGTCCAAATTTCCAGATCATCCATATACAGCCAAAGCCCTCTATAGCATCGGCATGATCTATCTGAACAGGAAAGATTTTATCAAAGCTCAAACCTATTTGAATCAGGCACTTGAAAAGGACACCGGCGTTCCGATTGAAAATCAGGCATTGATCGGCCTCGCCAGAACCTATATCGAGCTCAAACGCTTTCCCGGAGCAATAAATTATCTGGAAGATGTACTCAAACAGGCGGAGCCGGAAACAGGTGCTGAAGCCCAGTTTTTGTTGGGCAAAACCTATGAAGGACAACAAAATTACCAGGAAGCCATCGTCTCCTATTTAAAAACAAAATATCTGTATGGAAACGAAAGAAAATGGGTTGCCCTAAGCATCTATCATGCTGCCGGCGCTAATGAAAAATTGGGCAGATATGCGGATGCGCGGCGGTTGTACCAATCTGTTTTAAACGATTATCCAATGGAGGAGGAGTTACAGGAACAATCCAAAAAACGCTTGAACGCTCTGATCGGTAAATAACCAGGCTTTTGCAATCTATTCGGGCCGGCAACCGGATAGATTGTGGCTCGAACAGATCAAGTTGTTTGAGAGCCTGTGGGTGCTCTGTATGGTAGACAAATAAAATACCGGACATTGAAAAATCTTATGAAAAAAACAACTATATTCATCCTTCTGATATCGGCAGTTTCTCTGGCACAAAAAGTGGAACCTCCACCGACAAAAATCGAATTGCCCAGCGATACGACCAGCCAGGCAGATAAACAGAATCAAAAACTAAAGACAGAATCAAATCTGCAATTGCCCGATGTGGTTATCTTTGGCGAGGATAAATCCTCGAGATATGCGGGAAGCAAAAAAAATATTGCACCCCGGCCTCCCGCCATTTTCGCAGCGGTAAAGGCGTCTTCCCCAGCCGCTGCCTGGTTTAGCGCCCCCGACAAACCACCTCTGAAAAGTGAGAACCTGCCGGATAAATCCATAGGCTGGGCACAGCTTCTCGCCGGCAGCTATAATACGATTTTGACCGATGCCGGCGGAGCCATGAAAATGAAGAATATTAAAACCCGTATGAATGCATGGTACGACAAAAGCAACGGGCAATATGTTAATAGCGATTATACAAAGGCCGGTCTGGACGCGGGCATTCGCCTGCAACCAATGCAACACACTTTGGTGCAGGTAAACGGGAGCTTTAATCATGATCAAAGCGGCGTTTATGGAGCCCCGTTGCCTGATTTAACACGTTTTGTCAACAAGGGTCACCTGACGACAAGGCTTAAATTGCATACGCTCAAACATAGCCGCGGAGAGATAAACGCCCAAATCGGAGCCACAAAACTCCATAGCGATACCAGTTCAACCGAATTGGAAAGAGCTGAAGATTATTGGTACCGCTTTTACGGAGATTTCTCAGTCCCGTGGAAGGGCATCGACTGGAGCGTAAAATCAGAATATATGCACGACCAATACCGTACAGAGCAGGATTCCAGCGATGCGTTCTATTCAACGGGTTGGCTGGCTTTTGAATCCATGATTCCGTTTTCATCGCGATACTCCGCAGTGGTGGGAATGCGGCTTCATCAAGTCGAATCGGATTCTTTTTCACGGGCAGATCGGGTTTCTCCCTATGCCCGATTCAACGCGGCATTTAGCGACAGAGCAGGATTACTCGCTTCAATCGAGAGTGGCTATCGGGTTAAACGCTTTACGGATTGGTGGATGCAAAACCGTTTTGCTTCGGTTCGTATTCCTTTGCGACCGGAGGAAATCGACTATGCAATCCAGGCCGAAGCAATTTTTGAGTTGTTCCCATCGATAAAATTCCATACCGCTCTGGAACGCACTAAACTGCTACACACCTTTTACCGGGAGCGAAGCAAAGAGAGCGGATTCATTGTACCCAAATCAATAACCGATGTAGAGTTGACTGAGATCAAAATCGGAGTTTCTGTAGATATTAGCAATAGATCGTACCTGCATCTTTTCTATATCGACTATTCCGATAATGTAAAGAGCATATCGGTTTCGCCGGTCGAAAAGCACATGCCTTACCGACCCAAATACAGAATCCCGCTTTACGCTGAACTCAAACTGCCCTATGGTTTCTTTTTCTCGACAACGACTCAATTTGTCGGTAAAAGAAGAACCTCGCTTAAAGAAAAAAATGAATTGGATGAATATATACTTGTTGACGCAATAATTACCAAAGCCTTTGACCGATTTTCTCTTACCCTGTCGGCCGACAACCTGCTCGATCAAACGTATCAGAAATGGCAGGGATATCCGGAAAACGGCATTTCGGTCTTTGGCGGTATCGTGGTAAAACTCTAAGTCCTGAGGAGAAAACAGATGAGCTTGATAACAATTCTTGTTAAAGGTGGATTTATGATGATCCCCATCGCCCTGAGTTCGATGATTGCAATCGTGATTCTTGTTGAACGCTTGCTGGTTTTACGAAAAATAAAAATCAATACAGGCTCTTTTGTATTACAAGTAAAAAATTTACTGCTGAGAAAACGCATCAATGAAGCCATTATGCTGTGTAAACAAACCCCCGGGCCCATAGCAGCGATTACCAAAGCGGGATTAATAAAACGGGATCAGGGCAGAGAAGAAATAAAAGAGGCTATCGAGTCAAAAGCCCAATCACAGGTATTTCATCTCGAACGCAACCTCGGCATTCTGGGAACCATTGCCAATATTGCTCCTCTGATGGGATTTTTGGGAACCGTTACCGGAATGATCCGGGCCTTTATGGAAATTCAGGCCAGAGGGGGAAATGTGGATGCCGGCGTGCTGGCAGGCGGCATTTGGGAAGCATTGATTACGACTGCGGCCGGATTGACTGTTGGAATCCCGGCAACAATCTTTTACAATTGGATTCAAAATAAAGTCGAACTGTATGTTCATGAAATGCAGGACGGGTCCACCGAACTGCTGGATATGCTTTTACGAGGAGACGAGGATTATGAAGATAAAGACTATGCGTAAAAGAATGGTGTCATTTTCACCCATTGGTTTAACGGATATCGTACTTTTGCTGCTGATTTTTTTCCTCCTGACCTCGTCGTTTGTCATCCAACCGGGGATCAAGGTTAAATTGCCCAAAGCCGCTTCGGGCCAGGTCGATGATTCAAATCAAATTTTCGTTACCATTGTCAGTGAGAACCACGTTTACGTAAACCAAAAACAATTGGCAGTATCGGAGCTGGGCTCGCTGCTAAAAACGTTATTACTGGAAGATCCACAAAAAGTTGTGGTCATAAGAGCGGATAAAAATCTCGCTTTACAGGTTTTGATACGCGTGGTTGACATTGCCAAGCTGGCGGGGGCTGAAAAATTTATCATTGCAACAGAACAAGTCTAGGGATGTCGTATGCCGGATTGGACAAAAAAACTATCAGAAATGCAACAGGCGTTCTTGTTATCAGTTGTTTTTCATCTTTTTCTATTTTTGATTTTTATGACACTGCGGGTGGGTATCGATTTAACGCGCACGGAATTCGCTGAAATGACTTTTCTGACTCGGGGTCAAACTCAAATTCCAAATCTTGGCCAAAACCCCTCCGATCTGAATAACCAAGCTGAAGAGGCGGTATCCGAAGAACCGGCATCGCATCAGACCACGCCTTCTGTTGACGCACCCGAAAGGCGTATGCTGGAAGAGGAAGAATCCTTTATCCTGCCGAAACAGCAGGATAAACTTACTCCCTCCCGCGAGCCCCGGGCCCTTTCTTCTTCTGCCAATTATGGTCAGGACAATCGCCCGGAACCCCAATATCCCGGTCCTGATCATAAATCCAGCCCGCAAGCTATATCTATAAAGGATAAACCGACACCAGGGTTAGCGGAAAAAACAGATGTTGCCGATAATCAGCAGTTTTATTCGATCGAAGGAGAGGCTGCAAATCGAAATGTAATTAGAAAAGTCATACCCTCCTATCCCCCGGATTTACAAAAAGAAGCTGTTGTTCAGGTCCGTTTTTGGGTGCTGCCCAACGGCTCCGTAGGACAAATGATTCCGATAAAAAAAGGAGACCCACGACTCGAGGAAATCACTCTGAAAGCGCTGAAGCAGTGGCGGTTTAACGAACTTTCTGCCGGGGCAGAGCAAAAAAATGTAGAAGGTGTTATCACCTTTCGCTACCAGCTTCGCTAAGCCCCCTTTATTATATCTAAAATTCCAGCATTATCCTGTTTTACGTTTCGTCAAGTGTTTTGCCATGCGGCTGATATTCTTGTCGTAAAATCGTATCTTATACTTTGCCTTCAAATCCGAAATAACGCTGCTCTCCAAAGCACGGGCTTTGTCCGAAACCAGCTGATTTTTGATCAGCTCCATAGCGCGATCTTTGGTAAAAAATTCAAATTTTTCAAAATTGTCGTTATAATAGCTTTCCATCTCTCTATCCGTCAATACAATCCGCGAATAAATCAATTCTTCCCGGCATTTCTCCCCCACCAAATGATCGCGAATAGACTGGATTTCCCGCCGGTAGGGGTCCTGCTTGTCCAGGCCCAATCGCAATGCCTCTCTGTACATGAGCTCCGGTGTCGCCATACGGATGCAAAAATCCTTAAACTTTACCCTGCCCTTCAACGCAGACTTTGTATACACGGGCATGCTGTTATACTGATGGACAAACGCCTGCACCGTCCACCCTCCCCCCTGCCACTGAATAAAAGGCTCGGATAATATTTCGGTGTCGATTTGCTTTAACAGAACCTCCTTCTTGCCGAGCTCTTCTCTGTAAGCGCGAGAAATATCATCAAAGTATTGTTCATCAATAGTAAGATTATATTTCTGATGCAGCCGGTGTAATGTTTTTTGTATATATTCTTGCTCTTTGGTCTGTAATAGTGTTTTTCGTAATCCTGCCGTCATTTCAGACAATGGAGCGGTCTGACGTTCGCGGCTATCCAGCAATTTAATGATATGATATCCATAAATGGTTTCAACAGGTTTGGAGACGTCGCCCTTTTCAAGATCAAAGGCAGCGGATTCAAAATCCATCTCAAATCGTCCACGGGTAAAATAATTTTGTATGATTCCACTATCCGATGCTGTGGTAAAATCAGTGGAAAAATTTGCCGCCAGGGAAGCGAAGGATTCTCCTTTTTTTATCAACTCGTACAAAGAATCTGCGAGAGATTGTTGTTCGACCAAAATATGAGCAACCTTGATTTCCCTGTTCAAATCATCATGAAAAGCCTTAATTTCTTCGTCAGATACGGAAAATGAATCGGGTACCAATTTTTTAAATAATGGGCCCTTGCTGTGTGTTAACCGTTTCTTCTTCTCGAACTCGAGATTTTCTTTAATCTCCTTATTCAGATGCAGGTTCAAATCATAGCCTTCGGCCGTAAATAACATCTTCTCTACTTCTTTCTCCTCGAGAACCGCCTTGATCTGATCAGAGCTGAACACTTTATTCTGATTGAATTTGGATGAACGAATAAATCGCTTTTCAAAAGAATCGGATCGCAATGTTTGCGGACCGACCTCGAGCAGTTTATACGGTCCTTTCTGACCACAGGATAAAACAATAACAAACAACAAAAAAATTAAAAGACGTAATTTCATAAATTTCTCCATTCTGTTTCAGCCATCGATGACAAATCAGACGTCCCCGGTTCTGAAAAATCACAAGGGTTTTCCTCTCATTGTCCAGCAGTAGGGTATGCTGAATTCTCGTTTATAATTATACCGGTTTGAATGTACAAAATTACAGGAAAAAAATAAATCCCAAATACAAATGATTGCATAAGATAATAAATTTTCATAATTTCCCAGTTAAATAAAGTCACCAAAATACAAATCAGTTGAAAAATGCCTCTGGTTCTTGGATTAATAATTGGATTTATTGCGGCCGTACCGATTGGGGCGCTAAATGTGTTTGCGATCTCCCAAACCCTGAAACGCGATTTTATTCATGGCTATCTGGTCGGCATTACAGCATCTCTTCTCGATATACTCTATGCCTATTTTGCGCTGGTTGGATTTGCTCATGTTCTTGCAAATATCACCTATTTTATGCCGGTAATCCGAATTGTCGGCATCCTTTTACTGATAGGCATCAGCATACGCTTATGGTTTCAATCTCGAACTTATAAAAGTCCGGAACCGTCCGAGCGAATATCAATGACTGCACACAAGCCTGTTCTAACCGCTTTGCTTTTATACATGAGCAATCCAGTACTCCTTACATTTTGGATTGCAGTTGCCGGCACATTAACCGCCCATCATTGGGTGGAATCGACACACCAAAGCGCCCTGCCATTTGCAATCGCCTGTGGCGTTGGTAGTGCGGTGTGGTATTGGCTATTGCTGCGTTATGTTGCCAGATACCATCACCAATTCTCCGAAAAAACGTTCAAGCGTATTCTGAAAATCATATCGATTTTGCTCTTTGTATTTGCTCTCCTTATTCTGATCACTTGAGCAGCACCGGACCGCGACCACAAGTATCATTCTATTGATTGAAACCATACTCGCATATCGTCCACATGGTTACCGTCCGGTTTCCGACCCGGGCCGGTTGATAAATATTTTTATACGCGGCGCGAACAGCGAGAGCGGCACAAGAATCATTGCTGGTGGTATTTTTTGATACCACGACATCGCTAACCCGTCCGCTGTTATCAACTTTGAGCAATAAACGGACAATGCCGCTCACAGATGACTCTGAATATTTCGGTATGACCTGCATAACCGGAACCGGTGCCAGCGTATCGGAGTGACTGGTAAGACCGGATCGTCCCCGGGGAGAATCTCCCCCCGGAAAATAATCACTCGGATCGATAACAGCATCGGTCGGCAGCTCAGGGTCTTCCGAAGCAACCGGAATTTTCGGTTTTACCGGTCTGACCGTACCACGCCGGATCATCTGCTCGGTCGCCGGAATAGACTGAACCACAATATCCAGCTCTATCGGCTGAAATGATAATGTCGGCGTTAAACGTCGCTTCGGCACAAGTTGAAAGAGAGATATCAGCCCCAGCAATGTAATGATACAAGCGCGGTAGAGGCGAAAACGGTACTGCGATTCCCGTCTCGATCCTTTTTCGTTTATTTTAACACTAAAATGCAAAATTTAAACCGTCATATCATATATTAAATTTTATACCCTGTGCCAGAGGCAATTCCGGACTCCAGTTGATGGTATTGGTTTGACGACGCATGTATCCCTTCCAGGCATCTGAGCCCGATTCTCTGCCGCCACCTGTTTCTTTTTCACCGCCAAAAGCACCGCCAATCTCGGCTCCGGAGGTACCGATGTTAACGTTGGCTATGCCGCAGTCCGATCCGGCATGAGAGAGAAAGGTCTCGACCTGGCGAATATTATTGCTGAAAATTGCCGAGGACAATCCCTGTGGCACATCATTATGCAGTTGAATAGCATTTTCAATATTACCCTCATATCGAATCAAATAAAGAATCGGAGCAAAGGTTTCTTCCTGAACAATATCCCAGTGATTTTCGACCTCCACAATCGCCGGCACAACATAGCATCCCGATTCATATCCCTGACCGGAAAGAACCTGCCCGCCATAAATGAGTTTACCTCCCTGCTTTTCCAGGGCTGTTAGTGCACTGGTAAACATTTCCACCGCTGCCCGGTCGATCAGAGGACCTACATGGTTTTCCTGATCGAGTGGATTCCCGATCTTCAAACCCTCATATGCCCCGAGTAACCCTCTTTTAAATCCTTCATAAACATCGCTATGGACAATGACACGACGCGTTGTGGTGCATCTCTGGCCGGCGGTTCCGACCGCACCAAAAACGGCCGATGGCAGGGCCAGTTTGAGATCCGCATCCGGGGTGATAACGATTGCGTTGTTTCCACCCAGCTCCAATATCGTCCGTCCCAGTCGTTCACCTACAACCTTCGCTGTATGCTTGCCGACCCGTGTCGAACCGGTAACGGAGATAAGCGGTACGCGTTTGTCCCTGATCAAATTTTCACCAATAGTCGATCCCCGACCGATGATCAGGTTAAACAATCCCTCCGGCAGGTCATTCTCCCGAATAATATCCGTCAAAATATTCTGCACCGCGATCGCTGTCAATGGGGTTTTTGAAGAGGGTTTCCATATCAAAACATCACCGCAGACCGCAGCAATCATGGCGTTCCAGGCCCATACAGCCACCGGAAAGTTAAACGCGGTGATAACCCCAACAGTTCCAAGAGGATGATATTGATCATACATGCGGTGGTTGACCCTTTCCGAATGCATGGTGAATCCATATAATTGTCGCGACTGCCCGACGGCAAAATCGCAAATATCGATCATCTCCTGAACCTCTCCCCAGCCTTCCTGAAGAGATTTTCCCATCTCATAGGAAACCAGTTTGCCCAGAGGATCCTTATACGCCCGCAACGTTAAACCGATTTGTCGAACAACCTCGCCGCGTCTGGGCGCGGGGACCATACGCCAATCAGCAAACGCCTTTTGCGACCTCTTGATGATATGATCCAGATCCTGAGAACATGCCTGATAGACGGTTGCAATCTCTCTACCGTCCACAGGTGAAGTGACCAAAAGCTCACCTTCCTCTTTGCACTGTCCCCACTCCTGACCGGTAGAAGAACCAAAATTTTTTTTCCTGATTCCCAGCGTTTTTAAAAAATCCACAGCTGACCTCCATTTTTTAGTTTAACAAAGCGCCAATTTCCGTGAAAATCTCAACCCGGTTTTGCAGTTGTAGATTAAAAAATTAAAAAATAAAAATCAATTCATTTCGCTCATTCCATAGAGAAGGATTTCTTTTACAATGAAAAATAATTTTGGATCATTTGTGTTGGATAATTCGGGCTGATCAGATGTGCATATTTTGGGACAAACAAACTATGCCGCATCATCCGAACAGGGGATATCTGATTTCGGCAGGGAAAAATAAATACAGTTTAAACAAAGAAAAGCGGGCATGGTAAAACATTAGATCGTTGTTACCCCGGACCAGGATTTGAGCACCAAATCATTACTAAAAAAATCAAAGGTTCTGCCTGAAAAACCGGATAATATCCTGAAACGTTTGATAGGGAATACAATCTATAGATTTTTCCCTGCAAACGGTTAACAAGTCTTTTTTGGCAAAAATAATATCCGCTTCTACAGCACCGCATATATCCGAATATCCATCCCCGATATAGACAGAAACTTCATCGGTTTTGGTTTCACGTTTTACATGATATCCCTTACAGTTGGCACAGGAACCACAACCCAGCTCATAATAAGGAAAATCGACTTTTAAACGATTGCCGCCATTAAAAGACAACCGGTTGGATCGCACATCCAGGTCGGAAAAACCATGGCGTTCGAGAATAGGCTTGATATATGCATCCATTCCATCGCTGACGATGTACATCGGAAGATCATGATCTCGGCAAAAATCGACAAAAGAAGAAAAAAAAGGATCAAGCTTTTGAGTTTTGGCAAATTTTTTCAAATCTTCGCTGTTCATGCTGCTGATTTTGGCTTGTCGACGCCACATTTCCCGAGCGTCAAATTTCCCCTGGCGCCACTCTTCAACCAATTTCCACCAATGCTCAGCATTACCAAATTTGGTAAAAACAATATTACCAACATCATTCAAGGCGACAGTACCATCAAAATCGCAAAAAATTCTATATTTTCGTTTCATGCTTGTAACTTTTCTTCTATCCGATTTCGTATTTTGGGTTCAGGGTCCAAATTCACTCATTCCGGGTCCGGCAAGGCGCCAAAACCGGATAATAAAAGAGCGCCTATCCGGTCTGATAGGCGCTCCAGTTATGATTATGATTTCGGATATTACTCTTCTTCAAGCACAGCCTGCGCAGCGGCCAATCGCGCAATCGGAACGCGATAAGGCGAACAACTGACATAATTCATACCCACCCGGTGACAAAACTTGACCGAACTGGGCTCACCGCCATGTTCGCCGCAAATCCCGACTTTGAGATCCGGACTCGTGCTGCGACCCTTTTGGGTTCCCATTTCTACCAGTTGTCCGACACCAACCTGATCGAGAACCTGAAAAGGATCGTTTTTAAGGATATTTTTATCCAGGTATATCGGCAAAAAGCTGCCGGCATCATCACGGGAATAACCAAACGTCATCTGGGTCAGGTCATTGGTTCCAAAAGAGAAAAACTCCGCCGTTTCAGCGATCTGATCAGCAGTAAGCGCAGCTCGCGGAATCTCGATCATGGTGCCGACGAGATACTCCAGCTCCTCGCCACGTTCCTCAAAGATATCTTTGGCCGTGGTGCGAATGATTTCATCCTGCATGACGAATTCTTCCTTTGTGCCAATAAGCGGAACCATAATTTCCGGTAAAACCTTAACGCCTTCCTTCTTGACATTGAGAGCGGCTTCGATAATGGCTCTTGCCTGCATTTCGGTGATCTCGGGATAGGTGTTGCCGAGTCGACACCCACGATGGCCGAGCATGGGATTAAACTCATCCAGGTCGTTCACCTTTTGTTTGACCTCGTCCACAGAAACGCCCATTTCCTTTGCCATTTCAGCCTGGTTTTCTTCTTCATGAGGTACGAACTCGTGCAGCGGCGGGTCCAGGAGCCGAATCGTAACGGGATATCCATCCATGGCTTTAAAGATACCTTCAAAATCGTCGCGCTGCATCGGTAACAGTTTGGCCAATGCCTTGCGACGACCTTCCTCATCGTTGGCAAGAATCATTTCCCGAACCGCCTTGATGCGATCACCTTCGAAAAACATGTGCTCGGTACGGCAGAGGCCTATACCCTTTGCGCCAAAATTTCTCGCCACAGTCGAGTCATTGGGGGTATCCGCATTGGTACGCACATGCATCTTTGTATATTTATCGCATAATTCCATCAATTTGGCAAAATTACCGGAGAGTTCAGGATCTTTGGTGCTGATCTTGCCTTCATAAATCGCACCGATCGAACCATTTAACGAAATCCAGTCCCCTTCCTTGAAGGTTTTGCCATCAACAGTAAACGAACGGTTGCGGTAATTGATTTTGATGGCGCCAACACCTGAAACACAGCATTTACCCATTCCGCGGGCAACAACTGCAGCATGTGAAGTCATACCGCCACGGGCGGTAAGAATGCCATTGGCTGCATTCATACCGGCAAGGTCTTCAGGACTGGTTTCGATTCTAACGAGAATGACCTCTTCTCCTTTTGCTTTCCACTCTTCCGCCTCGTCAGCAAAGAAAACAATTCTTCCGGTCGCAGCACCAGGGGACGCAGGCAATCCCTTGGCAAGCATTTCTGCCGAATCCAGTGCATCATCATCAAAAACCGGGTGCAAAAGTTCATCCAGCCGGTTGGCATCAAATTGCTTCAGGGCAGATTTTTCATCGACCTTACCCTCATCGAGCATTTCCATGGCGATTCGCAACATGGCCGCGCCGGTGCGTTTGCCGCTTCGAGTCTGCAGGAGCCATAATTTACCTTCCTGAATGGTGAATTCGAGATCCTGCATATCATTATAATGATCTTCCAGTTTTTGTTGTATTTCATCCAGCTCTTTATAAACACCGGGCATCGCTTCTTCGAGTGAGGGATACTTTGATTTGCGCTCTTCATCGGAAATATCAGCAGACTGAGCCCAGCGACGAGAACCTTCAACGGTAATCTGCTGAGGTGTCCGGACACCGGCAACCACATCTTCACCCTGCGCATCGATGAGGTATTCCCCGTTGAACAAATTTTCTCCGGTGGCAGCATCACGGGTAAAGGCCACTCCGGTTGCAGAGTGCTCTCCCATATTACCATAAACCATGGCCTGTACATTCACTGCGGTTCCCCATTCACCAGGGATACCGTTCAACTTACGATAGACGATTGCACGCTCATTATTCCAACTGCCGAAAACAGCAGCAATGGAGCCCCAGAGTTGTTCCCAGGGATCCTCGGGAAAGGCTTTGCCCGTCACTCTTTTTACGGCTTGTTTAAACCGGGAAACAAGCTCTTTCAAATCCTCCGTGCTCAATTCGTTATCGTTTTCGACATCCTTTTGCTCTTTTAACCCTTCGATAATCTCTTCAAAGGGATCGATATCCTCTTTGCTTTCCGGTTTCATGCCCATAACGACATCACCGTACATTTGCACGAACCGGCGGTAAGAATCCCATGCGAATCTGGCATTACCGGTTTTTTTGGCCAACCCCTCAACAGCATTGTCATTCAGACCCAAATTCAACACCGTATCCATCATACCCGGCATGGAAACGCGGGCTCCTGATCGTACCGAGACCAGGCAAGGATTTTCGCGATCGCCGAATTTGGTTCCCATTATCTTTTCGATGTACCTGATCCCCTCTTCAATCTCGTTCTTAATCAAATCAAATGCCTTTTCCCTGCCCTGCTCATTATATATGGTACACGCCTCAGTGGAAATCGTAAAGCCCGGGGGCACGGGAACACCGATACGATTCATCTCGGCCAGATTGGCACCCTTGCCGCCGAGCAAATTTTTCATGTCCGCACTTCCTTCAGCTTTACCATCACCAAAGGTATAGACGTATTTTTCCATTTTTCCTCCTTTATCGTAATAATTTTCGCATTTAAAAGTTAATAATATAAACAAAACTATTTTTAAAGTCAAATTAATTCAATGCTGCTGCGACGATACTATTGTTTCTTACCTCCATTGTGCAGTATTTCGTCGTAACGATGTGGATCCTTGAGAACATTCACTGCAGTAATCAGCGTAGAATCAGCTTTAAAAGTGGCGCTGTAATAAGCATCTTTGCCGAATGCCTTTCCAAGAATTTCACGTTCGAGAAAGAGTTTGAGATGCTCCTGCGACTTTTGCTTTTGTTTTTCCTTTACATCGTCAAACTGTTTATCAAGCGCTTCAACCTGATCGGCAATAATATCATAATATCCATCTTCTCTGGAAACGCGTTTGAGCTCTTCGACAGCGTCATACCCGTCCGGCTTGTAATCGAACCCTTTATTATTTATAAATATTTGAAACCTGTGGAGCACCTGATCATTCACTGCAAAGTCTCTCGATAAATCCGGATGCTCTGCAGAGTACTTTAAACTGAAATTAAAAAACATCGATTTACGGATCAGTTCGATTTCATAACGATTGAGTTTGAAATTCTTCTGTTCAATGTCCGGAGTGATGCCACCGTGACCATAGACCACTCGTCCGTTCTCCGTATAAAACAGCTTGTCATCGCCTTGCACCAAAGTATCGGATTTGTTCTGGTTTTCCTCCTGTTTGCCGAGGAAAACAGACCGGGGACCGCTTTCGAAAACATCATCGCGCTGGATCAGTCGTCCGGATGGGATAAAATAGGCATCCGTTGTAATCTTGAGCTGTTTTTCACCACGCCGATCAAGGGGCACAACCGTTTGCACCAACCCCTTGCCGTAACTCTTGGATCCGATAATGATAGCGCGATCGAGGTCCTGCATCGCTCCGGCTACAATTTCTGATGCAGAAGCGCTGAGCTCATTAACCAATATAACCAGAGGTCGTTCGCCCCAGGTCGACTCGTGACGTGAATAATACTCTTGTTTGGAATTTTCAAAGCGTCCCTGTTTGTAAACAATCAATTCGCCTTTCCCTACAAAATGATCGGCAACCTCTACCGCGATATCGAGCAGTCCGCCGGGATTACCCCGCAAATCCAAAATCAATGCTTCCATTCCCCGCTCTTTTAATGACGTAATCGCCTCACCGAGCTGGTCGCCGGCTCCGCGATTAAAACGGGACAATTTAATCAGTCCGATACCGGGTTCGACAAACCCGGAATATTCGATTTCAGTAATAACGATTTCATCGCGAATCAAGGTAAAGAGCAACGGTTCTTCTTCTCCCACGCGTCTGATCTTAACCTGAACTTCACTGCCTTTCTCGGTTCCGCGTAATCTGGAAGCGGTTTCCGACAGGCTCAAATTTTTGGTGCTTTCACCATCGACTTTGATGATTTGATCTCCCTCCCGAATCCCGGCGCGAGCGGCCGGACTATTGGGAAACGGTTGTTCTGCAACCGTGGCCCAGCCATTGCGCATCACAATGCGCATACCAACTCCATAATATTTTCCGCGCGTCATTAATCGAATTTCATCACTTCCCTCTTTCTCCAGATAAACGGAATAGGGATCCAATTCATCGAGCATACCATCAATGCCGGCGCGAATAAACTTTTCTGCATCAATCTCTTCGATATAACGATCGGTTACAGCTTTATAGATACGTCCGAACAGTTTGATATTCTGGCTGACCTCAAAATAGCGATCTTTTGCAGAATCTCCCTGAAGCTGTGAGAAAAATCCGGCTACAATGCTGATCACGATGCCCAGTATGGCAATCGCATAATATCTCTTTACCTTATTCATAGTGTCCTCTTAAAACAAATAATTTGTTATTATATTCCATATCGTATCCTCTAATTCCAAAACAGATCGTCCGCCATCAAGGAGGTAAAATCGATCGGGATTCTCTTTGGCGATCGATTGATATCCTGCGCGGACGCGCTCGAGAAACTCCATACCTTCGGCTTCAAGTCTGTCTTCCGTTCTATTGCTTTTTTCTTTACGCGCGCGCACGACTCCAGGTTCCACATCAAATAAGAAGGTTTTCGCTGGTGTCAGCCGGCAGGAGCCGATTTGATTCGCATTTCCGACAAATTGCAAATCCAATCCCCGCCCATATCCCTGATAAGCGGTTGTGGAATCATAAAAACGATCGCAGATTACAATCCGGCCCTCTTCGAGCGCCGGCACAATCGTCTCTTCAACCATTTGTGCCCGTGCCGCCTCATAGAGCAACAGTTCGGTCCAATAGCTCATTTCTGTATGGCTATTATCCAGCAAAATCGACCTGATTCGCTCGGAAATTCGCGTCGCTCCGGGATCGCGCAGCAACAAACAAGAGCACTTTTTGGCAAGACGGTTATAAAGCCTGACAGCTTGAGTGGATTTTCCGGAAAAATCAATGCCCTCGAAGGTAATAAAATTTCGATTCAAACCCGACTCAGGCATCGGTGAATCTCCATTTTCCCCGTCTAAAACGAACATAATTCAACGCCGTCCGAAGAGATTCATCAAGCGTTTGTACACCCCAAATGCCATAGAGACCAAATCCAAGTATGAAAGCGGAAATATAGTTCAATCCAACTTCAAAGACGAGGACGAAAACAATAGTGGTCCACATCAGCCATTTAAGATCTCCGGTGCCGCGCATGTTGCCGGATAAAACGTTGTTCAGGGATTTTGGTATCTGTGCCAGGGCAAAAACCCAAATGGCTTTCTGCCCCAGAGCAACAGTCTCAGGATCTGTGGTAAAAATTTGTATGAGCCCTTTGGAAAATACGATCATCAAAATCACAATAAAGCCTACAAAAATGCCCGTGATAATATGGGCCATTCTCGCCATACGATAGGCCAATACGTTTTGGGATGCTCCCAAATTTTTTCCCATGATACTCATTGCTGCCAGGCCAAACCCCATGTAAACCATGGAAAGAACAGCCTGAATCCGAACAAAAACCTGATGGGTTGATAATACAACCACATAAATTCCGGCAGCATATCCGGTTACGATCAGCTGACCTGATGCCCAGGCCAGCTGTTCGATGGTGGTCGGCAAACCGGTCTTGAATAATTCTTTAAAACTCTCCCATTTGGGTGTTGTCAGTTCCCGAAAAGACAAAAAGAGCTGTGTTTTTCTCGAGCGCAACAGATAAAGCGTCACAATAAATCCTACCGTATGAGAGATACCCACAGCGATGCCGGCGCCCTGCACTTCGAGCCGCGGAAAGGATAACCAGCCGAAAATAAAAAGAGGCGCCAGAACAGCATTTATTCCATTGATAATGATATTGACCATCATCGAATAATGGGTATCGCCAACCGCCCGAATAATTCCAATCGCAACAAAATTGGTTATGATGAGCAGAGAAAACCACGCAACCGTACGCAAGTAGGTGATTCCGGCTTCCTGAGCCATGCCGGATTCACCCTCCTCAATAATTTTAAACAAATGAATGGCACCAAAATACCAGATCAGGCCAAAAGTAATCGCCATAATGGTACCAATCATCATGGCCTGTCCGAAAATATGATTTGCCTGATAAGTATCATTTTTGCCGAGGTGCCTGTTGATAATCAAACTTGCACCGACGACAAAAGTAAGCAGAACAGCAAAAAAAACCAGCATAATCTGAATCGCCATGCCAACGCCTGCAAAGGCATATGCGCTCAATTTACCGACCAAAATAGCTTCTATTGTCCACATGATCGTCTGCGACGACAGGTCAATAACAGCGGGCAGAGAAGTTCTTAGAATAGTCTTTACCGGCGAGCCAGTCTTGTAAAGGTCAAATTTCAAAATACCTACTCATTTATATCACAATCGATTCCGGATTGAATAATGCGCCACAAATCGAAAAAGCACTCTGATTATAGAGCAGGATATGCACCGCTTTACCATTATTTTACAAGCAACCGATGCATATCCTGAATTGCATAAGCCAAAACAGGGCATCCCGATCAGTCATAATATTCCAGACCGAGATGCGTGATCAGCTCTTCACCCATCATATAGCGCAACGTGTTCTTTAATTTCATCAATTGGATAAAAAGATCGTGTTCCGGATAAAGGTCCTCTGCGACCATTGGGCTCTTTAAATAGAATGAGAGCCATTCCTGAATACCAGACATTCCGGCACGCTTTGCCAAATCTGAAAAAAGAGCGAGATCAAGAGCAACCGGCGCTGCAAGAATGCTGTCCTTGCAGAGAAAGTTGATCTTGATTTGCATACGGTAACCAAGCCAACCAAAAATATCGATATTGTCCCAGCCTTCCTTGTCATCGCCGCTGGGCGGATAATAATTTATTCTCACCTTGTGATAAATATCGCCATAAAGTTCGGGATAGGTTTGTGGCTGAAAAATGTATTGCAAGGCAGCTGATTTGGTCACCTCCTTGGACCGAAACGAATCCGGATCGTCCAATACTTCACCATCTCGATTTCCGAGAATATTGGTTGAAAACCAGCCATTAACGCCAAGCATTCTTGCCTTGATTCCGGGAGCGACAACGGTTTTCATCCAGGTTTGCCCGGTTTTGAAATCCTTCCCGGAAATGGGTACCTTGTTTTCCTGTGCCAGATCGAGCAGGGCAGGGATGTCGTGCGTATAATGTGGAGCACCGTTTACATACGGTATTCCCAGCTTTAGAGCGGCATATGCATATATCATACTGGATGAGATGGCGGGATGGTTTTCTTTTAGAGCCGCTTCAAAGGTTGGGAGAGAATTCCATACTGAATCAGGATTCAACAATACTTCCGTACTGCCGCACCAGACAATGACAATCCTGTCGAGATTATTGGCATTCTTGAAATTTTCCATGTCTTTCATCAACTGTTCGGCGAGATCCATCTTGGTCTTGCCTTTTTTGACGTTAGGACCATCGAGTTTTTTCACATAACTTTTATCAAAGACAGCAGGCATGGGTTTGATGGCTTCCATCTGAGGTTTTACCTTATCGAGATCTTCTTTGGTCAACACACCGGCATTCAGGGCGGCTTCATAACCGTTATCATTAAAGATGTCCCAGCCTCCGAAAACAACATCTTCCAGTTGAGCCAGCGGCACAAAATCCTTGATTTTGGGAACCCGGTCATCGGTTCGTTTTCCCAGACGAATGGTCCCCATCTGCGTCAGGGAGCCGTACGGTTTGGAATAACCGTTACGGATCAATTCAACACCGGCAATCAATGTGGTCCCCACGGCTCCAAGGCCGGGTAGCAAGATGCCTAGTTTTCCCTTGGGTTCTTTGACGTTAACACCTTTTTCAATCACTTTGTTGCTCCTTTCTACTTGTTATATGCTGAAAAATATATTGTATTTATTCGTGCGGAACATCGGATGGAAGTTTTTTCCATTTTTCCGCATTGTCCTCACTCCAGATATGCCATATCCTCTGAATGGCGGTAATATTGGCAAAAATGGCCACCAAAACAATGGCAATAACCAAACCGATTTCAGAAATCAGTGCACCAATACTTAATACGACCAGTCTTTCGGGCCGTTGCATGATGCCGATTTTACATTCGAATCCCAGCCCCTCTGCCCGGGCTCTCACGTAGCTCACCATTAATGAACCTCCCAGCCCAAGAAAGATGGTAACGACGACCACCAAATCGATCACCCGGATCATCTCATGTTGAGGAATGAAATGTATGGTAATTCCCAGGTAAATAAAAATCTCCGAAAATCGATCCAGGGTAGAGTCGTACAGAGCGCCAAACTTTGTCACCCGGTTGCTCTCACGGGCCACCGATCCATCAATCAGATCAAACATACCGGCCAACAACAATATAACCGCTGCCAGCCGCAATGACCCCTTTGCAAACTGATAAGCCGAAAATATGGAAAGGATCAGGGAAATAGTGGTAAAAAAATTGGGGTTGAGGTTTGTTTGAATGAAAAAATTGATTATCGGTTGTAAAAGTTTGCGAAAACCATCCTTTAATGATTCAGGTAAAATGACAATTTTCATTCCTCTATCCAAGTTTTGTTTTGAGTTTACGAGTCAGCCCGCCGACAACCAGAACAAATTCACCCTTTAAGGGAAAAGCCGACTCTTCCTGCTGAATTTGCCGCAAGGATGTATAGATAATCTGTTCATGTATTTTGGTTAATTCTCTCGCAATAACAAGCGGCCGGTCGCCAAAATGATCGCATAAATCCCGAATCGTTTTGTGAACCCGATATGGCGATTCGTAAAATATCAGGGTCCGGGGATCCTCTTTCAGTTCTTGCAACCGCGATTGTCTGCCTTTTTTAACCGGAAGAAATCCCTCGAATACAAACCGGTCTGTTGGTAAACCGGAGACAATCAGCGCCGGAATGACCGCAGTCGCTCCCGGAATGGCCTCAACCGGATACTCGTGTTCGACAGCCATTCGAATCAGATAAAATGCAGGGTCCGATATTCCCGGCGTTCCTGCATCGGTAATGATCGCAACCGATCGGTTATTCTCCAGCTCGGTTAATAATCTCGGCGCCACACGTTCCTTGTTGTGATCGTGATAGCTGAGCATGGATGTTGAAATTTGAAAATGTTCCAAAAGTCTTTTGCTGACACGGGTATCCTCGGCCGCAATGATGTCAACTTGTGCAAGAACATCCAGTGCCCGAAGTGTAATGTCACGCAAATTTCCGATCGGCGTACTCACGATGTACAACTTGCGTTCACTGAATTGTTCTGACACAGCAGTGTTATCCTCCTGGACCATAATATCCTGTAAAATTAGTAAAAAAAGCTCAAAAAGTCAATAGCGAGAATGGCAACGAAATTGATTGATTTTTTTATACTTATAAACAGGCAACCTGCAAAACGATTAAAAGCAGGGACACCTGTTACGACAGCAATAATTTTTGTAAATCTGTATCATTCCCTGTTGAAAACAGGCACTTTGGAAAAGAGCGGCGTTTTTTTCCTCGGAAGAACAAATCAGGTCAATCATGTAATCTGATATATGATTATTTCCAGGGGTGGGGTGAAGAAGATAGAGTTCCAAAATCATATGCTCCAGTCGCTGATCATCCTGTTCACGGGCCAGACCATATAATACGGTAAAAACGGTATTGATCACAATATCACGGCTCTTTTCCTTGCCAATCAGATGGAGAGATTTTTTGCCTCTCAGGTTGGCGTCTGAAGTAAAATGATAATGATCCTGCCAATATCCAAAAGGCTCTACCAAAAACAGAGCGGCAATCTCTTTGAGACACTTGGCAGGGTGTCGGTTCAGGGCCTTAATAAAAGGTAAAACAGAGTCGACAAATCCGGACGCCCTGAACCGGAGCAGCAGAGACGCCAGGCCGGCAATCCGCCTGGTCGGAAAATTCTGTGGACGCAGACGAAAGAAAATCCATTCAGAAGCAGAGAGCGAACTGAATTCAGATTCCAAACGGTTCCAGATGGCATGCATTTGACGCACTTGCGGATGAGTCGGCTTGGCCGGCAACAATCCAGAAGTTCCAAATAAACAGGCCTGACTGACGTCGACAGGCGTTTCCTGGCTTTCCGAGATAATTGCTGCTCGCAATTTGCCGAAAGAACAATTTTGTGCTAATTTCAAAAAAGCGGTACTGTTTTTACTATACCCCAGCGTTTGACACAGACTTTTGTAAAAAATCTGGTCCCAATCGTCATTCTCCCGTAACTCCTTGTGACGGTCAGCCTTGATCTTTAAACGGTTGAGCCCGGCCTGACGAATAAATTCCCGCTTTTTTTCCGAATCGAATTTTTGAAGGGGACAAATCCGGATTGTTTCGCGCAGTATAGAAACCGTTTCCTCTGTTTCCAGCTGTTCAGCGGATTTTTCCAGCACAGAATCGAGATTAAATACGGGTATGCCGTATCCATTTTGCTTTTTGGTCAGAAAATCGGCGGGACACTCACCGGTCACGACGTGCAATATAACGCGATTATAATTTGCATCATTGTGATGTCCATGAGAATACCAAAAGTGGGGTCGACTGTGTATTTCGATATCGCCACGCCGCATATGTCCATCTATGACGATCAAAGCGTCACGAAAATCAGGTCCGGCATCGGTATTCAGAACACCCTTCTCAAGTACGAGAATTTCCCTGCCGTCCGCTGTTTTCAGACCGGACCGCGGAAATGCCCGTGTTGGCCAGAGTTGAAATAAAAACCGTTCAGATGCAGGTTCTTTTAATTTCATAAGAATCAATAAAATGGATCGATGGCGACAAAACCGTCCATATCAACGACCGTTTTTCCTTGATTTAAATCTGTGGATATTTTATTTAAATTCCTCAAAACGCGTTCTCTTTGCTCACCACGCAGCAAACGGGGTTGGAACTGGACTGCACTATTGTAAACATTTATCGGATAAACCCTGGCATATACCAATCCCAACTTGTCCACAAAAACACGCAGGATCATGCTGGTTCGGGCGGTATAACTAAAGGAACCGAAAATATAATTCCCCAGACTATAGGCAATCAATCGGTTGTGGTAAATCTCGATTCCCTGCAAAACGTGAGGATGGTGCCCCAAAACCAGATCCGCGCCAAAATCAATAGCCCGATGAGCGAAATAGGTTTGATAAGATTTAGGCGTAGATCGTTTTTCCTGTCCCCAATGAAAACTGACCACAATGATATCAGCGCGCTCATCAACGTCGTCTATAAGCTCACGCATTTGCGCTTCGGTAGGGTGACAGGTACCACAACGATCGTTTTCGGCCCAAAAGTCGAGCGGATAAGTAAACGAAAACCCCAGGAAAGCAAACCGAATCCCCTCTTTCTCCAAAAAAATGGCCCTGCAGGCAAGCGTATCATTGGCGCCTGCACCGCAATATGCAATATCAAAATCCTCTAAAACGGCTATGGTTGATGACAGGCCTTCACAACCATAATCGACAATATGGTTGTTGGCCAGATTAACCACATTGATACCGGCATTATCGATCCCCTTGACAAAATCGGGAGGAACCTTGAATGTAAACGTTTTATCCTCGAACCGGTTCCCTGCATCGGTAAGGGGAGCTTCCAGATTGGCGATGGTGATATCAGAATGGCGAAATATGGATCGCGTACTATCAAAAGGATAATCAAAGCCCTTTTCTTCAACGAGATCAACAATCCAGGACCCCATCATCAAGTCACCGGTTGCTGCGACAGAAACCGGTTTCCGATTTGCCATAGAATTGAAAACCTGACGTTTGATACCAGAGTCGACGGCAGTGGATTGTAACGGGAATAATTTTTCCCTGCTGTGAACAATAACAAGGTCATGGTGGTGAGCACAACTCGCCACCATGACCAAATTTAAAAGAAAAAATGATTTGAGTACAGTTGGTCGGCAAAAAGCCGGGACTGAACTACTTTTTAACCTCTTCCACATCAACTTCTTCGACATCATCATCGGATTCTTTATCCTCTTTCGACTTTGCCTCCTCTTTGGGCGCTTTTGCCTTTTCCTGTTTTACATTTTCTATTTCTTCGCGTTTGCTCTCCAGGGATTTTTCCAGCTTTTTCAATTCGTCAATGGTTTTTTGCACCTCTTCATCTTTGAAAATATTAGGCTTGGCCTGGGTAGCGACCAGTTCATATGTCCGCGATCCCAGCTCTCCAAATAATTTATCGATATTGCGTTGCGCCGCAAGTATATCAAAGCGAAGCTTACCGATTTTTGCCATTTCATCCGCTTTATCGGCGACAAAGGTCGCACCGTCGCGAAACAGATCTCTGAGCTCATTGAGTAATGTAGCCATTTGGGTTCCTCCTTAATTATAGCCTTTACATTAATAACAAAAAAAACAGTGTGAGATATTTCCGTAACAGAAATTATTTCACAATCATCTTGACTACTAACTTAAAATTTGTGGCCGAGAAATGCAAGTTTTTTTACATATCGACGCGAGTCTATTCTGACCTCGAGAAAATAAATACCGGAAGCGACTTTAAAACCGTAATCATCTGTTCCATCCCAGTAGAACGCATACTCATTCGCAGGCAATGTCTCCTTCACAAGGGTTCGCACGAATTGACCCAGTTGATTATAAATGTTCAGGCTTGCCAAAGATCCGCCGTCCTCCACAGGAATATTGAGTTGAATACGGGTACGTTGAAAAAATGGATTGGGATAATTTTGCATCACCAATCGTTCCACCACCGGATCATCTGCAGGCTCTTCGTTGAAAGCTTCATAAGCGTTGAGTTTTCCCCAGCCCCAATTAAAATTCGGCTGTACACTGACAAATGCATCCAGCGAGGCGGATTCCGTCAACAGGCGGGCAATCTGATAGGAAGATAATTCTGCGTCTTTTTCCAATAAAAGGGCGCTAACCCCGGTTACATGTGGCGCCGCCATGCTGGTTCCACTGGAAATCCCCCAGCTGGAATCCTGAAGAATATAAGCATTGGGATAAAGCCGAAAAGTGGAATAGTAGATGCTGTTTTCGTTTTCGGGCAATGCATACCGGGAGCGTGCACTGGCAATAACCTGCCCCGGCGCGCAAACTTCAGGTTTAATACGACCATCCCGGGTGGGACCGGCAGAAGAGAACGGACTGAGGGCCCCCGGTTCCAGGCGGTCGAATGGATTAATGGTCAAACTATGATCGTCAACATCAATCCAGGACATTTTTGTTACATAGGAACCAACCGTAATTACATTTTTTGCCGTACCGGGTATGGCCAGCAGACCCTGATCCTGAACATAATTTTTCAACTCAACAGACATACTGGAATTTGCCAGATAGATATCGATGCTTCCGCCGCTTCCTTCCAGAATCATCGTCCAGTCGCCGTTGCGGGGCACCGGACCATTGTTGGCGTCGCTGATTTCGACATAAATTTCACAATCACCGTTAAAGGGGTTGCAGCCGCGAATATACTGCTGATTTTTCTCATAAAAACTGTTCCAGATGTAGACAAAGCCATCCTCAGAAGAGTTTTCGGCAAACTCACCGGGCTTAACCGGGCCGAATGAGCGCCCCGCAGGAGAAACCAGGGTTACCTCCACCCTTTCGCTACCCGAATACCAGGCATCAAGCTGGACAATATCATCGTTTGTGCCCGGATTCGGAGAATAGCCCTGAATATTAAAATGTACTTCAGCACTCGAGCTTTCTTGCCCAAAATCAATAAAAGAGTGAATCGACTCATTGCCGTTATTCCCGGCAACGGTTACAACTGCCTTGCCCGGAATACCCGGACCGGTGATTTTGTCGATAAACCGCTCAATAGAGGAGGTGCCGTCATGTGCACCGAAATGCCCGCCAAAACTCAGATTGGCGACATAGGGACGTTGAAGAACCCCGGCAATGCTGTCGATAAAAGAAAGAGCCAGGATCTGGTCGATTGACTGAAAAACCTTGCTCTCCTGATCCCGCGTCGCTTTGACGACGATCAAATCAGCCGACGGTGCAACACCGGCATAGCGCCCATTTGCATCGCCGCTACCGGCTGCAATACCGGTTACATGGGTTCCATGTCCGTTGATATCAACACTCTCAAGCCGGGTTTGTTGCTGCAAGGCTGAATTGATGTCTGATTCGGTATACACCCTGCCACCCAAAACCGTGCCGGGTATGCTGAGATCAAGCAAATATAAAATTCGGCTACTGCCGTCAGCCTTGCGAAAAGACTGGTGCCTCCAGTCGATTCCGGTATCGACGATTCCAACAAGCACGCCTTTTCCGCCGATAGAATAGTGTTGTTGTTGTAATTCGGAATAGTGAATAGCGGGCAGGCTTTTATCTAAAAAGGGCCTTAGGGGCACAGAGGATTCGACGTAGAGGACATCCGGATGATTCGAAAGCAAGGTCAACCCGGACAAGGAGGTACGCAGGATAACCATATTCTCCCGTTTGGTCAGGGTTTGAAAGCGAGGCGACCCTGATGACAATGACTCTCCCTTCAGAGTGACAACAACATCAACAATGTCGGAGACAATCCCTTTTTCAAGCCGGCCGGCGGTGGCATGTTGCTCTGAATTCAGCCGATTCGGATGATGTACGAGGTAATTCAGCCGGGGGTCCAGTTTACCCGGTTGTCCGGCATATACCTGAAAAGAAATCAGGAATAAACAGATGATCAAACCGGGCTTGGATTGGCGATGATATGCTTTCAATATCTCTCCTGAAGATTTGACCGTGCGGTGCAAAACCGGCCGGGGGCAGATGGGCCGGGCACATTATGAATGAGCGGGATCAATGAACGAAAACAGATCGTATGCGTTATCGGAAAATACCATCCACTCGTTTGTCTTACAAGATAAAAAAAACTCTCACAAAATCAAAATATTTTGTGAGAGTTCAAACATACCACGTGAATATAAACATTTGGATCGGGCTACCGGCGCTGTTCTCCCAGCATTTGCTTATAATCCGGATTCTGAATCTCGCCGCGCAAGGTTGAATGCAGGAGTTGATAGTCTCCCAGCCCAATGATATCGCCAAAAACGAATTCAACCCCGCCTTGCAGGTCATAGTAATGCCAGATTTCGTATGGTTTGATCTCGGGTTCACTGGGATAGCGATCGATATAATTGGGAGGACCATAGATCAAGTAAACACGCCCACGATCGGTTTCCCAGCCTTCCCGCTTCATGACATTAAATTGATTATTTACATATTCTATTCGTTTTAAATAATCATAACGAAATTCATTAAAGACCGTCGCCGGATTGGAATCATAGCTTTTCCATATGGAAAAAAGCGCCTGACGTTTATCCTCCGGAGAAATCGAAGATTTATACAGAGCTTTCATATCAGCATTCAAAAGGTAATTCATGAATGCATATTCCTGATCACATTCTTCTTCAGTTAATGTGGTAAACTCGCTTTGCAGGTATTGCGTATTGTAATCCTGAACAGACACAGAATCAGAAGCCAGTGTCGTATTGTACATATAAAACTTTTTTTCCCTTGACACAAGAACCTGGTCCGTTGAATCCAGCAATTCAAAATTTAAAAAATAGGTTCCTGAAGGAAGGTCGCTGATGCGCAGGGCACCGAATTCGACTTTACTTTCGCCTTTTACCGGTCGCTTGAGCTGTACCGGAAAAACGGATGCCGGCTTTTGTCCGACAGGATCGGTAAGAAAGTATTGTACTTTGTAATAGGATTCTTCCGGATAGTTTTTCAGATTGTAGGACTCGATGTAAAAATAAAGATTTTCGGAATCCTGATAATAAAATCCGGAAGGATTCGGCAGGACGATTAAACCATTTTTATAAAACGGATTATCACTTTTTTGTTGAACCGGGGTGATCGAGGTAGAGAGTTCAATATCGCTAAGAGTGATTTCATCCAGGGGATAGAGTTCAATATCACGGATAAATTTGATCGAATCCTGGTGAGAGGGATTGTTTATATCCCGTGCATATAGCATGCCCCGGTAATGACCAACGGGCGCGAGCAGATAAAAACGGTCAAGCACGGTTTTGGACAATGATGCCCGGCTGGTATCGGCGATGGTATCGACGGTTTTCCAGCGATTTCCGGACCAGAGAGAATCATTCTGATAAATTGTAAACTCGAGCAGAATTTCAGCCGTATATTCATGATCAGCGGTTTTATGATAATCGAGTTCACTGCGATATAGAGAATAATAAAACTCCCAAAATACCTGGGAGGAATCATATCTGAACGTGCTATAGTCCGTGTCGAGAAAAATACTGTTTTGTGCCTGCAACGTTGATAAAAAAGGAGCAAAAATCGAGATCAAAAAAATGATCGCATATTTTTTCACTATACTCACCTTGTGTTGGGTTCATAAAAAAAGGGTGGACCATTGTGGCCCACCCTTATGGTCAGAAGATCGATATTAGAAACCGATCGTTAAACAAAAGATATTGTTGGCGTCAAAATATTCAGCGGTGCGATAAGCATAGTCGATACCCAGGGTAAAATTTCTGGCAATTGGATAATTGATACCGAATCCAAAAGCGGGGCCCCAGATATAGGACTTGCCGCCCAGCTCGTCATCCTGAGCATTCAGACCATGGCTATAACTTCCACGAACAAAGAATATTTCCTGAAAAGCCACTTCCAATCCTGCCATCAGTTCGTCGTTGCCAAAATTCTGATTGCGGAAATTGCCGACGACAGTGGTGCGGAAATCATCGGTGGCATTCAGTTCATAGGCAAGACCAATTTCGAACAATGAAGGCAACTCGGACTTTTGCGCCGGGATTTGCAAACGACGGGCCGGGGCCTGTGGTTCAGTACCCGGAATATTGACCAGTTTTTCCAGGTTCTGACCATCATACTGCAAGCCGGGACCAAAATTCTTCATGGTGACGCCGAGCAGAATGCCGGCAGAGGTGCGGTACTGAACACCAAGATCGAATGCTACGCTGTTGGCCGTGGTGCTCAGAATCTTCTCATGAATCATTTTGATGTTTACACCGGCACTGATATTATCGGTCAGATCTCGGGCATACGTCGCACCGAGAGTAAAAAAGGTCGGTGAAAACGTCGCACCCGTACCTTCCGGTGATGCTTCCGTGGTCTCGATAATATCGCCGAAATTAAGTGATTTAAAGCTGAATCCAAAGGTTCCGATGCCGGTTTTTACACCCAAAGCAGCATAGGAAATACCGATATCAGCGATGTACTGCATCTGAGAAAACATAACCTCAGCGGCTTTATCGGTATTGCCGAGACCGGCAGGATTCCAATAGATTGCGTCTGTTCCGGTAACGGTGGCGATGTTTGCTCCACCAAGCGCCGTGGCGCGGGCACCGACCGGAATCAAAAGCTCTTCAGCAGAAGCTGATCCTTTACGCTGATCTGAGGCAGCTTCGGCTTGAAACATTAACCCCATTATCAAAAGCAGGGTTAAACCGACCAGAGTAAAATATTTTATTCTCATATATACCTTCTCCTGTATTTCATTTTTTTAATTTACTACAGATGCAAGTATCTCGCTTCTCTATTGACTATGGCAAGCTTGAGAATCTTTTCGCCCACGCCCGGAATTTCGATATGCGCGATATACATACCACTACCAACCGGAATATTTTGATCGTTGTGCAAATTCCAGGTGGCAATTGAGGTTTGATCGTCGTGCTCGATCGTGCGTATCAGTTGACCGGAAAGCGTGAATATACGAATGACACATCCATCTTCAGGTAAATTGATAAAGGATACAAATTGATCAAAGTTTGTTGTTTCAGCAGTATTGACGCCAAAATAGGGATTGGGGAAGACCTGTACCTGATTCAGGCGCTGCTGACCGATAGCATCCGACGTTTCCGCCGTCAGACCGGCTGTCGAGAAGGTAACATGATCACCCTGTTTTACCGGATGCAGGGTAAGAACGGTCATCGTCCAGTCACCGAGTTCAGTATAAGTGCCGCGGTTGGTGGGCCACATGGCAAAAACCACGTCGGCTGACGGACCCTCGTTGGTATCGTCGTAAAGGCCGGCACCATCATCATAATCGCTGTCCATGATCCAGAGATACTCACGACCGCCCAGACCATCACCAACATCGGCCGCAATCGGATCCCAGTGCATGTCAACGGCATTGCTGCCCTCTGATTCGAGAAAACAAATGTTGACCTGACGGGGATTGTTGGGATCAGTAATGTCCTCGGCCCAGCCGGGAAATGTACCGATTCCCTGGAATCCATATTCGGGGCGAAGGTATACATAGGCCTTGGACCATTGGCTCTCATCACTGGTAAAATGAATCTTGATATCGTTGTAATCATTGGGTCCCAGGGTGGATCCAAAGAAATTCTCACCCAGAAAACCGCCGCCAAAAAAGGTCTCACCGCCGGCATTGACACCGGTCAGGGTTCGTGTTCCCGTCCAGTCAAAACCACCGTAAGGAGCACCATAGGCGGCATAGGCACCGGCATGGGTATTAATGCCGTATTGCCCCGGTTCCGGTGCAAGGAGTGAAAAAGTCACACCGTCAAAAACCGGAAAATTGTCGCCTCCGGAAATGTTGTTCCATTTGGGAAAGAGGGTTTGACCGGTGGTGACATCCTTGACCGCAATCGCATTGGCATAGCCACTGTCCGCACCGGACTCGGCAAAGACAAAGTCGATGCGATAATCATGACCGGTGATGGCAGCAGGATCGACAACATAAGCCGAAGCGGTGATATCACCAGAACTGGCACCGTCGCCGGGAACAACGGTGACCGGCAGGTCGGTGTCGTGCTCGGTACCGTATTGGGTTTTGAGTTCCGGTTTGTGCGGTGTGGCCACAACCGGCTCGATGCTGTTTTCCAGAGCCTTGGGCGTACCATCCGGATTGACCGTATAGCCGGTGACGGCAAAATAATATTGCTTGCCGTTGACGAGAGGCACATTGCCACCAACCACATCTTTATCGATATACATCGAATACTTGAGACCTGCATCGGTTCCGAACTGTACCGGTTTAACCACGATAGCATTGGCGTCGACGTCAAAAACTTCGTCATATACTTTGGTGATAAAGTTTTCTTTGTCAAAGGTGGCGATGCGTGTCCACTGACCGGAGGCGTCACCGGAGCGTGAAGGTGCCTGATAAACATTATATCCTTCAAACGCATAGCCGGCTGCATCCTTGTGATCGCGGGCCGTTTCATCCCAGCTCAGGACGAGCTCCCCATCGCCTTCAAAAACCTCAACAACCGGAGCCGGTGGCGGGCTACCCACGACAAAGTCGTTGTCATAGGCAAACTGGGCGGCGCGGTCATTGTATTTCATGATCGAAACCGAGTTTAAATAATTGTTCGACTGGCCGGCGACCAAACCGACAACAACTTCCATGGTCTCGCCCTTGGGCAGGGTAAAGGGACCGGAAGATTGCGCCATACGCATGTCTCCGGGAGGCGCTTCGTAAAAACCAAGCCAGCCTGTACCGGTAACCGGATCACCGCTGTTGACGAACTTGGAAGCTTGACCGGTCGTCGGATCGGTAAAAGTACTGCCGTCCCAGACAAAACCGCGAACATAGTTATAGGCTTCATAACCACCTTCTGCTGATTCCAGGGTGGGATCGCTGTAGGTGCTGCTGGAGTTGATATATTTTACAAAAGAAGTCATCGGCAGAATCTTTTTGTCCGGTACCGGGCCGGAAGGCAGAAAGGCGGTGTCGCCGGGAGAATCCACCATCGGACCCTGGAAAAAGTCGCATCCCATAGCCGGTACCTGTTCGCCATAGTGAGAGTCATAGGCAGTACCGTTGTAGACATATCCCATACTCAGATCGATATCACAGGCAACATAATCATCGCCGGCGTCACCGAGGTCGGGATCGAAAAAGATGGCAACATAAGAGCTGTCCAGGGTGGCTGGACCTTTGTTCTGAAACTCGAACTTGATGAAACAGCAATCGCCAAGCGGTCCGGCCTGGGCATAACCCCAAATGGTCTGATGCACTTCAAGGCCGATCGGTTGTGTCTGCCATACCGCCATGTGGTTGGCCGGATTGGCATCGTTGTAGACCGTATAGAGCATCTGATCGCCGATCACCTCGGGCGGAGCACCCTGAGCGATAGCCGCCGCGTCCACGGTTTCACCTTTATCGAATTTGTAAACCTTGTATTCTTCTTTGGTCACATCATCCGGCGCACCGGAGGGTAAAATAATACCGCCCTGAAAATCGGTTGAATAGTCAGCTGCGGCAGCGCGAAGCTCGCGGGTATCCTCAGTCAAACCGAGCAACCACATGCCGGCGGTAAAAATGGCGTAATGCCCCGATCCCTTGGGATATTCCAGACCGGAATCTCCCGTTTGCGGATCAGTTGCAAAAAGACCGTTGTTGATAAAATAGCTGCTGATTCGATTGACATCGAACAAGGCAGCATGATTCTTTAGCGTACTCTTGTTGAGACTCTTCGTTCCCGGTGCTTCTTTGGCCGCCAGAGGCATCGCCGTCAAACCGATAACCAGAGCCAGGGCTAACAAGAGCGCGAAACTTTTCCTTATCATATCCTGTTTCTCCTTGTTATTATTTTCATACAAAACTCAACAATAAGAGAATTACATCTCGACCTTGACACCGAGTCTGATTTGACGAGGTTCCTGCCAGCCAAAAGTACCGGAGTTGGTCAAAAACGCCTGATACCATCTTGCGTATTCCTCGGCTCCGCCTTCATAATCACGGGCGCGTTTTTTGCCATCTTCGCTCTCCAAATGTCCATCGGACTCGGGAGTACCGGTTTGTGAGAATACATCGAGGATCGATTTGGTGTCAAACAGGTTGATAACCCAGAGATAGACATTCATATCAAAGGGACCAACGTCAAATGATTTGTCCAGTTTTGCATCCAATTGATAGAACCAGGGCATACGGGAAGAGTTGATACCTTCGATCGGTTTGCCCTGCGTATAACCAAATACCTCACTATAACTGCTGCCGCTCTGGATACGCGTATAGGGGTATCCGCTATGGAAGCTGAATCCCATGTTCAGACCCACTCTGGCGAGTGGTTTCATGCCGAAAAGTTCCGGACCGTCATTTTCATCGAGACGGATATCGGCAAAAACGGTTCCCTTGTGACGTACATCAAAGTCGAGAGGCTGGATAACAGTCGGAAACACCGGATCTCCTTCAGCCCAGGCAATGTCAAAGTGGCTGTCGGATGAAGAGCCTGTTCCTTCCGCCCAGGAAAGCGTATAGTTGGCAGTGGCGGCGATTTTGTTCCAGCGACGCAGGGTAAAATCAAGCGTCAAGCCCTTGATGGTACCAAAGTCGGCATTGGAATCGAGATAGGGAGATGTGTACGACGTTCCGGCCTGCGGGATAATCTTGCGAATCGCAACCAGATTATCGGTATTTTTATAGAACACGGTTGCGTTCAAAGCCGCATTGGGGCCGAACTGCTGTTTGAAACCGAATTCATAAGAGGTTGTTCTTTCCGGTTTCAGGTTCGGATTGGGATATTCTCTTGCATAACCACCGGAGAATAGAGAATTTGCCATGTAACCCCAGCTCTCGAACATATTGTCGAAACGGCTCAGCTGAACGAATTTGCCGTATTGTGCGTGAAAGACGGTCTGATCCGTGACCGGGAAAGAAAATCCCAATCGCGGACTGGCAAAGATGTCTGCATCCGCTTCTTCAAAGGTCTCCTCATCGAAAAATCCGGTGGGAGCGTCCTGAATATTGGTAACATCCTTGAACTTTTTGATGTTGCGGTCAAAATAGTCCAAACGCACACCGGCGTTCACAGTCAGGTCGCGCAGCTCGATTTTGTCCTGCAGGTAAAAACCGGCCATAATCGGATGCGGCGGGCCGTCAAGTCCGTTAAAGTAGAGAAATTCATCTCCGACCCAAACGCTGTATTCTTTATCGCTGTTGATCTTGTTTCCATAGATATCATATCCATAGTTACGCAAAAAGGAACGATAAGCAACATAATCGGTAATGGGCGAAGAACCATCCATCGATGCCTCTTGATTGGAAAAGGATTGCAGCATGCTGATGGTTGAAATCGTATAACGCCGCAATGTATGATAATTCACTTCAGCGCCAACTTTGAACTCGTGGCGTTTGCCCACCTGTTTGGTGAGATCAAACTTTAAGCCCATATAAGTTTCCTGGTGCTTGTTGAAGGTATTCACCGGATAATAGGGAGCGTTGAGAGAAACGCCGATGGGAAGCCGATAAGTCTTTGCCACACCGGTATCCGCAACAGCGCTGTTGTAAACCGGATCACCGATTTTGGCAATATCATCCCAGTACCAGGGATCGCCGTTTTTGCTGTCATAATAAGCGTAATTCAGATTTAACGTATAAAACATGGTCGGGTCAACGCTGTGGGTAAACTGGAGGTATCCGGACATGTTGTTGTATTTGTATTTGCGTGAACGGCTTTCAACCGAATACAGCCCGGCCGGATCGCCGTTGGAAGCCGCATTTCTTTCTGAAAAATGCAGTGTACCACCGACCTTGACTCTAAAGGGCTGTTTATCCCATACCACATTGACATTGACATTGTCGCCCAGACGGCCGCCACCAGGTAAACGACCAGGAGGAATGTCAGCGTAGAGTTGCATGGTGTCGGTATGGGTTCCGCTGGGATTCAGAGACCAATCCTTGATCACCTGCATAGAATCCTGCTCCCAACCCTCAAAACGACTGGGATCGTTGGCTTCATAATAATGCTCATAAGCAGCAAAAAAGCGAACGTTTTTCAGGTTCGGCAGAAGAGGACCGCTGGCGGTGAGATAATAGTGGTTGTAGCCAAAACTGTACTGATCTTCAATACCCAGAATCGTATGGCCTTTATCATCGCTGTAGGTGGACCAAAATTCATCGGATACCGCTTCAAAAGAAAAATGGTATTCCGGGCCACCGGTTTTCAGTTCGGTATGGATCACACCGGAATTGGCAAAACCGTATTCCGCGGTAAACCCACCAGCCTGATAATCGATCATTTCAATAGCGCGATCGATGATGGAAATGTTGTTGCCGCCGTCCACGATCGATGTGGTGGCGATGCCGTCGATATAACGGGCAACCTCGTGGTCACGACCACCGCGGATGTGCAAACCGCCGCGATTGACCGCACCGGCCATAGCTGATACCACTTCAGTGACACCGCGAATAGGCAGGTTTTCCAGATCTTCAGCCCACATCGTCTTGGTATAGTTGGTAACATTTTTATCGACAAGAGGTTTCTCCGCGATAATGGTTACCGTTTCACCTTCGAGCGTAATGGGTGGAAGTTCAAAGTTGATTTCTGTCGTTCGATCCGAAATAACGATGTTATTCTGAATCGCAACGTTTCTATAGCCGACAAAGGTTGCCTTTACTGTGTATTTTCCGCTGGGAACATTGAGAATGATAAAATTACCATTCACATCCGTCGCGGCACCCATCTGGGTGTCGAGAATCATGACGTTTGCTCCCGGTAAAGGGTCCCCCGTCTCCGCATCAACAACCGTACCTCTTATTTTACCGGTGTTGCCGGCGTAAAGAGCTACAGTCAGAAATGCTAACAAAAAGATAAAAATGCCTCGTTTTAGCATCTTCGCCTCCATTTAATTGACCTTACTTTTTGCCATTTAGCTGTTAATGGTTTCCTGGTTACGTACTACCTCTTCTCCTTCTCCTCGACCCTCCTGTGTTAATGATTTTGCCTGTTTTATTGAAACAATTCAACCAAACTTGCGTATTCAATATACAAAGGCCCACCTCACCCTCTGATAGAGGTGGAACTCTCTGATAGAGGTGGAACTTTTCTTTGAGATTTTCAAAGAACGCGTAAAGCTGCTATTCTCAGCCGGGTTCGCAGGCTCTGCTGAGAAAGCAGCTCTTTTTTTACCCGCATCATCATGCGGTTTTTGATCATTCTATCAACCCGGTCGCACCAAAAACCGCATTGTCGTGCAGTTGTTTTGTTGCGGCCGTTTTCATATTTTTATATCAGTAAAAAATCTCTCTTCCGCCAAAAAGTTGAAAATGTGACGACCATCAACCCATCTCGATGAAAAGATGTTATCTTGTTGGTCACATACCTCATAATCAATGAATCGCCTTTCAGTACTAGCAAAATTAACTTTCTTTGCCTTATTTGTCAAGCATTTTTTCACAATTTTTCCCTGCAAAGAAATACCGGACCGGATTTCTGTACGCTAAAAGCGAAAATTAAAGTTACAATAATATTCAACAATGTCAATGCTTTTCTTGAATTTTAACCTATTTTTTTTAAATAAAACAGTAATTCTGCATAAAAAATTTAAGTAAAATAAAAGGTTCTAAAAATATTATAAATATTTTATGATTCCCTGCCACAGCTTTTCCTTTCCCGCTCCGGTTTTCGCAGAAAAAGAATAGACCGGACTTTGGGGCAATTGGTGATAAATATATTGCTGTTGTTTCTGTAACTGCTGTCTGGATAACTTGTCGATTTTGGTAGCGACAACGATAAAGGGTTTGTTATAATAGCGCAACCACTCGATCATCTGCAGATCGGAATCCATTAATCCGTGACGACAGTCAATCAATACTACCACGACTTTTAAAAAAGAGGATTTTGAAAGATAACCTTCTATAAGTGATTTCCAGGATTGCATCATCGATGCGGGGGCTTTGCTGAATCCATAACCGGGCAAATCGACGAGATAAAACGTATGATTGATAAGAAAAAAATTGATCAGGCGGGTTTTACCGGGCGTGCCGCTGGTAAGGGCCAAACGCTTGCGTCCGAGAAGTTTGTTTAAAAGGCTGGATTTGCCGACATTGGATCGGCCGACAAAAGCGATCTGGGGTAACTCTTTTTCGGGCAACTGATCAAGCGATGCAACACTTTTGACAAATTCAGCATTGTTGATTTTCATGCCACCAAAATAAAAAAACTTTTGTTGAAATTCAACAAAAGTTTTTTACGCATCGCCTGTTAAACAAGTCAGGCGGCATCGCCCTGTACATTGCGTTCCGGTTTTTTCCCATCGCGCTTATAAACCGGTTCTTTCGCTTTAAGAACAACCTCTTTGGTAATATGGCAACCGGTAATATCTTTGTGCGAAGGCAGATAAAACATTATATCCAGCATCACCTCTTCGATAACCGAACGCAACCCCCGGGCACCGGTTCCTCTCCTCTTGGCAATTTTGATGATTGCTTCAAGCGCTTTGTCTTCAAAAATGAGCTCGATATCATCCAGGACCAGAAGCTGTTTAAATTGTTTGATCACCGCATCCCTGGGCTCGGTTAAAATCCTGAGCAACTCTTCATCGCCCAACTCGTCCAGGGTGGAGATAATCGGCAAACGGCCGACAAACTCCGGAATCAATCCATACTGCAGCAAATCTTCGGGCTCGATGTTATGAATAACATTTTCATCGCTTTTCACTTTTTGCTCAGCACCAAAGCCGACAGAATTCTTGCCGATTCGCGTCGATACGATTTTTTCCAGCCCGTCGAACGCACCACCACAGATAAAAAGAATATTACGGGTATCGATATTGATAAAATCCATCTCCGGATGCTTGCGGCCACCCTTCGGAGGCACAGCGGCGATGGTTCCCTCAAGAATCTTCAACAGCGCCTGTTGGACGCCTTCACCCGATACATCCCGAGTGATGGAAGGATTGCCGCTCTTGCGCGTGATTTTATCGATTTCATCTATATAGATAATACCGCGCTCGGCGCGCTTGACATCATAATCCGCAGCTTGCAGCAAACGCACCAATATGTTTTCAACATCCTCGCCCACATAACCAGCCTCGGTCAAGCTGGTTGCATCCGTGATCGTAAACGGTACTTTTAAAAACCTCGCCAGCGTTTGCGCAATCAACGTTTTACCCGTTCCTGTGGGGCCGATAAGCAAAACATTGCTTTTTTCGATATAAACCTCTTTGCTCTCCCGGCGGTTTTCGCTGCGCTTGTAATGATTGTAAACCGCGACGGAGATCGCTTTTTTGACGCGTTCCTGCCCGATGATGTATTGATCGAGCTCTCCTTTTATCTCTTCAGGGGTGGGAATCGTCCCGGAAATGACAAAGGGCTGTTTTGCTTTTTCTCGCGAAATAACCCGGTTGGCAATGGAGACACATTCATTGCAGATGCTCACATCCGGACCGGTAACAATGGTTTGTACCTGGTTTGAATTCTTGCCGCAAAATGAACAGATAACCAGTTTGCGTTGTTTGTTTTGATCAGATCGATCCATGCAACTCCCTATAAAGATGTTTATTTCTTCTTGCCCGCTTTTTTAATATCCTGCTGCCGCGACATGATTTCATCGATAATACCGTACTCTTTGGCATCTTCAACGCTCATAAAAAAGTTTCGGTCCGTGTCTTTGGCAATTTTGTTCTTGGGCTGACCGGTGTGATTGGCGAGTATCTCGTTCAATTTTTCCCGCAGAGCTAAAATTTCCTTGGTATGGATTTCAATATCCGAGGCCTGTCCCTGGGCACCCCCGAGCGGCTGGTGTATCATGATACGCGAATGCGGCAAAGCAAAGCGTTTTCCTTTTGTCCCCGCTGCCAGTAACAGCGCGCCCATGCTGGAGGCCTGACCAATGCAAATGGTAGCAACATCGGGTTTTATGTATTGCATGGTGTCATAAATTGCCAGACCGGAGGAAACAACACCACCCGGAGAATTTATGTAAATATAAACATCTTTATCCGGATCTTCGGCTTCGAGAAAAAGAAGCTGAGCGATCGCCAGACTGGCCACCGTATCTTCGATCGGTGAGCCGATAAAAACGATTCGTTCCTTCAACAACCGGGAAAAAATATCATATGCACGCTCTCCCCGTCCGGTTTGTTCAACAACGATCGGTACAAGTGCCATTTATAATCCTTTCAGTTTATTCGTTTATGATTGCTTTTGCGGCTGCCCGGTCGTTTCCGAATCCGTTTGTTCCTGTCGCCACGGCTTTTCTGTCTCCTCTATCGTGGCCCGTTCAGCCAGTACTGTATACACTTTTTCATTCAACAATTGTTCCCGGTAATCCTCAAAGCGCTGCTTGTCGTTTCTTATCTCTTTACCCTCTTCCTCGCCAATCTGTTTTTCCTCGATTCGGGCTTGCAGGTGCGTTTCAATTTCATCATCCGTGACGTTAAGCGCTTCCTGTTCGATGAGCTGATTGCGCAGCAAAATCCACTTGATATTGCGAATGGCAAGGCTTTTGTATTGTTCGCGAACCAGCTTTTCATCGATCTTTTCCTTGCTGCGTTTTTTCATGTCATCGACAACAGCATCGAGGTATTTTTGCAGCATGCTCTGCGGAACGTCGATATTGTTTCGTTTGATCAATTCATCGACAAGAGCCTGGTGAAAAAGACCTTCACTCTCATATTGGGCACGCTCTTTAAGGTTCTTTGTGAGCTCTTTCTTCAGAGTCTTTATATTTTCATAGTCACCCAAATCCCTGGCAAATTCATCATCAAGTTCAGGCAGCTTGCGCTCCTTGATCTCCTTGACGTCCACCCGAAACAATTTCTCCGCCGGCCCGGACGCCTTTTCCCCTGACGGCGTGATGATTTCGGATTCAGGCCCGGATTCAGCCCCTTCCGGAATGGTAATGCGGATGGTTCTTTCATCTCCCGGCTTAATTCCGAGAAGTTGAGGCGTTATCTCTTCATTGCCCTCTTCCAGCCATATGGTTTGCTTTTCAAATTTTTGTCCGAGTATCGGAACGCCGGAGCTGTCCACTTCCTGAAGATCGGCAATAACAAAATGACCTTCTTTTGCTTCATCAGCGCTGTAAATCATTGCATTTTTTTCCTGCAATTCTTTCAGGAGCGCTTCGATATCTTCTTTTTCGACCTTGAATCGGACTTTTTCGACAGTGAGCTCAAAATCCTCGATTTTAAACTGAGGCCTGACATCGAAAACGATCTCGAAAGCAAGCCCCTGCGTTTTGTCGAATGTTATATTTTCGATTTCAGGAGAGCTGATAACATCGAATTTTTCATCTTTAAAAATTTTATCATAAGCATCGGCAATGAAAGGTTGATAAACCTGACTTTCGATTTGCGGACCAAACATTTTCATCACCAGCTGCCGGGGAATTTTACCTTTTCGAAACCCTTCGATTTTGGCGCGTTTTTGAAAATCGCGTATGCTTTCCTCCAGTTTGGGTTCAACTCGGTCGGCAGAAATTTGCACGCGTATCTTTTTCTGCCAGTTGGATTGTTCAACGGTCTCGTATTGCAAAACCATTTCCTTTCGATTTATCGAGAAATTCAGGGAGTTCGGTATCTAGGTGAAATAAAAAAATCGCCGAGCAAATTGCTCGCCGACCGTGAGTGCGAGAGGGGGGACTCGAACCCCCACATCCTAGGGACACTAGATCCTAAATCTAGCGCGTCTGCCAATTCCGCCACTCTCGCTCCTTGACAGAATTGAATATAAAAAAAAACGCGGTGAAAAGCAACCGATTTTTGAATGAGAGATCACAAGAATTGTAGTAAAAGGGGTAAACCCCTGCAAGTTGACAATAAAAAAATATCTGCGTCTGTCTACGCAGACTCGTTCCTGTTTATCATTTAAAACCAATCAAAGACAATGAAGAATCGCTGTAAAAAACAGATCCGTAAAGTCCTGTTAAAAACAACTCGAATCATTCAGAACGAAAACTATTGTCCGGTTGCTTTTAATATGGCGGGCAGGGTTTTCCAGATAATTTTCAAATCCAGGGCAATCGACCAGTTGTCGATATACTCCAGATCAAGTTTTACCCACTCTCTGAAAGAGACCCGGTTGCGGCCATTGATTTGCCACAAACAGGTCAATCCCGGCCGCATGCTATAGCGGCGCTTTTGCCAGCGCTCCGCAATACCATTGGCATCTCGCAATGGCAACGGCCGCGGGCCGACCAAGCTCATATCTCCCCTGAGAATATTGATGAACTGCGGTAATTCATCCAGACTCATTCGCCGCATCCACTTTCCCACCGGCGTAATGCGGGGGTCATTTTTCATCTTGAATACCGGCCCGTCCGATTCATTCAGATGTTCAAGATCGGTCTGCATCCGCTCTGCTCCATCAACCATCGTACGAAACTTGATCATCTTAAAACGCCGCTTGTTGTATCCGATCCTCGTTTGCCTGAAAAATATGGGCCCGGGCGAAGAAAGCCTGATCAAAAGCGCCAAAAGTAAAAGCAGTGGCAGAGTGATAATCAATGCTGAAACCGAAAGCACAATGTCAATACAGCGCTTTAACCATAATATCTCATCGTGATCATTATAGGTAAAATGAATTGCTGACAGGGGAATATCATCCAGCGTATATGAATAGGTCTTGATGTTTTTAAATTCAAACCAGTCCGATTGCAAACGACAGGAAATTCCCAACTCCCGGCACAACTTCATAATGGCGCGTATTTCTTCATAATAGCTCTTGATCGGCAAAACGATAAAAACCTCATCAACAACATGAGATTCGAGGTAGCGGGGAAACTCGTCTAATTTGCACAATCTTATGGCATGCGGGATATATTTTTCCGAAGCGATAAAATCATCATCTACGAACCCGACAAGTCTGTAACCCAGTTCCGTGTGCCCGAGAATTTTTTGCGCCAGTTCAATAGCGCGGGGCCCGCTGCCGACGAACACAACATTTCTCAGATTTCGACCGCGCTGCCGCAAAAACACCAGTCCGGCACGGACAAACGTGCGGCTGAGTATCATCACAAGCAGCGACAGGGCCCAAAAGGTGACGAGTATATTTTGGTCAATACGTTCCTGATAAAAGAAAAATCCAAAGACCGATAGCACCAGAGCGCTGCCGGTGACCGCTTTAAAAATATCAAACCATTCACGCAGCCGATCATCCAAACGACGAACCTGATACAGATTAAAATATTTAAACAATCGGTTCCAGATAAACAGAATCGCTAAAAAAACCCCCACATCAATGATTCTGATTTCAGCATTTAAAAGATTTACAAAACTCGGAATCGGTCCGCGAAAAGTATGAATGTAAACCGATAAAAGCAGCATGGAAAGTAAAACAGCAAGATCCAACAATCTCGTACTGTGTGCCAGAATTGTCTTCCTGAATGTCGACATGATGACCTTCCTGTAAGTTTCGTTCGGAATGTGGCTGTTATCCTGAGACCCCAACGCAGAGGGAAAGCCCCTGCCGGCCATGTCGGATAGAAAAGCAATCCCTGTGCCAAAAGAAAACAGAAAAAGGCCAAGAAAGACCAGACGTAAATAAATTAATATCAATCTCTTGTGGAGAAAAATTCAAAAAGAATGATTGTTTCTTCCCAAGTGTATAATTAACAAAATATTAGATCAAAAATTCGCCGGGGGGCAAAAAATATTATGTGATTTTTGTGACAGTACAGGAATAATGCGCCACAAAAAATTTACACTCCAAAACAGCCATCAGCGCCGGATCAAATGCTCCAATCCGTACTTTTTGAGCTTGTTGTAGAGGGTGCCGCGACTGATCCCCAGGGTGGTTGCCGAACGGGATATATTGCCATTATTTCCCCGTAAAACATGACCGATCAGCAACTCTTCCGCATCGACGAGGTTGTAAGAGTTTAATCGCAATTCAATTGAACGGTCGATATGATTAAAACTCTGAAGCCCCGGGGGCAAATCCTCGAGACGAATACGGCTATGACCGCAAAAAATAACGGCCCGCTCCAGTACATTCTTCAATTCGATAAAATCACCCGGCCAGTCATACTGATATAGCTTGTCCAGGGCAACCGCGTCAATACCCTCTATTGGTTTGTGCCACTGGTCTGCATAAAACCGAACCAGCTGGTCAACGATGGGTTCAATATCCTCCTGATGTTGCCTCAACGGCGGAATATCAATGGCTGTACCGGGTAGTTTATCCATAAATTCATCTGAAAAACCACGACTTTGATAGTCGGACAAGGGGTATTGAGAAGACAATAGAATACGATAAGGTGCAGCAGCGTCACCGTTCAGACGATACATATTATCGTAAAAATCGACCAGCTTGAGCTGATTTTCAAAGGAGAGAGCCGAGATCTGCTCAAAATAGAGCGTCGCCTGACTTTGGTTCTTTTTCTTGATTTTTGCCGATTCGATAATTTCCTCAATAACATTTTCGTCTTTACGACAATCCATTGTGATAAAAGGCTGAAAGCGCCGGTAGCTGAAAAAATGAATCAGACGGGCGTAAAATTCTCTGTCGGCATGCGGATGTGCGACCAGGGTAACAGGCTCGTCTGTACGCGCTGCAACGGCCAGCCGCTTGAAACGGTCGACCATAGTCGCAGAGTTTGGACGGTAGAGAAAAAGAAACTTTTCCCGTTGCCAGTTGTTCCGCCGGGCCTGCAGCAGCTCCCGTTGCCAGTTGAGGTCGCATATCCGGTGCAGGGCATCAATCAATTCCCGGGTATCCGGAGGATCAAATAAAAAATCGTATACACCCAGCTTGAGACACTCGGCAAGCAGCTGAACCCGATCAGAAGGCAAAACAACCAATACGGTCAGTTCCCCCTGCATCCCGGCAATCTTTTGCAGCGTTTTCAGAGCCCCGGCAGACCAATGCATGAAATCCAGCACAATGGCCTGGCAGCCCTGTCGTTGATGTAAAAAGAAAAGAAGATCATCCATCCTTGCACAATGCTCGATCTGTAACGCCTTTTTCCGGAAAGCGGTCTCATGCGCCTGGAATAATCGAAAACGACTGGTCAAAAACAGAACCGTTCTGTGTTTCAGCACCCAAATTTCCTCATTTGCATTCCTGCCAAATAAAAAACATATAGCAATCTTTATACCGCCCGGACAGAAATTTTACTTAATAAAAACAACACCTTGGAAACAAACCGGGTTCGTGCCCTTCCAACGGATTGCATCATTTTGATACAGTCGTCCGTTTATACGCGATGGTCCTGTTTCTGTGAAAATTTATATCGGGAGTGATAATCAGGAACCCCCCTGAGAATCAGCAAGCCAATCAGCATTAAAACGGCAAGTACGGCAATGGCGACTCGATATCGGATAACAATGGTAAACTCGATCAGCAAAAAAGTAACCGAGCTCCATACCAATGGCCCCAGAATAGCGGCGACTTTGCCGGAAAGCGCGTAAAGACCAAAAAATTCACCAAGCATCTCCTGCGGTACGAGCGAAACCAAAAGAGGCCGTGCAGCCGTCCAGGTGGAGCCGAGCAAGGCGCCGATAATAGTGCCCAGGATCCAGAAAACAAGAGAGCTGCTGTTCAAAACCACCACCATCAAACACAGGACCCAAAACGCAATAACCGCAATAAGCGTTCTCTTTGGGCCGTAATGATCCGTTAGAATCCCACAAACCGCAGAGCCGACGACAGCGGAAGGAATGACCACAACAAAGAATAATTTCGCCTCCGCAAGGGAAAACCCCATTACCGTCTGAGTATAAACGCCCATATAAATAATAACCGTCTGAATGCTATCTTCATAAAAAAACTTGGCAATCAGAAATCGTGCAAGTCCCGGATATTTCTGTGTATCTCTCAGGGTATGAATGATCTTTTTATAGGATTTTATGATACTCCAACCCTGCGGTGCTCGAGATTCAACCGCGGGTTCTTTGACAAAGATAAAAATGGGTATGGCGAAAAGGGCAAACAATATCGCTGTGGGAATAAAGGCGGAGATGGTTCCACCGGCATCGACAAATGGTACCTCAATAGCAAAAAACGAGCCGTCGACGAAAATCCCTGCAACCATCAAACCGATTATGGCGCCCAGATAGCCAAGCGCGACGCCGTATCCCGAAACCCGCCCCAAAGTACGCGGCGTACTGACAACCGGTAAAAGAGCATTATAGAAAACCAGTCCACCCTGATAAGCGAAATTAGCCACCACAAAAACAAAAAAGACCAGGGGCAAAAGCAAAGCAGGCTGATCGATGCTCCGGCCAAGAATGCCCAGTGATAGCGTGCCGAGAATACAGACGACGGTAAATCCAAACAGGGGTGATAATTTTTTGCCGCGCCAGTCAGACCAGTCACCGAGTACCGGCATAAAGAGCGCCACCAGTATCATGGAAAGAGAATTGGCAAGGCTGACGAAAAAATCATTCTGTCCCAGATCGATAATGATCCAGGTGACGAAATATAAAGAAACCACATTCATGGAATATGCGGTATTGGCAAAATCATAAAGAATCCATGAAACAGTGGCGCGAAATTTTGGTTTTGGTCTCATGCGGGGTTCTGTTATTACCTTTTTTCGAGTTTATGTATAAGATTTTCCAGCTGATTTACAAGACCGCGATAAGACTTTTTAGCGGGAACCTGAACGATCAGGGCAACAGCGGTGCCGAAAAAAGCGAAAAAACGAAATACGAGCTTTTCAGCGCCTTCATTTTCTACGACAATTTCTCTGGCATTGGAAATATTCTTTTTATCAAACAGATGAACCAGCTTGTGCATCAAAGTGGAAAGTTCTGTAGATTGTGCCGGATTCAGCGTACCGTCTTTTGAATATAAAGCCAATGGTAACCCATCTTCGCTAAAGAGATAGATAGCCTTAAAAAGATCATCCTCAACCAGCTCTTTGAAAGCGTTCTCCAGCACAACTTGAATGCCGCTTTGATTCACCTCCCGACTATTTTTCTGAAACGAAACTTGGGACATAAAAGAATCTCATTTTTTGATGATTAACTCAATGGCTTTGCGCAGGGTTAAAAACACGCCCCGACCGGTAACAGCGATCGCCTCGATATAAGGCACTTCCCATATATTGAGCTTGCGTTCAAGAACAGCAACATCCTCGGCCATTGGCAGATCCCGCTTGTTGTATTGAATTAGCCAGGGCAATTGCGTTATCGCAACGCCGTTTTGAGTCAAACGGTTTTGCAGCTCTTTCAGACTGGCAAAATTATCCGCAAGGCGGCCGCGTTGGGAATCCACAACAAAGACCAGAGAATCGGTACCCTGCAAAACGACCTGTCGGCTGGCAGCATACCGGGCCTGACCGGCGGTGGTATAAAGATGAAACCGTGGTTTTTTGCCCTGAATTCTGCCGAGCTCCAGGTGCAAAAAATCGAAAAAAAGAGTGCGCCCTTCAGAGGTTTTGAGGCTGATGAGATCACCGCAAAGCCCGGGATCCAGTTGAGAATGAACATACTCTAAATTCGTTGTTTTCCCGCTCAACCCCGGCCCGTAATAGACAATTTTAAATACGATTTCATTCTTTTGATGATCGATATGCATGTCAATTTTTCAAGCCAAATGCTTTATCCAGTTCCTGGCCCAAAAGCGTTCGAAACTCTACATCCATATACTTGGCGACTTTATCCTTTTCATCACGAATTCTGTTCAACAAGGCATCGAGTTTGCCTGCGACATGCTGGGATAGCATACGGATCATGCCGAGATTGACGTGCGGCCCGAAAATCACAATAAGCAAATAATGATTGCCAATATTACAAAGATAGAGATTTTGCTTGATCCCCTCATGATAGAGGTAGCGAAAACGCTGCGTTTCTCCCAGGATTTTGGCAATCTCTGCAGTCGCAGAAAAATCATTCACCGCAAGCGCCGTCAGTGTGTCAACATTTAGTGCGGTTCGCGTTGTTTTGTAGGATACCGGATACCCGTTCATATCGGCAAAAACACAAAGCGAGGCCCGGGACTTTTGTAACAAGTCACCGAGATATGTATTGATTTCCTGGTAGGATTTTTCCGATAAAATAACGCTGTTGCCGTTGGGTTGCCCGCTCATCTGAGTGCCCTTCCTCTATAACCGTAAATTCAACTTATACACCATGTTCAAGTCTGTCACTTAAAAACCGGGGCAAACCCGCTTTCTGCATCTGACTCTGGGTTAACGATATATCATAGTCCACGCGTACAAGTTCATAAACGAGTTGCTCGCTGTCCCAAATACCGAAAGCAGCGCGAGGATCGCGGTCACGCGGTTGCCCGACACTGCCGATGTTGATGATATATTGAAATCCTTGCTCAATTTTCAAGTGATCTGTTTCTAAAACCCGAACCTTGTGCTTGCCCGCTCGTCGCTGAAAGACAACCGGAGAATGAGTATGACCGGCGAATGATACAGGCTGAGAAAAGCAATTGAAATTTCTCAGAGCATCAAAACGGCCCGTTATATAATCCCACGATTGGGGTGAGCAGGGAGATGCATGCACGCCCAAACACCTGTCAAATGTGATCGTATAAGGCAACTGTTGCAGATATGAAATATTACTTTCAGAAAGCTGTGACCTCGTCCAGACAATGGCGTTTCTCGCAATCGGATTGAAACTCAATTCTTCCGGCGTATTAAAAATCGCAACATCATGATTGCCGAGAATGATATGGTCCGTTAAAGTTCTGGTGATATCCAGACAACGCTGCGGACGCGGCCCATAACCGACAACATCTCCCAAACAAATAACACGGCCGCAATCCTGATGTTCAATCTCTTCGATAACCGCCTGCAATGCCGCAAGGTTGGCGTGTACATCTGAAATTAATGCATATCTCACCTTATAACCCGCTTTGAATAGATCAAGGTATTTTAAATATACCACATGAGGTCAAGCAAATCAAGAATAAAGTTGATTGTTGAGGAAAAGACAACGCCTTTTCGAACAGTGATTAAATAGTACAGATACCCCTGAAAAATCTTGAACAAAAAAGAAAAAAGTGTTGATTTTTTCGAAAAATTCGCATATTTTATATCAAAACTCAAGGATGTCCCGGTAAGCCTTTTCATGTTCACCATCGATAATCAGCAAGGTTCTTAACGGACTCTTATCCTGAGCATAGCGAAAAACTTCGATCATCTCTATATGATGGGCATCAATAAATTTGCCGGCATACTCGTTGTTCGGATCGTCACTGATGATTTTGTCCAGTCTCTTAATGGCGGTAGCAATATGTTCTCTCGCCCTGGCATTATCGATATTGACGTAGGAAAGGCCATAAAAGTAATAATCCACCATTTCGCGATAGGGTTTGTGGCGCTCGCTCAGCAATTCATCAACAAGCTCCACACGGCGATCCCACCCCTCGATATACCGCCCCAGGCCAAACCGGGCTTGTTCCGCTATTTCCTTTGCTTTTTTGTAATACGGTGTTCCCGCCAGGGTACCCCATTTATCGAATTCACCACCAAGAATAAGATAAATATAAAAATCGATTGCACTGGTAAAAGAATTTTGCGAGGACTGCTCATGGGTTAAAATATCACCGCTCTGATAGGCAAATCGCCAGCGTTTGTCGAAAAATTGGAGATCATAATTATTGTGGATGAGAATCTGACCGCGATATCGCTCTTCAGCCGAAGTGGTCATGTCCTCTAAAATAAGCTGCATGTCGACATAGACGACAGTCCTCCACGGATCCTCGCACCACTCGTGTCCATTGATATACCGCATGACCTGATCCGCAAATCCACGCAGCTTTTCCTGCTTTTCAATCGGTAACGTCCGTAAATCCGTTGTCACCTGAGCCTCAATGCGCTGAGAAAATGAATAACTCGATAAAACAAAACACAGCAATAGAAACATTAAAAATTTTTTGACGACCATATTGTTATAACTCCTGTATCGATACGGATATCAAATAATATGACATTTTTAAGCAACTTTGTCAAGCACTTAATCCCTTTACTCTTTCTCATGTCGCTGACGCCCCTGCGGGCAAGCTTTGAGGACCTCTGCCCGTCCGCAAAGGGACGCGGACTGGCAGAGGCGACATCAGCCACTCTCCGCGATCCTTCACAGCTCTTCGGCAACCCGGCCGCAATCTTTTGCTCTCAGTTGAAAGGAGCATTTACCTTTGCCAGACCGTTTGGCCTGAAAGAGCTGGACTATGGTCAAATGAGCCTGGCGCTACCGTATAAATCGATCACCGTCGGCGCAGGCGCGAAATCATTTGGCAATGCCCTTTATCGCGAAACCCTCTTTGCTGTAGCGCTCAGCCATCAACCCTTTGCCGCTCTTCACGTCGGAGCCGGACTCTCTTACGGTATGGTCAAAATTCAAAACTATAACAGCACCGGTACCTTCCTGGTGGACATTGGCGCCAATGCACAGTTGTTTCACAATCTGAATTTCGGATTTTCCATACGCAATCTTAATCACAGCAAAATCGGAAACGCCCGGGAACCCTTGCCGTCTACCCTGCAGACCGGCCTTCTTGTTAATCTGGACGCCGTGAATCTCTGCGTCGATCTAAGCAAGGAAATCAGATATCCTCTCGATTTCCGCTGTGGTCTGGAAATCAAGGTCCTTTATCCGCTGATTATCAGATCAGGGGTCGCTACACAGCCTTCACGCTTTTCTGCCGGATTTGGACTCTGTTTTAAACAATTTCGCCTGGATTATGGATTCTCAACCCATTCTGTGCTCAATGTGTCTCATCAGTTTTCAATTGATATCCATATCCTTCAATTCTAAAACGCTGACAACAGGATACGGTTCCCATGAGATACCGGTTTAGAGCTCAAAAGCAGACACTTAAAATCATCCTTGTTTATTCTACTCTATTTCTCATTGCCTCCTCGCTGGCCCAGGATATCGAACTGGAAGCCTGCCTTCCCCAGGAACAGGCGTTCGATGATGATCACGCGCTTCTCGATATACTGAATCGATTGGAAAAGAATCCTCTCGATCTCAACCACGCCACGGAAACAGAGCTGGCTCAATTACCCTGGATATCACCACAATCTGCAGCACAAATTGTAGAATTTAGACAAAAGAATGGAAACTTTGAAAAAATTGATGACATCAGCGAGCTCGGCTGGCTGAATCCTGAAGCGTTACAATATCTCTCTGCGTTTATCACCATCAAATCAGAAAAAAAAATCCCCTCCGTTGAACTCGAAACGAGACAAAAGATATC
>WJMF01000076.1 GCA_014728085.1 Candidatus Zhuqueibacterota bacterium
TCCAGCCGTCTGCTTTCGGCGCATTGAAGAATAGCATCCCAAATAGTTGATTTTGGTACCGTTTTGACATCGTCCAGCGCTTCCCAAAGGATGGTTTCCGATTGATCATCTGCAATTTCGGCCAGTGCGGCGATGGTTGCATGTATAATATCGGGTTGGGAAGCGCGGATACTTTTTTCCAATAGCGGAAGCGTACTCTTTCCTCCGCATTTGCCCAGGGAATTGATAATACCGATTCTGGTTTTTCCGGTGCTTGTTTTCAGGGCATCGATCAAGACGCTTTCCACAGCGGTGTCGGTGTTTGGGATTCTTTCCAGCACGTATCGCGCCATATCGGATGTTTCATCTACCCGCAGCAGCTCACCGAGCACAGGAACAGAGTCTTCGGTAGCGAAAAGGCTCAGGTTCTTGCAGATCATCTGCCTGGAGGCCAGAGTAGCATCGGAGCGAAGAAAATCGAGCAGCAGCATTTCCAGTCGCTTTTGTGTTTCCGGATCATCGTTTTCAGTAATCAGTACTTGCAGCTGAAAAATCGGTGATCTGTCCATACCGAATTCATACCACCGGATGGTTTCGAGCAACTGAACAGCCCGTTCTTCCGCCTGATCAACAGAAAATGCATAGATTACAGGAGATTGAAACCAAAAACCGGATGCAGCCCCGAACAGGATGATCAGGACAACCGTTCGCATAATCATATTATATTTTAACATTGCATTATCCTTATCATTATCGTTTACAAATGCCAGGGTGACCGCATGGCTTTACCGAGCAAAGCGTTGGCCCGGGGATCATCGATAACCGTTTCCGTTTTATGATCCCAGCGCAGCTTGCGACCGAGGGTCATGGCAACCATACCCAGATGGCCCGGCGTCGCCGACCGGTGCGCGACATGGCAGGGTGCCAGGGGTTGTTGCCGGCTTTTAACGCAATCGAGAAAATTACGGGTATGGCCCGGAGATTCGAGCAGATGAATTTCTCCCGGATCAAATTTTTCGGACAGGAGGGTTTCAGGAAAAGCGTCGAGCACACCCCGGTCGACGTGGACCCAGCCTTTATCGCCGATCCATTTTGTCCCTCCTTTAATATCATCATGGCCGCCGGCAATAATCATGGTTATATCCCGGGGATATTTGGCGGTCAGGCGGTAGCGGGTGGGTGCATTATAATGTCCCGATTCCGGAAAGTCGCCATATCCGTCAATCTCGCAGGGACCGGAATCATCGAAACCGAGGCCCCAGTGGGCGATGTCGACATGGTGACCTACCCAGTCCATTAACTGGCCGCCGCCATACTCCAGTACCCAGCGCCAGTTTTTATGAATACGGGAAACGGCATAGGGAAAATAGGGCGCCGGCCCCAGCCAGAAATCATAGTCCAGCTCGGGAGGCGGCGTTTTCAATTCATCTTGTCCTTTGGTGCCGGCAAAATCGGTATGGCCACTCGGCAGGCCGACTTGTACGGTATGCACCTTACCGATACGGCCATTGAGCACCAGCTCACAGGCAAAGCGAAAGTTGGCTTCAGAGCGCTGCCAGCTGCCGGTTTGCCAAATGCGCTGGTATCGTTCCACCGCATCGCACATCGCGCGTCCCTCGCGAAGGGTATGGGATAGCGGTTTTTCTGCGTATATATCCTTACCGGATTTTGCCGCCAGGATCGCCGGAATGGAGTGCCAGTGATCCGGCAGACCCAGAATAACCGCATCGATATCGGTTCGTGCCAATACATTGCGAAAATCATGATAGGTTGCACAATGATTATTACCATATTTTTTATCAACAATTTCTTTGGCATTGAGCAGATGGTTGCGATCAATATCGCAAACCGCCACAACCTGGGCATCGTGTTCCCCGAGAAACCAGGTTAGATCTTCAGTTCCCATCCACCCCACACCGATAGCTGCCATGACAATTCGATTGCCCGGCGCCACTGTACCCGTTTTTCCCAAAACAGAAGCGGGAACAAAGGCAGGAGCGGCAAGTCCGGTTGCCACGCCGGTAGACAGTTTCTTCAGAAAACAACGACGATTCAATTTTTTTTCGTTTATCATTCTTGACTCCCTGCTGGTGCGAATTAAAAAATCAGAATTATCGCTTTTACAATCAAAAGCAAATCCGGATTGCCATGAATTTATATATTTATTTTACAAAATCAAAATTATTTACGAGCTATTTCATTATCCAAAGCGTTCTCAAAGAGATCAGCTGTCATTTTCCAACGCATATTGCATTCAATCGCAAAAATGAGTATCTTGAATGGAAAACAGCCACATTCGTGTTCGAACGAACCTGACGCAGATCGAGTCGGCCTTCCGGCGTGGAAAGTTATCGAGTGTGTGTGAAATCAAAAACTTTTATATCAAGAGGGTCTGGGAAAAAAATAACAAACCGCCAAGCCAGCGAAGCGCGCGAAGAAAAACGAACAAATAAAATAAAAACAATGCATTAAAACATTTCTCTTCGCGATTCGCGGTTGACTGGACGCAGAGCGTCCGGACGGCATTCCAACGCGGAGCGTTGGAACGAGTTGTGTTATCACGTTCTCACGTTCTCACGTTTCCAGACCTTCGCGGTTTATCCTTTGTCGAATAAAACACAATTGATACAAATGACTTGGCGGTTTATCTTTTGTCCAATAAAACACAATTGATAAAAATGACTCAGTTTTCACACACTCTCATCGCGCCA
>WJMF01000077.1 GCA_014728085.1 Candidatus Zhuqueibacterota bacterium
CATTTTCTCCCGCGGTTTGCGGTGCAAGCCAAAAATGTGCGCCATAATTCTGATGTTTCGATTCAGGCGTTAAACGCGTAGAATAGTCGATCCAGCCTTCGGGCAGGATACGCTCGCCCTGCCATACACCCTCCTGCTGGCAAAAGAGGCCAAACCGGGCCCAATCCCGCGGCGTAGCGTACATGTAGGAGGAGCCGACAAAGGTGCCGGAAGGATCGGGCTCCAGCACCGCACTCTTCATACCCAGCGGTAAAAAAAGCTGTTCGTGAACAAATCGCCAATACGCTTGCAAAGAATCACTCACCGTCCGCCGAATGATTGCGCTGATAATATTGGTTGTCCCGCTGGAATAATGCCAGACTTTGCCCGGCGGATGTTTTAAAAGTTGATCTGCAGCGAACTCGGCAGCATTTTGGCAATAAAAGAGCATTTTTAGAACATCGCTGTCCGGATGTCTATAGGATTCATTAAAGGCCAGACCACTTTTCATGCGCAGCAAATGATCCAGAGTAATGTTGCCGCGCGGATCATCCGGAGATCGCCAGTCGGGAACCGGGGCCTCTTCATTGAGAACGAGTTTTCCCTGTTTAACCAAAATACCAACCAACGCGTTGGTAACGCTCTTTGTCATAGACCAACCCAGCTGAGGGGTGGTTTTGTCAAATCCGGACGCATATCGTTCAGCAATAATTTTTCCCTTATAAACAATAATAATAGCTCTGGTGCGGCGTTTCTTAAAACGAAAAGGTTCCGAAAATGCGCTGTCAAGAGCGACATTCAATCGTTCTGAATCGATTTCCGAAGGTATCCCGGTCAAATCAACACGAGTTCCCTGCGGCCATTCTTTGGCGTTCGGCAGGGCAATCGATTCGAGATCAGGCAAACCCGGACTCGACGGCGAAATATCCAGAGTTGCGCCAAGCCCCGGACGATAAACAGCACGCCGCTGACATAGTCCCCAAAGCCCTGATGCAATCACCATCTTCTGTTCCGGATCAATTCGGGTGTCCACATACCGTAACGGTTTAAGAGCCAACTCATTTTGCCAAACCGATTGCGCCGTTCTGCCGGAAATAAAAACAGAAGAACACATCACCTTGGCCGCAAAGCCGGCGCCGATGTTGACAAGCCGATAGGTTTTGTAAAAAAAATATCCGCCGATCACAACGGCTATCACAATGATGACAAGCAATACTTTTCTTAATAGACTCATGGCTGCTCCCAATGTTGAAATAATTACAATAAAGCGTTTATCAGCAGATCGTCGATGGCCTGGAAGCAATGACACCTAGACGCTTTACGACACTCCGGTTCATTGCGCCGATAACATATTTCATTCAAAAGGGCTTTACCCTTGAAAAATGCAACAATATCCGCCATCGTTGTTTCTGCAATATTGGTCATGGTTTCCCGGGTAAAAAGGCCTGTTGCGAGGTTACAAGCACATTGGGAAACGATAAAAACCTGACCAGTTCCTCGTCATTGATCCCCTCACATATTATTTTGTCTCAAAAAAGTATTTTTGCTGAATTCATAATCCGATCCTGTAACCACTGCTCGAAAAATTTAGACTGTTAACCGTTTACCGACCTGTTGATCCATTCTTCAATCCAATTTTTTTAAAAGGAATGGGGATAAAATCCGGTATCTCCTTATAAACGATAGAGTCTTCCTCGAGGCGAAGGTCAAGGGCGTGTAAATCAAAAAATCCGGGATCCTCAAGGGCAATGTAATTATTGCGGCAATCAAACTGAGCATGCAACCCCACCAGGCACAGCGGTTGTTCACACTGATAAAAAACGTTTTTTTCAAGCACATTACGCGCCGGATACATTCCAACATAGGTTTTCCCGTCTTCGCATCGATCCATCCAGGAGGCCAGATGCGGGAATCTGATGCTGTAAGGCGGTTTTCGAATGTCGATGAGCTCCAATAATCGCCGGCGATAAACTCCAGGATATGTAAAATAATATTCCCAATTATGGGCGGCAAAATCCCACCACATTGACTTTTGTTGAACAGCCGGACCTTTGCTTCTGATAAAAATATTGTTGCGAATGATGATATCCTGACCGCCATTGCTGTAAACCGAACCATAGGTGCCAACATTATAAAAAATATTGCCTTCAACCAGCGCTCCACAGGTGCCATCGTCAAAATAAACACCCATCATCCACTTGCGGTCATGTCTGCCAACATGATGAAAAAAGTTATAGCGAATAATAGTGCCCTGATCGCTTGGATCCCGACCCATATACCAGGCAGATGCATCGTTGGCATTCAACCCGACGTGATGGATATGGTTATATTCAAACGCGTGTAAAGGTCCGTTTACCATGATCGCCTGTAAATCTCCATTATAGATTTCACAGTGATCGATACGATTGCCGCAGCCATCTACGCTGATACCAGCCCACTGCGAGCGATTTCGTCGTTGATAATCATGCACGCGGCAATTGCGAACATAATTGTTGCCGGCAACGAGTTTTTCCTTGCTTCCACCGCTCAGCACAATGCCTCCGCTTCCGGTGTTATAGATATGACATCCGCGAATGCCGTGATTTTTGCCGGCTTTGCGATCCCAGGTGGTATATTTGTACAAATGCGCCTTGAGGCTTCCGGTTTTTCCGGAAACCGCTCTGCCTTCATAATCGTCATGGGTGATGTGCGGAAAAGTCTGCTCTGCCCCTTGCCCCATCTGAATACCCACCGTGCCGATATTTCGAATGACACAGTCTGAAACAAGATTCTCTTCCCCCCCTTGCATGTATATACCCATTCCCCGGCTTGCTTCAATCACAATCCCCTGAAGGGTCACAAAAGAAACATCCTGCAGGACAATAACAGGATCTTCGATCAATGAGACGATGATTTCATCTTCTTTTGCATCATCCGAAGGCCAAAAATAGAGTTTTCCGGTCGAACGGTTTAAATACCACTCTCCCGGCATATCCAGTTCCTGAAACAGATTCAAGGCCACGTATTGCTGAAAGGGTTCGCCGGAGCCCAGTCCGTACATATGAGGGGATGAAAGCTTGATGCGTTTGCTTTGCGGATCTATCCATTCCACTTTGATTTTATCATCAGCATATCCCCATTTAAAGGTACCGCGCAACCACAAATCCTCTTCATCAACCCACAGAGAATGGCGATCATCTGTATATTCAAAAATACCGCCCCGAATATTCTCATAATCGCGTATTCTGGGAACCGAGCCGGTATCGATAATTTTGCCTGTCTGAATCGCCCCTTGGTTGGGATACCTGGCCAGGGGCATAACTTCTCCGTTGATAAAGAACTCCAGTGGCGCTGGTACGACCGGCAGCGCATGACCGAACTTGCGATGTTCGCCAAAATTATCAATACCGAGTTTGTCGAGATCGATTACATAGAGGTGATCGCGGGCATTCGGATCATTCAGCTGATCCAAAATCGATTCATCTCTGACTTGCGATATCGCATCAGCGGGAATCACTCTACCACCGATGAGGCGAACCGGTTCTTCGGGATAATTTCGATAGGTGATGCGGCCATCCGGTTTTCCGGAATCCTCTGTACCAAGCACAAAGGATTTCTCAATCGAATAGATTCCCTGTCGCAAATAGACAGTAATGGAATCAAAGGATGCTGTTCTGTCGCTCCTTATATTACGGATGGCATTACGCGCACCTTCCAGGGTGGCAAAAGGGTTATAAATAGTGCCCGTATTCTGATCATTCCCCTGCGGAGAGATGTAAAAATCCACTGCAAGGGCTGTTACAAGAGGCAAAAAAAGAATGATGAACAGCAGGAATCGTTTCATTGCCAGCTCCTGTATAAATTGAAAAAATATATATCCTTTTAAAAATGGTCTGATTATATAACATCCATTTCAATGGCCGTTTTGTTCGCCACATTCATTCAAAAGCCATCCTTTCACCCGGAACCGGCCACTCCTTCCTATCGAAACAGGATGATTTTACCTCAATCAATAACATCCATATTTACGAAAGGCATGGCACATCACCGCAATCCTGTCAGGCGACAATTCAATTGCTTCCGGTGAAGTATAGGCCATACTGATCAAGCCGCCTTTATGATTGCCCAGAGTGGCCATCATCTTCTTTACATAGCGTTCGATTTCCTGCGGCTTTTCCCGGCTTGAGTTTTTTTGAATATCAACCGGACACCAAAAGGCCAGCTTACCGCCTGCAATGCGAGAGAGATTTTCAAGGCCCATATTTTCCTGCTGATCCATTTGAATGACGTCTAGTCCCGCATGGTGAAATTCGGGCAACAGATCGATAATATATCCACACGAGTGCAGCCACACATCCAAATCCAAATCATGGGCGAGTTGCCAGTTTTGTCGGTAATGCGGCATGAAAAACTCTTCAATTAACGACCGGCTCACCATTAATCGATCCTGCAAGCCCCAGTCATCATAAGCCATAACACCATCGCATCCCAGTTCAGCCAAAAGTCGTATCGACTCTTGCTGCTGCCGTGCGAAACGACCGATGAGTGCCTTGAGATGCTCCGGTTGTTCATAATAGGCTGTAAACATGGTCTCCAATCCGACAATATTGTGTACCCCTTCATTCAGAGAGGCAAATCCCGGTACTCCAAGCACATATTTGGGATTGGTGGCATCTTTATTCTGATCGATGGCCCGTTGATGACTGCGATAGTACACTCTGTCATTGCGAGAAGGGAAGGTATAGTCTTCCTGACCGGCAAGATCCGTTATGGGGTAACCCTTTGCCTGTCCCATATTTGTTTGACCCATCGTTGAACGCTCCCAGGTCACCCCCCAGGCATCAAGGCGACGTTGCACAGAACCGTACTGTTGCCATCCCTGTTGATCAGGGGGCTGGCTGTTGTCGCCCATTGTCCACGGTGCAAGCCAAAGTATATCATTTTCGAGTCCGTCCGGTAGATAATGAGGGATACGATCCGGCTGTTTAAAATAGATCGTTCGTTTGACGCGTTCATATGATGTCATAAACAACGGTGTCCGGCGGACTGGCAGGACAGCCGGACATTCCTTTAGAAAAGATAAATGGTAACTCTATTATTCCATCGGCTGATCAATTTTTAATATATCGAGTTATAATATCGAGTACCTGTGGAACGCCATGATTCAAACGAATATCGTGCCCGCAAAGCAGCATTTGGTAGCCCTGTTCCAGGAGGTCCTTTGCATTATCAGGATTACCAAACCCGACCAGCGGAACGCCATGACGGTCACATATGCTTTTAACATGATTCCATTTCCCTGCCACCTCAGGATGAGTGGTTTGGCCGGGATAACCGGCTGCAAAACTATAATCATAGGGTCCGAAAATAACCGCTCCGATGCCTTTAACGTCGAGAATATCATCCAGATTTTCGATACCTTCTTTATCTTCAATCATCACCACAGCGAGCAGATCCCCTTTCGGATTAAGCGGCCAGACATCGGCGCGGTCAACATATTCCGGCATGCTCAATCCCCAGGCATAAGAGGCGAGCCAGGGAGACGCACCGCGTTCACCTACCGGATCGGGATAGGGAGAATCCTCGGTTTGGGGATAACGACAGGCAGAGACAATTCTCCTGGCTTCTGCTGCAGAACGCACGTGAGGAACCACCACGCCGTGAACACCAATGTCCAACACCTGTTTGATACAAGCGTGTACCGGTTGATTGCCATCAGCAGGAATACGAACCAGCACCGATATATTGGGTTGCAGGTTACCCTTGATGAGAACCTCTCGTTTTGAATTTAACGCCAGAATGAACTCTCGCAATGCCTGAACATCAAAGGGTTGATGTTCCATGTCAATGAGGATATAATCGAGCATGGGTTTGCTGATTGCCTCTTCGGCAGTGGGGAACCCATTGGCTTCCACAAGTCCGGCGGCGTTGGAAGGATGCAACGCACTTGACCACATGCCGGTTACGATTTGATCTTGCTCCAGCTTTGCAATGATTTTATTGATGTGAACATAATCGGCGGGTTGAGAAAAAACGATTGCAACATACATCAAGACAATAACGGCTATGCTGAATTTCATGAGTGTTTCCTTTCCCTGATAAGATGATTGCGAGCGATTTTACTCATTTTATTATAAGGTTGCCTGTTTTGCTTTTTCTGCATGATATCCTTTCAGAAGGTTTCTGGTATCAGCACGTTTTACAGACGAGAGAACAGCAACTCTGAAAAACAGTCTCAATCCTTGTAAATCGAAAGCTCGATAAATGCAGGGGCTTTGAGTATCAGGGGAATATTAACACCGGATTGTACCTGAAAGGGATCCGGATAGGCGCGAAGCAATTGATCGTAATTGCTGATAAACGCTTCAAAATGAGCCTCGTTGTTCTGACCGATTTTACCACCTGCAAGTGCTTCTACATAATCCTGATCCTGCCAGTCCTTGATTTCAACAGCATAGATATATTTTCCCGGCGAAACAAAATTACCTTCATCGTTTTTACCATCCCAAAAGATAAAATACTTGCCGGCGCTGTCCAGGTACTCTTCGACAAGAATACGGATAGGTTCTTTTTTCTTCTCCTCTTTCAACGGGTTCTCGCAAGCAGGGGAGAAAACAGCAACGAGTAAAAACCACAAAAATGATTTTAATAAAAGAAAACGCATCATAGTCGCCCAATGACTGGTCAATTATTTATTGCAAACAGGATATTTCTCTTGTTTTAAATGATAAAGTCTTTCTATAAATGCACAATTGTGTTTTTAGCGCAACCACTTTTCAAACCAGTCGAAAATTTCATTCCACCATAGCCGTGCGTTTTGAGGCTTGGTAATAAAATGGTATTCATTCGGAAAATAGATCAAGCGTGACGGCACGCCCATCCGCTGTAAAGCGGTGAACATTTGAAACCCCTGCGTTACCGGTACGCGATAATCGTGCTGTCCGTGTATAACCAGAGTCGGGGTTTTATAATCTTTAAAATTCGATACAAAAAACGATGGTGACCACTTTTTATATAACTCGGGAGCAAGATAAGGCGTTCCATTAAATTCCCACTCGGGAAACCATAATTCTTCCGTGGCGCCATACATGCTGCGCTGATCGAATACGCCGGCATGGCTGACCAGAGCTTTAAATCGATCGGTATGGGTCGCTATCCAGTTGATCATAAAACCGCCATAGCTGGCCCCGGCAGCGACAACCTTCTCTTTATCGATAAAATCATAGGTATCCAGGACGTAATCCAGTCCGGACATGAGATCCTTGTATGGGCCGCCTCCCCAGTTTTTGCTGACCGCGTCACACCATTCCTGACCATATCCCTTGGAGCCGCGGAAATTGACCATAACGACGACATAACCGGGGGCGGCAAACATGGAACTGTTCCAACGATAATGAAACTGATCGCTCCACATTCCCTGGGGACCACCATGAATGAGATAGATCAATGGATAGGTTTTATCGCTCGAAAAATCAGGTGGCTTAACCATCAAGCCGTGCGCTTTTTTTCCATCAAAGCTGGTAAACCAAAACGACTCAACCGGATTAAGATCGAGAGGATCCAGAAGATCCTGATTGAAGAACGAAAGCTGTTCAAGCTTTTTGGTTTCAATGTCGTAGGTAAAAATCTCTTCGGGTCTGTTTACCGCCTGTTGTTTGAGGTAAAGTTTTTTACCATCAGGAGCGATAATCAGCGAACGGTTATAGTGGGCCGTTAAGAGCTCTTCAATATCTTCAGACTCTGGAGTCAATCTGTAGACTGTGCGCCGCCCATGATGATAGGCGCTGAAAAAAATATATCTACTATCCGGTGACCATATCATATCAAGAGGAGACAGGTCAAACCGTTGGGTAAGAATTTTCTTTTCTCCGCTTTTTCGGTTTAGAACAACAATCTCATATTGATCCGCTTCAAATCCGGCGCGTTCCATGCTTCTGTACGCCATATAACGCCCATCCGGTGAATAGACCGGATTGTTATCCACAGCTGGATTGTTTGCGGTCAGATTTTGTTCTTTCCCACTTATCAAATTATAGAGATAAACATCATTATTGGTGGATGTTGCCACCATTGAATCGCGATTGCAGACAAATGCAATTTCATTCCCTTGCGGCGAAAACGTAAAATCCGGCGATCCGCCCAGACTTATTGGCGGACTGTCGTAACTGCCATGGGTGATTTTTTCGATGCCTTCCCCCTCAGAGTTGCATATAAATACCTGAGAGCGCTTGCCGTCCCGCCAATGATTCCAGTGCCGGAAAAGAAGATGATCAATAATTCTGGCCTTGACTTTGGATTGTTCCTTTTCCTTGTCCCATTCTGCGCTTTGCTGCAGGGTTTTAGCCTCTGCGAATATTGTCGCGGTAAAAAGAATGCGCTCACCCGTTGGCGACCAGGAAAAATCATCAACATCGACAGGGAAATGGGTCAATTGACGGGCTTCTCCCCCCTGCATCGGCAGCTCGTAAATCTGATTGGAGCCATGACGGCCGGAAATAAACGTCAGGGCGCTGCCATCAGGTTTCCATTTTGGATTGCCGTCGTAACCTGAAGCGGTGGTCAGGCGCCGGATATCACTTCCGTTGGCCTGAATCATCCAGATATCGGTTTCACCGGAATTCTTTTCCATGTCATATTCCGTAACCGAAAAGGCGATCCACTCTCCATTCGGGGAGAGTGCAATATTGCCGATTCGTTGCATTGCCCACATATCCTCTACAGTCATCGGCCGCTCTGCTGTAGCGCCAAAAGAAGCGATAACAATCATATAAAATATTAAAGCATAGTATTTCATCTGCCTGTTCCTTTTTTTTACCTTTTGCTTAATTTTTGCTGATAATGAACACCCACCCTGTCCCGGGTTTTCTCCAGATAATCCCTGGCGACGGAACGGGCTTTATCGGCGCCATATTTCATAATATCGCGGATGTAATCTGCGTCCTCAATCAATGCCTGTCGTTTCTCTCTGTAAGGTTCGAAAAATTCCCGGATTGTCTTTAACAATTCTTTTTTAACGCTTACATATTTTAATCCGGGACGTTCATAACGCTGACGCAACTCCTTTTTACCCTCTTCATCGAGAAAAAGCGAATATATCGCAAACAACGTGCAACGATCCGGGTCTTTGGGTTCTTCAATCGGCGTTGCATCGGTAACAATGGACATGACGCTTTTTTTCAACTCTGAATCATCGGCAAAAATATCAATTGTATTGCCATACGATTTTGACATTTTCTGGCCATCGATTCCCGGCACCAGTGCGACATCCTCTGCAATATCCGGTTCAGGAAGGATAAAAGTCTCTCCATAGGTATTATTAAATCTTAACGCGATGTCCCGGGTAATTTCAAGGTGTTGCTTTTGATCTTTACCCACCGGCACGCGATGAGCGCCATAGAGGAGAATATCGGCAGCCATCAATACCGGATAGGCGAAAAGGCCGTGATTTGCCGGTAATCCCCGTGCGAGCTTGTCTTTATACGAATGGGCCCTCTCCAGCAGCCCCATGGGGGTAACATTGGATAGAATCCAGGTTAATTCTGTAACCTCCGGAACATCGGACTGAACATAAAAGGTTGCTTTTTCCGGATCGATTCCCAGCGCAATAAAATCACAAATAGCGTCGATGGTTCCCTGCGCAAGCCGGTCGGCATCAAAAACAGAGGTAAGAGCATGATAATTGACGATGAAACAAAACAATTCATGTTCCTTCTGATAATCGATCATACGCTTCATCATGGCAAAATAGTTGCCGAGATGTAAGGTCCCGGAAGGTTGAATACCGGATAAAACTCGCACGTCTACTCCTTTCCAATGATTACCATATTTGATATTTCAGCGACTAATCTTAAAAAATACAAGAAAAATGAACCACAATCAAGAAAAAATAATAAACAGAGGTGTAGATATATTCTTGCTTTTTATCGATTGTTTTTCTAGTTTTTAGGGTCTGATTTCACACCGACTAACCGTGAGCAGGGAGGCATTATGGATGCGCAGCAGTTGATCTCAATGGAGGAAAAATACGGAGCCCGCAATTACCATCCTCTGGACGTTGTTATAGAAAAAGGCAAAGGGGTGTGGGTATGGGATGTTGAGGGCAAAAAATATATGGATTGTCTGGCAGCCTATTCGGCTGTCAATCAGGGACATTGTCATCCACGTTTAATCGAGGCGATGCAGAAACAAGCGGAAAAATTGACCCTGACCAGTCGCGCGTTTCGCAACAATCTGTGGCCGCTATTTGCCAAAGAACTTTGCGAATTGCTCGATTACGAGATGGTTTTGCCCATGAATAGCGGCGCAGAAGCTGTGGAGACGGCAATCAAAGCAGCGCGTAAATGGGGGTATAAAGTTAAAGGGGTGGAACAGAATCAGGCAGAAATTATCGTTTGCAACGGCAACTTTCATGGCCGCACCACGACAATTGTTTCCTTTGCGGATGACCCGTCATCATATGAACATTACGGTCCCTATACACCGGGTTTTAAAATCATCGAATATGGCGACGCAGAGGCTCTGGAAAAAGCGATCGGTAAAAACACCGTTGCCTTTTTGATAGAACCCATACAGGGCGAGGCCGGTGTTGTGGTCCCGCCGGCCGGTTTCCTTAAAAAGGCTGCAGAAATATGTCATCAGAACCGGGTTCTGCTGATCTGTGATGAAATACAGAGCGGCCTCGGACGTACCGGCAAAATGCTGGCCAGCGAGCATGAAGGGGTAAAACCCGATATGGTCACCATCGGCAAGGCGCTTTCAGGCGGTATGTACCCGGTTTCGGCGACTTTGGCCGGCAGTGATATTCTGGGCGTTTTCGAGCCCGGTTCCCACGGGTCTACCTATGGTGGTAATCCAATGGCATGCGCTGTGGCTCGCGAAGCGATAAAAATCCTGGTTGAAGAAAATCTGCTCGATAACGCCGCCACCCTGGGCGAATATGCATTTAAAGAATTGCGCGCCATGAAGAGCCCTCATGTCGAACAGGTACGCGGTAAAGGGTTATGGATCGGCATTGTCTTAAACGAAAATGCCGGTGGGGCGAGAAAATTTTGTAAAGCATTGCAACATCAAGGCATCCTGGCGAAAGACACCCACGAGAATACCATCCGACTGGCTCCACCACTGGTGATCAACAAAGAGGAGCTCGACTGGGCACTGGAAAGGTTGGAAAACGTGCTCGGGTGAAATACTCTTTTGATCTACCATATTTTTAAAAATGTCTATTGAAAATGTAAATTTATGAGGGGAAAGGAAAAATATGTCTGATTTGGAATGGTTCGTCTTGACCATTGATACAATGTTGCTGGTTGCCTTAATCATTGCATTGATTTGTAGTGAAAAATTTCGTAAAGATGTAATTAACAAAGAAAATCAAAACAGCGGCAAGATTTTTAATTTTATCACTTTTTCCGGTACTGTCATCTTCGTTCTTAGTTTTTTGTTGATTGCTATACAGTATAAAATCTTGGACAATAGCCTAAAATCAGAAAAAGAGTTGTGCAAAACCCTTGGGCAGGAGCGCTTAATTCTCAAACTGAACGGCGATCTGGATACCCGCATGCACGAACGACTCTTTCCTGCATTCAAAATCACCGAATACGATAGTATACTCATCAGCAGCAGTCGCAATGCTTTTATAGACTCTGCTCATCAACGGCTGATCATTACAACATATGATAGTTCATTTCATCTTGGTTATATCAGCCTTAATGATCCAAATCTGCTGAATTATTATCAATCAAAACAAACCTCCAGCATAGCCAAAAACAAAGCTAATGATCAAATTAAACAGATCGCCTATGATCTGTTTAAACTGCGCACAAAATACGAAAGTATTGACGATACAGATCCAACATATCAAAATTTGAACAGACGAGATGAATTTGCACTCAAGCAGGTGATAGAAAATGCAGATAAACTGAGGATTCAACTCAGAAATATCAATTCTGCCCGGCTTTCACTTCCCTACTGGTTATTGCACAACTATTATATCGCTTATCTGGATTGCATATTGGCTCAGCACGAATCCGGAATACAAACAAAAAGGATTTACCTGCAGGAAGGCATCAGCCACGCCAGGGAGGCGATGCAAAAAGTTCTGGAAATGTACGATGATAGAACGCAAGGTAAAGAAGTAAAGTGGCATCAATGGGTGGAAACGGAACATTTAAAAGACGTCCTGCACATGACTCTGGCCTGGCTTTATGCGATCCAAGCCCTTGCCGACACCCAGGTTACAGCAGATGACTCTTCCAGAATTGTCGGTGAATATTCGCAGATTACGGGCCTTTATAAAGAGAGATATCCCCTGGACAACAATCCCAGCCTGCGCTTCTTTATTAAAAAAGAATGAATACAAATGGCATAAAAATTGCAAAATTATTTAAAATATACAGGAATTCATCTCTTAACCGTATTTCTACACATTTCATTTACAAAAATGTAGTCTTGAACAACATACTGGTAATTCAAGAGTACTGTCAATTGAGACGCATGACCGAAGGATTTGTTTATTGACCAAAAAATTAATATCGGGACAGAACATAAAAACGAAAAAAAGCTTGAATTAATTGGCAAAAAGGTTTATTATATTAAATAACCAACCCAAACTTCTTTAGCGGGTTAATAAAGGGGATTTTTATGATCAAAAAACTGCTTTTAATTCTCACCTCCATATTAATTGCGGGGGCACTGATTTATGGATTCACCGCAGAACGACCAAAATCCAAATCAGAGAAAACACCAAGCAAAAAAACAAGCGACGTAACACCACCAATCGCCCAACCGCCACAAGAATAAGCATTCTTGACCAAATCAGAGGGTCAGCGAAACATATTGCAGTCTTCGCCATAAGGCTGAATTACCATCAGAGATGTTATGCATAATTCATCGTGAGATACGTACATTCCCGGGAGGCACCCTATGAACAAAAAGCACCTCTTGATTGCACTCTGTTTAACGCTGGCACTTTGGTTCGCATCCATCGAGCTGATTCCTTTGGCAAAAGACAAACAACATAATCAAAATTCGACTCTTTTATACGAGGGGAAAATTTCAGATACCGAATTTCAGGTCAGAATCGACGAACCTCCGGTATCTCCCCCTATTGTTCCTCCTCCTCTGGATGACTCGAAACATCCTGAATCATACATCAAAAACCTCTCCTGAACCGAGAGGTTTTTTCCAGTTAAAAAATCTTGTCGTTAAAATACAAAGAGATTTATTCCCGGCCGGCAAAGCTGAAATGATACAATTTCTATATTTCAGATATCACTTTTATTTGTCTCAGAATAATCGATTTAAAATCAATGATTCATTATAGCGAGATGTTAATCGCTCAAGCCAGGAGAAAAAAGGCCGTAAAGCCGGATGGCTTTACGGCCTTGAGGTTACTTGAGAAGGGTCATGCGTCTGATTTCCGTATAATCACCTGCTGTAAGGTGATAGGTATAAATACCCGACGTCAGGTCGCGCGCATCAAGCTGGAACTGATAGCGTCCGGCCTGAAACTTGCGATTCAAAAGCACCATAACTTCCTGACCCAATGCGTTGTAGATGGTCAGAGTAACAAACTCTGATGTTGGCAGGGTAAACGCAATCGTGGTCGTCGGATTGAAGGGGTTGGGATAATTCTGTTCCAATCCATAGTCACTAACCACAGCCCCCTCTTCCTCGATCACGCGGGTCGATGTGGCCTGCAACTGTATAACTTCTCCGTTGGCCAGCGCCGCAAAAAGACCAAACGCGGCACCATTTTGGTTTTGATCCGGTGTAAAAAATCCGGATGCAAAAACCACCACAGATCTTCCGTCAAGCGTGGCCAGATTGGCCGTAAAGGAAGCCACAACAGTGGAATTGTCATTTCCGGGTGTAATGTCAAGAATATAGCTTGCTGCCGGCACGGAAAAATAGCCACTAAAGTCGCCATATCCAGCATCCTCGACTAGCTTGCCAACGTCACGTGCGAAAACATCTACCGTCGGTGCATCAGTTGAGCCATGAAATACATTGATTGCAAGCTTACCTGCTTCTGCAGACTCTAATGCCATATCCGTTGTGTAAAGTGTTAAGCCGGTACTGCGACCATCAGGATTAGCGGCAAAATCATCACTGTTTAAAACACCATTCGCAATTGCGACATAGGTTCTGCCGGCACCCAGTGTAACAGCAAAGTTCTTCAGCGTATCCGCTGCTGATGTTGAGCTTCCTGCCGCGACACCGATGTTCAACAGCGTATTGGCCGGTGCATCGATAAACGGGGTTGCTTCTCTAAAGCCAAAATTGTCGAGGAGCATAATACCATTGAGATAGACATCAACACTGGCAGCTCCCGGATCAGCGGCATTATGGATCACCTTTAACCTGGCCGTGGTTTGACCGGCCAACTCGATGACCGTGCCGTTCGGCAGAGCAGCAAACAATCCAAATGCAGACCCATCTTGATTTTGGTCCGGGGCTAAAAATCCGGAAGCAAACACCACGGCAGCTCCGCCACCCAGGGTCGACAGGTCAGCTGCAAAGGTCGCAACCGTTACCGTATTGTCCTCCGCCGGCGTGATATCGAGAAGATAACTTGCGGCAGGAACATTAAAGTAACCGCTATAATCGCCATAGGCAGCATTGTCAACCAGGGTCCCGACACCATATGCCAACACATCCACAGCAGGAGCATCAGTGGACCCGTGAAATACATTCAGAGCCACCGCCGTGGTGTCGCCACTCTCTTCCTGTCCCATACCATAGGGGTAAAGCGCAAAGCCTATCGACCGTCCGTCCGGATTGGCAGCATAAGCATTGGGGGCCAGCACACCATTTGCAATGGCAAGATAGGTTTCGCCTGCAACCAGCCTTACATCGAAATTCTTCAGGGTATCCGAAGCCGATGATGAATTACCGGCAGCAACACCGATCTGAAGTGGTGTGTTGGCCGGCGCATCGATAAAGGATGTCGCCTCTCGGAAGCCAAAGTTATCCAGCAACATACCACCATTCAGGTATATATCAACGCTTGCCGCTGCAGGATCAGCCGCATTGTGAATTACCTGTAGACGAGCCGTAGTTACCGGCGTCAGCGCCAACACATTGCCATCCGGAAGCGCAGCAAACAAACCAAAAGCAGGATTGTTTGGTCGTGGATTGAGAAATCCGGATGCAAAAACAACAGCGGTACCGCCGCCCAATCCGGAAAGATCCGCTTCAAATGTGGCGACGATTGTGTTGGTGTCAGCTAGCGTAATGTCCAGCGTATAGGAAGCAGCCGGCACTGAAAAATAGCCGGTGTAATCACCATAGGCAGCATTGTCGACCAAAGTCCCAACACCACGGGCAACGACATCAACCGTCGGCGCATTTGTAGAGCCATGAAACACATTCAGA
>WJMF01000078.1 GCA_014728085.1 Candidatus Zhuqueibacterota bacterium
CAAAAAGATGAAGCGTCATGGTTTGCAACAGGGCGACAAAGAAGAGGATTTGAAAATATATGTCATGTGCGAAATCCCCACGAACATCATCCTGGCCAAAGCATTCGCAGGGCGCTTTGACGGGTTTTCGATCGGTACCAACGATCTTACCCAATTGATCCTGGGTGTTGATCGCGACTCTGCGATAATGTCTGATCTCTTTGATGAGAAAAACGAGGCCATCAAGGAGATGATCCGCCGGTTGATCGAAACGGCACACAATGCCGGCCGCCCTGTCGGTATTTGTGGTCAGGCACCAAGCGATTATCCGGACTTTGCCGAATTCCTGATAAAACAGGGCATTGATTCCATTTCGCTCAATCCGGACAGTGTTATTGAGGTAAAAAAACTGGCTGCCAAAACAGAGCAGTAACTCAAGACAGCGGTAATCAAGCGAAAAGGCTTGAACCGGCATCCTGCCTAGCCGATATATAACGGACGCAGGTGGCGCTCATAGATGTTTTTTGTCACCTGTTCCGAAATAATATCCTCGTGCTTTTCAAGGGCATTGGTAAACCCGGACCCGAGTTCCGCAGCAATTTTATAACCGATATGCAAGAGTTGGCGAAAGTGTGGATTATAATGCGGATGATCAGGGTCATGCCGAAGCGTGTTGGCAAATTTTTCACCGTCCCATGATGCCACATCATCTTCATCGGGCAAGTTCCTGTAATCGATTTCGATAACGGCAGCATAAGGTTTGGCGAGTTCATCAAAGCGTTGCAGAGAGCGACGGTATATGGTTTTGGCCAATTCCAGGGCTTCTCCCCCGGCGAGTGCCAGGCCAATCAGCTCTTCCAGCCAGGTTGTTCCGGCGGTTTTCAGGTGCAAACCCGCATCACGCTTTTGCAGCAGAGTGCGGATGGGCTTGTAAATAGAAAACTTGTCACTACCGGAATGGACACTCAGTTTTAAATTTGAAGGCAATGAAAATTCTTTAACCGCATAATGGATAACGGCCAAATTTTCTTCAAATTCGCGGGTAAACCGGGTGATATTGCCGACATAATCCACCCCCTTGTTAAAACGGCCGGTAAATTTGGGCGCAATGGTCTGTGCCGGAATACCCTCTTCCGCCATCATCGCAAGTATAAAAAAGAGCTCCTCCGGTGTTTGTGCTGCTTCAGCCTCATCCATCGAAACTTCGGCAATAAAATCATCACTACCCTTTTGCTCACAGATATGGCGATAAATGGTTGCCGCTTCTTTGACCGCATAGAGGTATTGAGAGCCGATTCCCTGCAGTCGTTCTTCGTCGATCGTAAAGGGACAATCGATACCGGGTATACAGAGCTCACCGTGAAACCGCTTAAAGGTATGCATAAATACCTTAAACACTTCAGGGCCGGGCGGTTTGCCGATAAAGTCGGCAACATCGATAGTAAAAAAATCACTGTAATCGATAAAGTCATCAACGTTTTTCATGCCGATATGGTCGGCATCCACATAGTATGAACTGTTCCAGTGCAGAGCCCTGACGGCATCATCCGCCTCCTTTCGGGTGTCTGCCGGCATGGTGCCGATAATAGAGTGTTCACGATGCGATTTATTCCATACCGGTACCACATCGATACCATGGGCTTTTGCGGTTTGCAGTGCCTCTAATTGAGCTTTACCCTGATGACCAAAGCGATCACCAATACCGATTGAAAATTTTTCCAAAATCATGATTATCCCCGATTGTTATTTACAGGACCTATTTTTTTGTTTTACCTTTTTGCCATTCCCAGTTGCCCTCTTTATAAAAAGCGGTCCACCCGGTTGCTTTACCCTCTTTCTCGCTCATCAAATATTGTCGCTTCTCTTTGCGTTTAAACCGAATAATGGCTTTATTACCGTCCGGATCGCTTTGTGGTGCATCTGCGAGATAATAGAATTTTTCATCGAGTTCATCGCGGTGTCTGGCCAGATCCTCAACCAGCGGGCTGGCGGTTTCTCTGGACTTTGGAAAGGTATGGGCTGCCAAAAACACGCCGCTGGCACCGTCGCGAAGTAAAAAATAGGCGTTGGATTTTTTACATTTCAATTCAGGCATCGGAACCGGATCCGCCTTGGGCGGGGCCGGTGTGCCATCGCGCATGAGTTTGCGGCTGTTCTTGCAGTCCGGATAGCGGGTGCAGCCAAAGTATTTTCCAAAACGTCCGCTCTTTAATTGCATTTCCGCACCGCACTTGTCGCATTGAATAACCGGGCCGTCATACCCTTTGATCTTGAATTCGCCCTTTTCAATTTCATAACCGCTGCAATCCGGACTATTGCCGCAGACATGCAGGCGACGATTCTCGTCCACCAAATAACTATCCATGGCCACGGAACAAACCGGACAGCGCCGTTTGGCCCGCAGTTCTTCCAGCTCCCGGTCTTTCTCTTCTCCGGCCTTGACCGATTCCCCGGCAGAAATGAGGTTTATGGTCTGTTTGCATCTTTCTTTTGGCGGCAGCTCATATCCCGAGCAGCTGAGAAAAACACCGGTTCTGGCCGTTCTAATCATCATAGCACGGCCACACTTTGGGCAGGTGATATCCACCGGAACCGTTTGATTCGGCCTCATGTGATGCTCCGCTTGCCGAAGCGTTTGAAGAAAATGATCATAAAATGCATCCAGCACATCGCGCCAGCCTTTTTCACCCTGCGCAATTTCATCCAGCTGCTGCTCCATTTCTGCGGTAAATCCGTAATCCATCAATTCATCAAATCCCTCGATCAAACGATCGGTCACAATATCGCCTATTTTAAGGGCGTAAAAACGCTTTTTGATCAATTGAACGTATCCGCGTTCCTGAATAGTGGAAATGATCGGGGCATAGGTCGACGGCCGGCCGATACCGCGTTTTTCCAGTTCTCTCACCAGACTCGCTTCCGTGTACCGCGGCGGTGGCTTGGTAAAATGCTGGCCGGGATCAAGAGCGATGAGGTCGAGCTTTTGACTCGCCTCGACCACCGGTAACTCTGCTTCATCCTCATTCTTTTTATCAGGCGGCATCACCTTCAACCAGCCATCAAATTTGATCACGCGACCGGTGGCGCGCAAATCATACTCCCCGGCCGTGATAGTAATGGTCGTGCTATCGAATTCAGCAGGTGGCATCTGGCAGGCAACAAATTGACGCCATATCAGATCATACAGGCGTGCCTGATCTTTGTCCAGCTGTGATGCCATCATGCCCGGTGTTCTGTTTACCTGTGTCGGACGGATGGCTTCATGGGCCTCCTGAGCTCCTTTTCGGGAGCTATAAAATTGCGGTTTTGCCGGCAAATAGGGTTGCCCGAATGTATCTTCAATATACTTGCGGCAGGAGGCAATGGCCGTTCCACTCAGTTGCCGCGAGTCGGTACGCATATAAGTGATGTATCCGGCTTCATATAATCTTTGTGCCACCAACATGGTCTTTTTAACTGAAAAACCCAACCTGGCGCTGGCGCCGCGTTGCAGGGTTGTGGTGATAAAAGGAGGATTGGGACGCTGTTTGGTCGGTTTGACTTTTCGCTCTTTAACAATATATTCAGATGATTCCAGGACTTTGAGCGCCTCATCGGTCTCTTCTTTACTGCCGGGCCTGAAGGTCTTGTTCCTGTATTTGATGACCTGGGCGCGAAATTCAGATGCCGCCATGAGACGGGCAAAAATTTGCCAATACTCTTCCGGAACAAAAGCATGTATTTCCCGCTCGCGTTCCACGATAAGGCGTACAGCTACGGATTGTACTCTGCCGGCAGAAAGCCCCCTGGCCACTTTTTTCCACAACAGAGGAGAAACCATATACCCGACAACGCGATCCAGAAATCTTCGTGCCTGTTGCGCATGAACCCGCTCCATGTTCAGGTCACCCGACTGAGCAAAGGCTTGCTGAACGGCCTGCCTGGTAATTTCACTAAAGGTGACGCGTTTGTATTTCTCCTCGGGTCCGCCAATAGTCTCGCGCAAATGCCAGGCAATGGCTTCACCCTCGCGGTCAAGATCCGTGGCCAGATAGATGAGTGATGCGGTCGATGCCATATTTTTCAGCTCCCGGACTACCTTGGTCTTGCGGGGTAAAATTTGATAAAAAGCTGTCCAGCCGTCTTCCGGATTCACTCCCATCGACTTTATCGTTCTTATATAATCTTTGAGCTCCTTATCACCGAGCTGTTGCGCCCGGGGAGATAGATTAACCTGCATATCGGCGGAACCACTGATCGGCAAATCGCGTACGTGTCCCATACTCGATTTTACAATATAGTCGCTGCCGAGATATTTATTAATGGTTTTGGCCTTGGCCGGCGATTCAACAATAACAAGTGCTTTAGACATTAAAAAATTCCTTTTCCTGACGGTTTGTGATCATTCTAATTTAGGATAATTCTGTAACTTTTCAACCTTAAAATTAAACCGCTTCAACTTTGTATTTTTACTTGACTCGTAAGATAATTTTCACCATTTTTAAGCTTTCTCGGGCCTAACAAGAGTATGATATGACTATTTTTTTAGCACTATGGTTGACATTTGGTCTTTGTCAGGATTCACAACTTGCTTTTGAGGCGCTTGAGCAGCATGGTTTTGAGAATATCAGCATCCAAATTTCAGACAGCAGCCTGGTTATTGTTTCCTATGAAAACAGGATTTATCGCAACGAAACGCTGGCAATGGGGGTGGTCGCCACAATCCTGTCGAAGAGGCTATCCGATTTTGCGGATTTTGCGTTTATTCCTCTTCATGGCGGTATTCCGCTTGGGGTGGTGCGCTTTAGCAACCGGGATTTTACAGACTTTGTAGAAAACAGATCGAGTTTACAGGAATTCGCTGCAGCCTTGACGGTTGAGGACTATAGGGATCAGCTACAGAATATAGAGTTCAGCAAACGCCATCGCAGCAGCCGGCGAAAAATCGACCTGACCTTTTATCCGGGAATGAGCGCCCAGTTCGGCAATTTTGATGACCATCAGAAATACTATTTCAGTTTTATTCCCGACATCAGCATGATGCTTTGGGATGGCTTTTACGTCAGAGCCCAGATCGAGATTCCGCTCTGGAACGAGATCATGCTCTATAGCAACGAGGTTCGACCCCGGCTGGTCACAGCCACACAGATTTTACGCCTGCCCAAATCCGGTTTTGCTGCTGTCCATATGGGCATTTTCCCTCCCGACCGCTGGGGAGGCTCTTCAGAGGTGAGTTATTATCTTTGCAAACGCCTCTTTCGGCTCGGCGCCACTGTCGATTATACCGGTTTTTTGCTTTATCAAAATAAAACCCTGACGTACTCTCCTCTGCAACAAACCACCTACCGGCTCTATGGCTGGTTTTATCCAAATTTTTACAATGTTCAAGTCGGTGTCAATTATAGTAAATATCTCTCCGGCGACAAGGGGTTCGGAGTCAAAGTCAACCGCTACTTTCTTGACACCAAAATCGGTTTCGAAGCGGCGAAAACAGATCAGGATTACTTTGCCAAGATTCATCTTTCCATACCGTTGCTGTCCCAGCGCAGATCAAGCCCCGGTTTTATTCGAATTCGCCCACCCTGGCGATACAACTGGAGTTATTACAGCACATCGGATGCCGAAACCATAGGAAAACTCACCGAAACGGGAAGACAGGTCCTGCCCGGAGTGAATATTGAAGCGTTTGGCAAAAATATCTACCCCGCCTATATCAAGAACAATCTCTATCTCTGGAGAACGAACAGGCATATAGCTAATTTGAAAAATAATCTGAAATAATCATATTTTTATTTGTAAAAGCTGTAATTATTTCATATATTAAAACAGTATATTCTTGCAACAGGGGTTGGCATCTCACACAATCAAACAACCACAAATAGATTACCGGGTTGATGATTCATTGATATAAGAAAAAATCAGAGAGGGAGATTACCCATGAAGAAAATTATTCAAAACCTGGCACCCGTCTTTATAGGATTGTTGGGATTATCCCTGATGTTAAGTTGCGGGGTAAAAGAGGTTGATGATCCGCTATCGGTTTCCAATTTTAAAATCAATTCCACCAGCAGGTTGTATACCGCTGCCGCACCTACGCCCCGAAGCACGTTTTATGATTATGAAACGCTGCTTCTCAGCATTGAAGGATTGTATCCGTATTGGGAAACCGGTATTGAAATAGTCAGATTTGCCGATAAAAAAGTTGTTAATCGCCTCATCGTCATTACGGACGGAGAAGGCAGGTTGATCAACCTGCCGGTTTGGTATCACATCAATGTCGATGCCGACGGACATTTTTTGGATGAATCGGGCTATTATGTCGTCCATGTCCAGCAGGCCAGTCACACAGGACCCTGGCTGGGGTATGAAATCCCCTTCAAGGTAAAGTGTGGTGTGCCGCCGACGGGGCAGTTGCGCCTGGTCAGAGACGACGGTAGCTATAAAAATGGAACGGTATTGGTGGGTGAATCGGCCTATGCAAGAGGAAAGAAATTTCCCGGTAATACCAATGTGAAAATCGTCGTCATTCCCAATCAGGTCGAATACAATACCGGCGATCCTTACAACGACGTTACCGAAGTGGTTGAAAGTCTGATGACGCTGGCAGACGGAACGATACCGATCACCAAAATCTGGGACAACGTCGGCACGACCGGCAGTTTTGATGTTATTGCTGATCTCGCTCCTTTTGGTGAATACAATGACGACGACAGGGTTTGCCGCTGGTTAATAACCGGACTCGTGGCACAAAATCCGGCAAACGGCCAGCACATTATTCAGGATATTGCCTGTGACGCCTCCGGAATCCATCTCGATAATTTTTTCTCCGGCGACGAAATCTGGGCCAAAGTCGATCCCTATTTGTTATCAGATGCTCCTGCCGAGCCGATCGCCATTTTTATCGCACCGCACAAAAATGCCTGGCAAACCGGCGATCCGTTGGCCACTGTGGTAACCCTGGGCAGTATGGACTCTCCCACCATTTGCGTGGGTAACCCGAGAAGTGAAAGCGTTAATCTGGTCCTGATCCACGCAAAATCGGATACGACCGTGGCCAGACCACGACGGATTCCGATGGGAACCTATGACGTTGTCGTGGATGTAAACAGAAACTATGTCTATGATGCCGGTATCGACCTGCTGGATGGACTTGTAGCACCCGGCTTTTCCGTCGAAGGAGAGGTGAAAAAAGACACCACCGAAACGCTCTTTTTAATGACGGCACTGGTCGACCTCTACTATACCTATGACCAGGCCGAAATCAGAGCATGGGTGGTTACCGGACCGGACAATACTCCCGTAGCCGGTGCCACGGTCAATTTCAGCATCATTTCCGGTGGCGGATCGCTGAGTCAAACCAGCGTCACTACCGATGCAAACGGCTTTGCCGTCACCTATTTTTCCGGCGGCAATATCGGCCAGCGTTCGGTTGTTAAGGGAACTATTACGGTGAATGGTAAACTTTATGAACACTGGGTCTCTTTTTGGGGCCTGATGCCATATATACACAATCAGGGCCAATTGATCGGCGTTGGCGGTTGATCCTTAAAATTTTTAAAAAAAGGGAGTGAATAGATGATTCACTCCCTTTTTTTATGTTACGGCCGGTTTATTCACTTTATAGATTGTCTTCGGAGACGAACCCAAAACCACATCGCTTGCCCGTTCAGCTTTTATGCACCGGGTTGAGGGTGAATCACTGAACGCATAGCCACCATACCAAACCACCTCTATGATTATATTCCACAAATCCGGGTAAATGAGGCATGAAAAAATATATCGCTCTTTTTATTCTTCTTTGCTCCTTGCAGGCGTTGGCCGCCGGCTCGAATCTGGTCGGCAACAGCGGAATGATATTGACTCCAACGGCCAGGATGTTGCCGGATGGTCACTTTCGCTTTGGTTATGGACAGCTTCCCTGGCCTTATACCTATATAGAACAAGGAGAACACGACGAACTGTTTTATCACGGTTCGATTGCCTTTTTGCCTTTCCTGGAACTCATGTTCGGAATCGTAAATCCTCTGGGACGGGAGTGGGGTATCGGCGACAGAACCGCGAGTATTCGCATTCAGGTCCTCAAAGAAAGCGAACAAAAGCCGGCGCTGGTCATCGGCACACAGGATCCCTTTGGCGTTGTGGCACAGGACTGGGCCCAACAGATGAATACGCTCTATTTTGTTACGTCCAAATCCTTTTCGCTCCCCTATGTAAAAGAGGTAAATGTTCATTATGGCCACGGCGTCGACTGGCTCAATGCCGGTGTGCATTATTTACAGGGGCCCTTTGGCGGAGTGGAATGGAATGCAGTCCCCCACACCAGCCTGCTGGCGGAATATGACGGCAACAAGATCAACCTGGGCGTTCGCGGAGAGGCATACAATTTTCAGCTGCTTTTGGTGTGGCTGGATGGCAAAACGTTCACCGGCGGGTTTAGTTACCGATTTTTGTTGAAATAAAAAAAAAGGTTGCCAAGTTGGCAACCTTTTTTGCGTGACCCCAAGGGGAGTTGAACCCCTGTTGCAGGAATGAAAATCCTGAGTCCTAACCACTAGACGATGGGGCCAAAAAAAAACACCCGGGGAAAAGGGTGAGTGGCGGGAATTGAACCCGTGACCTCCAGAGCCACAATCTGGTGCTCTAACCAACTGAGCTACACCCACCACAAAATCAAACATCCGTCTGGTAATATATATTTTTTATTTAAAAGAGTCAAGAAAAAATTTGGAATTTCCCGGGATTCCATCTTTCAGAGCCGGGATGCCGTGCTGATCTCATCAACAAGGCGTTTAAGGCGGTCGGGATAATCCGTAATGATGGCATCCACGCCCAGCTTGTACAAACGCCGCATTTGACGCCGTGAATTCACTGTCCATACATGAATCTCTTTGCCTGTGGCTCTGGCCTGTGTGATAAACCGCTTGTCTACAAACCGGTGCTTGCAGCTCAGGATTTCCCAAAGACCGCTGAAAACGGTGCTGTCCGCTTTTTTGAAAATAAACCCGGTTCGTATATTCGGATTCATACTTTTGACGTTGCTGATCAGGGCCTGATCAAATGAGGTGACGATACAGCGCTCTATTGCCTTTTCCTGTTCGAGAAGGGTTGCCAGCTGCCGCCCTATTTGGTTACCTGGCCGGTCCGCCTTGATTTCGATGTTAAGCTCGATCTGATTTCGGGTCAAATGCAAGACATCCTTCAAAGCCGGAATCGACTCGCCGGCAAATTTTTTGGCAAACCAGGAGCCGGCATCCAGTTTTTCAAGCTCGGCATAGGTGAAATCGTAAACCTTTCCCCTGCCGTTGGTCGTGCGCTGCAGGGTTTCATCGTGCAAAAGAACGAGGTATCCATCCCGGCTCAGGTGTACATCCACTTCTATACAATCAGCACCGGCGCTTATCGCCGCCTTGATCGAAGCCAGAGTATTTTCCGGAGCCTGTCCGGAAGCGCCGCGGTGGGCGACGATTTTTACGCTTCTCTTTTGATTATTGCTCGTCATTATCAAATTCAGTCGCAATGCGGGAATAAAAATCTATTTAACGAGGGTTTGCAGAATTTCCAATTGTTGGTCATTGCCGATGGCCAGGAGATAATCCCCGGCTTGAAGACGGGTTTCCCCGGGGGGATTGATGAGCAAAGGTTGACCGGGTTTATCAATTCCCAAAATCAAAGCCCCGTTTGTATCCCTTTTGATATAGGATTGATCCAGCTGGTTTCCGTTAAGAGAGCTGGATTCCTGCAATTTGAGGCGTTCCACCCTCAAGCCATAGCTGGTTCCCGGTGAAAACGCCTCGAGAAAATCAACAATTTCAGGCCGAATCATGAGAGCGGACATTCTTCGGGCACCGATTTCAAACGGAGAGACAACGCGGTTGGCTCCGGCCCGTTTCATTTTCAATTTATAAGGGTCTCCCACGCCCCGGGCAACGATATAGAGTTTGTCGTTCAAAGCCCGTGCCGTCAGAACGAGATAAATATTGGCGGAATCTTCGGATATGGCGCTGATCAGTCCGCGTGCTTGTTTAATCCCGGCCTTGACCAATATTTCATCCTCCGTGACATCTCCAACGGCTGCGAGATATCCCAGTTCAAGAGCCATATCGATTGTTTCATCATTGTTGTCTATGACCATAAAGGATTGATCCGCTTCATTCAGACATTGGCAAACTTCTCTGCCGATCTTGCCAAAGCCACAAACGATAATATGGTCGCGAAGACCTGTAATCTCTTTAACCATTCTTCTGCCTCTTAAAATATCCAACATTTGGCCTTCTACCACGATAGCAGCGATTGTACCGATGGAATAACCTCCGGTGCCAATACCGAGAACAATCAATATCATGGTAAAAATTCTGCCGTTATCGGAAAGATCTGCGATTTCGCGAAAGCCGACCGTGGCGGTCGTGATGATGGTCATATATATGGAATCGAAGAATGACCACTTTTCCAGAATCATATACCCGAACGTGCCGATAAAAAGAACCGAAAGGATCATTGAGGCGGCATATATCAGCCGCCTCAGATTTTCCTGCCAGAGATGCAGCGAAACGCGGTCGCCTTTCAACCGCCTTGTCGTTTGTCGCTCCCGCATAAATCCTGTTTACCTCGTTCAGCTCTTGTAAGATTTCCAACTCTTAATTTGCAAATCCTTAATCGATTTTCGCGAAATCGACTCTACAAACCGAATGGCCAGTTTCAAGTTGGTAAACAAAGGCACATCAAAATCCACCGCCTTGCGGCGGATGATATAGTCGTTGGTCAATTCCTCTTCCTGGAAATTCTTGGGTATATTGATCACGAGATCGATTTTATTCGAGGTGATATAATCCACCACATTAGGCGTTTTCTTTGCCAGCGGCCAATGCAGTTGTTCCGCATCCAGCCCATTATCGCGCATAAATCGCGCGGTTCCGCCGGTGGCGTAGAATTTAACCCCCATCTCCTGCAGCTTACGGGTACTGTCGAGAAAATCGGCCTTGCTCTCGATCGGACCGGTCGACAGCAAAACATTTCGAATAGGTAAGCGGTATCCCACAGATAATAAAGCCTTTAAAAAAGCTTCTTCAAAGTCATCTCCCAGGCAGGCAACTTCACCGGTTGAGGCCATCTCCACTCCCAGGGTCGGATCCGCCCCGATCAAACGGGTGAATGAGAACTGGGGCGCCTTGACGCCGATATATTCGAGGTCAAAGACCGAACGGTCAATTCTGGGGACGTGGTGCCCCATAATCACACGGGTTGCGATATCGATAAAATTGATCTTGAAAATTTTGGAGGCAAAGGGAAAACTTCGCGACGCCCGCAGGTTGCACTCGATCACTTTGACATCGTTATTCTTTGCCACAAATTGCATATTAAAGGGACCGTTGATTTTCAATGCCTGGGCGATTTTGCGCGATATTTTCTTGATTCGCCTGGTGGTTTCCAGAAAAGTGCGCTGCGGCGGCAGCACCAGGGTGGCATCGCCCGAATGGACACCGGCGTTTTCGACATGTTCGCTGATTGCATAAACCAACAGCTCACCTTCCTGCGCGACAGCATCAATTTCGATTTCCTTTGCATTCTCGATAAACTTGGAAATGACCACAGGATAATCGGCGGAAATATCGGTGGCCTTGTTGAGAAAAATTTCCAATTCGTGGTCATTCGAGGCAACACTCATCGCCGCCCCGCTCAAGACATAGGACGGCCGCACCAATACCGGATACCCCGCAGAATGCGCAAAGTTAACGGCATCCTGCATGGAGGACAGTTCATTCCATTCAGGTTGATCGATTTGCAAATCATCCAAAAGTTTTGAAAACATGTGCCGGTTTTCTGCATTGTCAATGCTTAAGGCACTGGTTCCCAAAACGCGATATCCCTGATTGTGCAAGTGCAAGGCCAGATTATTGGGAATTTGTCCGCCCATTGAAATAATAATGCCGACAGGCTTTTCCTTTTCATAGATATCGCTTATGGTTTCAAAACTGATTTCATCGAAATAGAGTTTATCGCATTCATCATAATCCGTGCTCACTGTTTCAGGGTTATAGTTCACCATAATGGTTTGATAATCGAGCTGTTTGAGCGTCTTGACAGAGTTGACGCAGCACCAGTCGAACTCCACAGAACTGCCGATGCGATAGGCTCCGCTTCCGAGCACCATGACGCTGTTTCTCTCCATAAAGGTAATATCATCTTCATCACCGTTATAGGTGAGATAGAGATAATTGGTCTGCGCCGGGTACTCGGCAGCCAGGGTATCGATTTGTTTGACTCTGGGATTGAGTCCGTAATCCTTTCGCAAGCGGCGCACATCGAGCTCATCCAATCCCAAAGCCCGCCCCAATTGTTGATCGGAAAAGCCGTGCTGTTTGGCTTCCAAAAGCAGGTCAGCAGGACAGCGCTGCTCTCCGACGCTGGTTAGTTGCTTTTCAATTTCAATAATATTTTGAATCTTGAATAAAAACCATTTATCGATATGGCTCAGTTTATAAATATCCTCAATGCTCATTCCCTGTTTAAGGGCTTCGGAAATAGCAAAGACGCGCAGATCGGTGGGTGCGGAAAGCTCTTCCTTGAGATCTCCAAATTCAATTTCTTTATTGAGGACGGCGCCATTGGCGCCGATTTCGAGCATGCGCAACCCTTTTTGCAGAGCCTCTTCAAATTTACGGCCGATAGCCATAATCTCGCCGACAGACTTCATACCGGAACCGATTTTCTTCGAAACCAGGCGAAACTTTTTCAGGTCCCAACGCGGAATTTTTACAACGATATAATCCAGAGCCGGCTCGAAACTGGCTTTGGTGACCTTGGTGATAGAATTTTGCAGCTCCATCAGTCCGTATCCCAGTGCCAGTTTTGCGGCCACTGCGGCAAGCGGATAGCCGGTGGCTTTGGACGCCAGCGCCGAACTCCGCGACAGACGCGCGTTGACTTCAATGACGCGGTAATCCTCACTATGCGGATCAAGGGCGTATTGGATGTTGCATTCACCGATAATTCCCAAATGACGAACCGTGCGAATGCCGATCTCTCGAAGTTTGTGATATTCACTGTTGGTCAGGGTTTGACTGGGGGCAACGACAATACTCTCGCCGGTATGGATACCCATGGGATCAAAGTTTTCCATATTACAAACGGCCAGACAATTATCATACTGGTCGCGAACAATTTCATACTCTACCTCTTTCCATCCCATCAGGTATTCTTCGATTAAAATTTGTGAGGTATAGGATAACGCTTTTTGCGCCAGATCTTTCAATTGCTCTTTATCTCTGCAAATTCCCGATCCCAGACCGCC
>WJMF01000011.1 GCA_014728085.1 Candidatus Zhuqueibacterota bacterium
AACGGTAGATTTAATTATACAAGCCCTTCATGCAGTAAATTGTTGGGGAAAAGTGAAAAGGAACTGTTGGGCGCGGAATTTTGGCGGTTTGTTCATGAAGATGATCTGAAACAGGGGATAGAGGTATGGCAACAACTTCGCCGGCCGCCTTATACGCAGTATCTGGAACAAAGAATCAAGACCGCCGCGGGCATTCGCTGGTATGCGTGGTCCTTAAAAGCTGTCCTGGATGATAAAGATTGCTTTATGGCGTCGATTTCCGTTGGCCGCGACATCACTGAAAAAAAACAGGCTGAACGCTCTCTTGAAGAATCGGAAAAACGCTTCCGCGATGTGATCGACCGCTCTATAGACGGATATATTTTTATCGATAAATACGGTCATGTTCAATATCAAAATTCAGCCATCGAAAGGCTTTTCGGCTACCAGCGCCGGGAAACGATAAATACAGATTTTCGCGATTTTGTCCTGCCTGATGATCTGGGCATTGCAAACGGGATGTATTCTTCTGTGATGGGAGGGAAAGCCGTGCATTGGCTTGAACTCAGAGTTCAGCATGCCAACGGCTCGATACGATGGGCGGGTTTCAACATGCGGCGGGTTATTCAGGACGGCATTGTCATCGGTATGGAGGGGTTTGTCAAGGACATCACCGGGGAGGTGAACAACAGAAAACGATTGAAACTTTTATCGGCACGGCTCGTTGATATTCAGGAAGAGGAACGCGTCAGGATTTCCCGGGAGATTCATGATTCCCTGGGTCAGTCTCTCACCGCTTTGCAATTTGAAATCACCGCCACAAAATCCGCCCTGGAAACGGATGCCAGGCGGGCCAAAAAGATGCTGGATCACAGTGGTGCAATGCTAAAAGAATCCATAGCTCTTGCCCAGAACCTCTGTTATACGCTGCGTCCGACGCTACTCGATGATTTCGGTCTGATACCGGCTCTTAAGGATTACATGCAGGATTTTCAGCAACGACGGGGTATAGAGGTCTGGTTCAAGCACCGGCCTCTGAATGGCGATCTCGATGAGAGCACCGAGATCGCTCTTTTCCGCGTTACCCAGGAAGCTTTGAACAATATATTAAAGCACGCTTTTAGCGACAAAATCTATATCAAATTGTGGACGGCTCACCAAACCGTATACTATCTCATTCGCGATTTCGGCAAGGGATTCGACACCACCGTGCTGGATACCGCAAAAAATGAAAAATTCGGTATCCTCGGCATGAAAGAACGGATAGAGTTACAGGGTGGTGAGTTTCGTATTATATCCCGCCCGGGATGGGGAACAAGGGTTTTTATCAATGTTCCTCTCGGTCATTTGCATGAAGAGATCAACATCACTGGCTCACTATGAAAAATATGAAAGCGTATTTGTGCCATATTATATCGATTGGTGCCGGAATAGCAGGGATTCTTTCATCCTTTGTTGTTTTGCACGATATCGGAAAGGAGTACTATGCCACCTGTAACCATTGTCATTGCGGATGACCATGCTCTGGTGCGCGCCGGTTTATGCGAACTGTTGAATACCATGGAGAACGTTATCGTCAAGGGCCAGGCGGGGGATGGCCTGGAAGCCATACATAAAGTCCGCGAGTTCAAGCCTGATATTCTTGTTTTGGATATTTCCATGCCGAAGATGCGGGGACTGGAAGTGATCAAAGAGATCAAAACCCATTCAGAAAATACCAGAATACTTATCCTCAGTATGCACAACAAACCGGACTATGTGCGGGAAAGTTTTCGCAACGGTGCCAGGGGATATCTGTTAAAAGAATCGGCTGCCGATGAATTAAGGGAAGCTATCAAAGCTCTGGCCCGGGATGAGATGTATTTGAGCAAAAACGTCAACCAGTCCATTATTAATGACTGGATTGAAGGCAGCATTCGGGGAAGCAAGGAGCTGCCGGGAAATGCCGCCTTGACGGAACGCGAGAAAAGTGTGATGAAGCTTTTGGCGGAAGGGCATACCAACAAACAGGTGGCCCAGTTTTTTCACATCAGCAGCAAGACAGTGGAAACCCATCGCTACCGGATTATGGAAAAATTAAAATTGGAGAACTTTGCTGCGCTGGTCAAATACGCGATAAAATCAGGTATGATCGATTTGGAATAAATGATTTGATATTTTAGTTTGAAAAGCTTATTTTTCAGTTCAGCATTTTATGCTGTACAGATGATGCAGCATCAACCGGTTATCAGCTTATCGAGATATAAAGGAGACCTGTACATGGCGGAAATTGATCGCGAACTCGTGGCGCAGATTGTCAGAAACGTCGTTTCAGAACTGGAAAAACAAAAGCCGGCCGCAACGGCGGTTCAGGCCTTTGGCGTGACCAACGGTATTTTTGAAGACATCAATTCCGCCATCAATGCTTCTATCGAGGCCCAGAAAGTGTGGATGCAAACCAGCCGTGAAGTGAAGGCAAAGGTAATCGCTGCCCTGCGTCAGGCAATGCACCGGCATGCCGAAGAGTTTGCGCGCCGGGCTTTCGAAGAGACCGGCATGGGTCGTTTGCAGGATAAAATTTTCAAACATCACAATGTTGCGGATGTTACGCCCGGTCTGGAAGACCTCGAAACGCGTTCCTGGACCGGCGACAAAGGCCTGGTCGTTGAGGATTTTGCCCCTTACGGCGTCATTGCGGCCATTACACCCTCCACGCATCCTGTTCCGGTTTTGCTCAACAGCACCATCATTATGATCGCGCCCGGAAACAGCGTGGTTTTTAATGTTCATCCGGCAGCCAAAAACGTATCGGCGTATGCAATGGAGATTTTCAACCGCGTCATTCAGGAGAACGGCGGGCCTGCGAATCTGATCTCCATGGTGCGCGAACCCACTCTGGATTCGGCTCACGCGCTTTTCAACCATGATCGCATTCCGATTATCGTCGCCACGGGTGGCCCCGGTCCGGTACGGGCGGCTTTTGCGGCCGCCAAAAAGGTGATCGCCGCCGGTCCCGGTAATCCGCCGGTGCTGGTGGATAAAAGCGCAGACCTTGCCGCCGCGGCACGCTATATCATCGACGGCGCGGCTTTTGACAATAATATCATTTGTATTGCGGAAAAAGAGATTTTTGTGGTCGAATCGGTTTTTGACCGCTTTATGCAGGAAATGCAAGCCGCCGGCGCCGTTCGCCTGAGTGAAACACAGATCAATGCCCTGACCGAAAAAGCCATTCTGGTCAGCGAGAAAAACCAGGAACCTTATCCGAGCCGGGATTTTCTCGGCAAAAATGCAAATGTGCTCGCCAAAGCCGCCGGACTCGATCTTTCCGATGATGTAAAAATGCTCTTTGGCGAAACCAACTTTGACCATCCTTTTGTACAGGTCGAGCAAATGATGCCGTTTCTGCCGGTGGTCCGGGTTAAATCCGCAGATGAAGGAATAGAATTATCCTATCGGGCGGAACACAATTTCGGCCATACCGCCATTATCCACTCCAATGATCTCGATGTAATCACGCGTTTCACCCGGAAAATGGATACGGATATCGTGGCTGTAAACGGCCCCAGTCTGGCCGGACTCGGTCCCAAGGCGGGTGAATCCTATTTTTCTCATACCCTCGCCAGCCCGACCGGCGAAGGTGTTTGTACACCGCGAAACTTTGCCCGCGTCAGACGGCTGGCGATGTACAAATCGCTGCAGATCGTTTAGGCCAGTGACCATCGCAGCAGCGATCCCGGATTTGTTATTAGAGCAAGGTTGTATTTTGATTTTGAAAAGATATACAAAACGATAACAGGAGGAAAAAATGGCACAACAAGCACTGGGTTTAATTGAAACCAGGGGGTTTGTAGGTGTGGTTGAAGCGGCGGATGCGATGGTTAAAGCCGCAAATGTTGAATTGATCGGTAAAACCCAGGTCGGTGGTGGTTTTGTGTCGGTCATGATTCGGGGCGATGTGGGTGCTGTTAAAGCGGCGATCGATGCCGGCGCTGCAGCTGCGGAAAAAGTGGGTGAATTGATTTCGGTGCACATTATCCCGCGCCCGCATGAAGATGTTGCCCTGTTGCTGCCCACCCGTCCAAAGACGACGGCCAAAAAGAGCGGATAGCTTTTTTGGCGGTTACAGAACGATTTTTGAGAAAAGACACTCTGTTTCACGATGGCCGGACAGGTGTTTGGCGTTGTAATTTTGGATCTCAACCTTGCAGGACTGGTACCTAATAACAGGGAATTAAAATGATCAAATCGTTGGATAAAAAGATTGAGCGGATACTGGCTGATCATCAATGCAAAGCGTTTATGCTTGCCGATGCAAAGGACGCGGACATGGCTTATGGAATTGCCGCTCCGGGCAAGAGTCCGGAACACCATGCCATGGAAGGACATTTTCGTACCCTGGCGGAGTATCGGGATCTCATCAGGCAAGTCATCGCGCAGGCCAAAGTGGATATCGTTCTCACGTCTGCCAGTACCAATGAAATTCTGACGATCGAGGAGCGGTTGTTCGATAACAGTCCGGTAACACCTGCAGCCCGGGCCAACGATACCACTGATATTCATGTGGTCAGCGGCGGCAGGTATATCCGGGAACCGGCTCAGCCGTTTCGCACGGCAACGATAGATCATATTCAGTGTGGCAAGTGGAGCTGCACCCCTGAAGAACGTAAACTCGGCGCCAATCTGGGACTCTATTCGGTGACCTACAATAACGATCTCGATCTGGATTTGAAGGTGCTGGAAACCTTTAAACAGTTTCGCATCGAGGCGGAGAAAAAGGGATTTCGTTATTTTCTCGAGGTGTTCAACCCCAATATGCCCGATGCGGTCGAGCCGGAGAAACTGGGACAGTTTATCAATGATCGCATTGTTCGTGATCTCGCCGGCGTTACCAAAGCGGGGCGGCCGCTGTTTCTCAAAGTGGTTTACCAGGGACCCAAATTCATGGAACAGCTCGCCGGCTATGATCCGGATCTGATTCCGGGAATTTTGGGGGGCTCTTCCGGAACCACTTATGATGCATTCAAGATGCTGGCGGATGCCAAAAAATACGGCGCGCGAATTGCGCTATATGGACGAAAGATTAATAACAGCGAACATCAGCTGGCATTTATTTCTTTTTTGCGGCTTGTTGCGGATGATGAAATCACACCGAAAGAGGCGGTGCACGCTTATCACGGTGTGCTGCAGGAGCTCAAGATCAAGCCTTATCGCGATCTCGCGGATGACATGCAGCTCACCAACCCGGCGGTTTCCTATGGCGGTACGGGATCGAGTGTGAGCATGAGCACCCCGGTTTCCGGTAATAACCCTAAAAAAGCTGCTGCGGTTACCACCGGAGAAAATTCGACTCCTTCTGACCGGGTTGCGGAATATCGCAAACGCTGGGACCGTATTCTCGGATAGCGAGCGCGGGAAAATGCAAATGATTATATATAGGTATGCCTTGAACGATTTACCCTTCCCGGAAACGATTTCCGGAATATCAAATTCAAACCAGGGTGTTGCGCGATAACGCATCCCCGGGTGTTTGAACTAACCCCATCCGTTGCGTTGAAAAGAACGGCCTAAAGGCGCGTGCCAATGCTCTGAGAGTGTGTGAAAAGAGTCATTTTTATCAATTGTGTTTTATTTGACAAAGGATAAACCGCGAAGGTCGCGAAGAGAAATATTTTAATACATTGTTTTTATTTTATTTGTTCGTTTTTCCTTCGCGCTCTTTGAAGGCTTTGCGGTTCGTTATGTTTCTTACCAGACCCTCTTGATATAAAATTTTTCGATTTCGCACACACTCTCTACGTTCCTCTGATCGCTGACCGCTGACCGCTGACCGCTGATCTCTGGTCGCTGATCTCTGATCTTTGAGCGGCCCCGAAATATCTGGTATATGAATTTATATCTGGTATATGCATATCCGTGATGCCCTGGCCACGATCTGTGATCAGAGATCATTCAGCCTGGAGTTGAATTGCACCGGATCACCAGGCCATCTGGTCAGGTTATTTCACATGCAGATCGAGTTTTGATGGCCGAATCATTGTCGGCCGGCTTTCTCGCCAGGTCATCTTCATCGACTCAGGCTTTACCGCTGCTCTTAAAGACCCGCATTTTATCGATCACCACTTTTTTCACCGCTTCTCTTGCCTTGAAAAGCAATGTCGGATAATCGCAAGGTGAATCCTTTTCATTGCAGAGCGATTTGACCGTTGTTGCTGCGGCTGCGCTCATTTCGGTATATATATTGATCTTGCTGATACCCAGCGATATCGCTTTTTGAAAATCCGAATCTGAAATGCCGGATCCTCCATGCAGCACCAGGGGAACGGCGACCCGGGCGTTTATCTTTTTCAGGCGCTCAAAATCGAGCTCGGGTTTGCCTTTATAAAATCCATGTGCATTGCCGATGGCAACGGCCAGGGCATGAACCCCTGTATGGTTTACAAAGTCTGCCGCTTTTTCCGGATTGGTGAACAGACGATCGCGGTTTTCCGCATTGATTTCCAGACCTTCATCGTTCAGGGTTCCCAGTTCGGCTTCTACGGTAATGCCGCAGGCTGCCGCCAGTTCGACAATTTCGCGCGTTTGCGCCAGGTTTTCCGCATACGGCAGTTTGGAGCCGTCGAACATCACTGAGGGGAATCCCGCCTGAATGCCCTTTAAAATAATATCTTTGCTGATACCGTGGTCAAGATTCAAGCCGATGGGTACCTTTGTCTTTGCAATCTGATGTTTTACATAGTCCAGATAAGGCCCCGGGTCCGCGAGATAAAAGTGTATCGGGTTAATTTGCAACAGGGCCGGGGATTTTTCTTCTTCTGCAGCTGATAATATAGCGGGAAGAAATTCCAGAGCGAAAATATTGAATGCGCCCACGGCATATTTTCTATTATGGGCGTCTTTCAGCAGCGTATCGTATCTTTCCAGGGGCATGTGGATCTCCTTGTCGGCATGGATAACGTGTTTGGCAAGAATTTAGTTTACCGGTACTTTTAGCGGTTTTTTCGGCCATGCTATTAATTGTTTGCGATTGATCAGGGAATTGATTTTCAAACCGATTATTTTATAGAGCAGCCTGGCCACCGCAAAGGGCGACACCCAGTCGTCCGGGTGACAGGCGAGTTCGACGAGATCGAATCCGACCACGTTTTTCTTTGCAAAAATCTCCCGCAACAGGCCGAGAGCCTCATACCAGGTCAGACCTCCGGGCTCCGGCGTGCCGGTGTGTTGTATCAGGCCGGTATCAAAGACATCGACATCGATGGTGAGAAAGACCTTGTCCGGCAGGCGCTCGAGGGCGGCGTTGATGTTCAAGTCGTTCTTTCGCAATTCGTGCATGGTCTCTACCGCCAGGTTTTCTCTTTTAATCAGGTCGGCTTCTTCGATACACATGCTGCGAATACCGAGTTGCAGGGTGTGTTCGGTCTGTTCTCTGATCCGCGCCATTACCGATGCATGACTATGGGGATCGTCCTCATATTGATCTCTCAGATCGGCATGTGCATCGAGCTGGATAACCCCGATCGGGTTGTGGAACCGGCACAGCGCTTTGAAAAATCCCGGGCTGATCGAATGATCGCCACCCAGGACGATGGGATATTTACCCTTTTCGATTATTGTTTTACAACTCTTGTAAATATGATCGGCCATCTCTTTGGTTTTTGCCGGGATGTTTGGGGTTTCGAGCGTACAGATTCCGGCTCGAAAGGGTTCGGCATCGAGCATTTCATCATATAATTCTACCTGGCTGGAAGCCTGCAGAACCGCCTGCGGCGCCTTTGCCGTACCGCTGTGGAAAGAGATACCGCCTTCGAACGGATACGGCAGAATACAAAATCCGGCTTTGAGCGGATCGCAATAGATCTCATCCGGTTGCAGGAATTGTATGTTGTTTTTATTCACCATTATCCCCGATGCTTTTTTGCGCGAGGCGGTGAAATTGGTCGGATACATCCGGAAGCATATCGGTCAGGCGTTTTGCGGGCGTTTTTTCAGTTTCATTCAAGACATAGGCCGTTAAAAGAGGTAAAATCAGGCTATACTCGGCCCAAA
>WJMF01000079.1 GCA_014728085.1 Candidatus Zhuqueibacterota bacterium
CGGATCGAGGTGGCGTAACAAAGTGAAGAAAAATCGCCGCGGGAATAATCGCCTGAATTTTTTTTTGCATGTTCGAATTCAGTGCGAATATCGAGATAGCGCAGGCCGGCGAGGATGGCGCGGCTGATTTGTTCATAGACGGTCATAATCTTATCGCTATACCAGGGACTGGATTTGGGAATGACGACGGCATAGGTGATTTCTTCGGCGTGAAGCACGGCGCGTCCGCCGGTGGGACGATGCACCACATCGATGCCGTCCTCTCTGCATTTGGATAAATCGATTTCGGAAATCGCCTGATGATACCCAAGGGAGATCGCCGGGGGAGTCCATCCATAGAGCCGCAATGTGGGAGTTGAATTGCCGATATACCTTGCCATGACGGCATCGATGGCCATGTTAAGGCTGCCGGACAAATGGCCAGATTGAATATAGCGCCAGGGTTGTTTTACAGGTTCATCAGGCACCGATAATACCCCGATCCGAAGCGTTGATAAAAGAGATGACATAGTCGAGTTCGCTGCTCTTTTCCGTTTCGGCATTCAGTTTTTCCAGCGCCTGACTGACATTGAGCTTTGAGCGGTAAATGGTTTTATAGGCATTTTTAAGCCGGGCGATAACCTGACGGTCGAATCCCCGGCGCCGCAGACCGATAATATTCAAACCGGCAAATTTGACCGGTTCATGGGCGCAAAGTATATATGGCGGGACATCTTTGGTGACCCGAAGACCGCCACCGACCATACAATGAGCGCCGATATGACAAAATTGATGTATAGCGGTCGTCCCGCCGATGATACTCCAGTCATTGATATGTACATGCCCTCCCATCTGCACGGCATTGGCGAGAACAACGTTATCGCCCACAAAGCAGTCATGCGCCACATGGGCATAGGCCATTAAAAGGCAGTTTTTTCCGATCCGGGATTTTTTAGAGTGCAGGGTTCCCCGGTTCAGGGTACAAAACTCTCGTATGGTGGTCTGGTCACCGATTTCAAAATGCGTTTCTTCCCCGGAAAACTTGAGGTCCTGTGGCAGGGTAGCCACCACGGCCCCTTTATGGATATGGCATTTTTTGCCGATACGGGCGCCGTCGGCGATATAGACATGGGAATCGATGCGCGTTTCGTCTTCGATGACAACATTGCCTTCGATGATGGTATAGGGTCCGACGGAAACCCGGTTTCCGAGTATGGCTTTTTTATCTACAATCGCGGTGGGATGGATTTCGCTCACTTTTTCTTCCTCTCGGCTTGATCTCTGTCGACAATAGCAGCCATCAGGTCGGCTTCGCAAACCAGGTCGTCATCGACATAAGCGCGTCCGCTTATTTTGCAGATCGATCGCCTCAACGTACCCATTTCGACCTCATAACGGAGGGTATCGCCGGGCGTCACGATTTTGCGAAAACGCACATTATCGATACCGCTGAACAACACCCATTTTTTATCCGGTTCGGTTTCGGCGTTGAGCAGCAGAACACCTCCCACCTGGGCCATGGCTTCGATAATGAGAACACCGGGCATAACCGGACGGCCGGGAAAATGTCCCTGAAAAAAAGGTTCGTTCGTGGTTACATTTTTAATCCCGACGACATATTCTTCCGGCACGAGATCGATGATGCGATCGACGAGCAAAAAGGGATAGCGGTGCGGTAAAACCCTGGAAATCGCTTCGGCATCGAGGACGATATTTTTATGGTCGCGCATATGAAACTTGCTCTTGATGAGCTTTTTCTTGTATTCCTTGCGAATCAGCTTGACCAGTTCAGCGTTGGCGCCATGTCCGGATCGCGCCGCCATAACATGAGCCTTGAGGGGCATTCCCAACAGAGCCAGATCTCCGATGAGATCAAGGGCTTTATGGCGCACCGGTTCATTGGGATAGCGCAGCTCTTTACCGTTGAGGATACCGTTTTTATGCAGGCTCACCTTGCTGTCGATGTTGAAGAGGTGGCGCAATTCATCCAGTTCTTCGTTGTTCATTTCCTGATCGACGATGACCACGGCGTTATCGAGCGCACCACCGGTAATCAAACCGGATTTGCGCAGTTCTTTAACCTCGTGCAGAAAACAAAAGGTTCGCGATGCAGCGAATTCGGTTACAAACTCTTCCGGCAGGGAATACATGGAGGTATATTGGGTACCCAGGGCCGGATTTTTATAGTCAACCATAAAGGTAATACGAAATTCATCGGACGGAAAAACAACGATATCAATTCCCTTTGAGGGATCGGAATAGGCAATGGTTCTGTCGATAACGAGATAATCTTTGGGAGAGTCCTGTTCGAGAAAATCAGCTTTAAGCAAAACTTCAACGAACGGCAGGGCGCTGCCGTCGCCGACGGGGGGTTCATTGCCGTTGACTTTGCAAAGGATATTATCGATTTCCAAACCACTGATGGCGGCAAGCACGTGTTCGACGGTATGTATTTTGACATCTCCGATGCCGATGGTGGTGCCGCGCGATATATCGATCACATGTTCCACATCGGCCGGAATTTTGGGTGAATCCGCTATGTCGACCCGTTCGAAAACGATGCCGCTATTGGCCGGAGCCGGCTTGAAGGTAATGGAGGTCTTGTTCCCGGTATGCAAACCGATTCCCGAATAGGTGGCCGTTTTTTTGATGGTTCTTTGGTTTTTTATCATTTATCCTTCTCCTCCCTGGTCGGACTTGCGCTCCAGTTCCGCAATTCTGGCCTCCAGTTGTTTAACGCGCTTCAACAATTGGGGAATTTTGGCCGCACCGGCCTGTTCGCGTTTAACCCGAATATGATGGCGTGCCGGGGTACCGGTGAGAAACTCGCCCGGAGCGGCGTCCCTGGTAATGCCGGCCTGAGCCCCGACAATAACGCGGTCACCGACACGGATATGACCAATAAAGCCGGCCTGACCACCGACGCGGACATAATTGCCGATACGGGCACTGCCGGAGATGCCGGTCTGGGCGGCAATGGCGGTATGTTCCCCCACCTCTACGTTGTGGGCGATCATAATGAGATTATCCAGTTTTGTGCCTTTACCGATTCGGGTTTCCCCAAGGGCGGCGCGATCGATGGTGGTATTGGCGCCGATTTCAACATCATCATCGATCCGCACACTACCCACCTGAGGAATTTTATGGTATGCGCCCTCTTCAAAAGCAAAACCGAATCCATCCGCTCCGATAACGGCGCCCATATGAACGATAACGCGTTTACCGAGTGTGCATCGTTCCCGAATAGAGACGTTGGCGTAAATAACCGAGTCTTTGCCGACACTAACATGATCATCGATGACGACACCGGGATAGATAAAGACATGGTCACCGATGCGGCACTCACGGCCGATAACCGCATAAGCGCCGATACGCGTGTTTTTACCGATTTTGCTGTTATCACCGATAATTGCCGTTTCATGTATCCCCTCTTCGAGCGTCGGTTCAGTTGCATAAAAACGCTGTGTCAGTTTCAGAAAAGCGAGATAGGGATTATCGACGCGCACAAGTGTTTTATCCATTGACGGAACATTGCGATCCACCAGAATGGCACCGGCGTTGGTGACCCCGGCATACTTTAGATATCTGGGATTGGCAATAAACGTCAACTCACCTGCATTGGCCTCTTCGATTTTGGCGAGACCGGTAATCTCTACAGACGTGTCGCCCTCAATTTCGGCTCCCAACCACGCCGCGATATCGGACAATGGCAGTTTCATACCCGTTCCTTATAAAATAGATTTTTAAATGTAGGTAAAAAAGAGAGGAAAGTCAAGGTTGTATCCGAACTTGTGCGATACAGTGGTTACTATGCCGCCATCACATTGCGGCCCCGGTTAGAGCGGTTTCGTCTAACCGGACAGGGATTATCGGTTTTCAGGCTTTGCAGGAATGGAGAAGCATCTGATTACATTTCATGATCCCCGCCGTTACCTGACGTCAGCATGCCGATTTATATGGAGCCCCGGCGGGCCTGTATCAAAAGGGTTACGAAAAAGAATTGATAATCCAACACGATCAAATACAGTGCAAGAGTGTGAGTTATCACTTGTTCAAGACCAGTTAAAACCGCGGAGATCGCTGCGGAACGCTGAGAGAAAGAGAATTTTTTAAGAGGTGAAACGGACAACAAACATCATAAATTATAAATAACCGGTTGTTTATGAATTTGTTGTCTTTGTTGTTTTGATTTTACCCTGATAAAAACGTTTCTCTACAGCAAATCAAGTTATGACAAAGTCTCAGCGATCCCTTTGCGGTCTCTGCGGTTTTTGTATCGTTAAGAGCCCTCTTAAAAAAAAAGAGTACTATACATACCTGGATACAGCCCCGTCAAAACCGGAGACAACCCTGATAAATAGAATTTAATCGTTGCTGCTTTCCAGACCTTTTTCAAGTTCTTCCAGAACCAGCTCGGTTAGATCGGGTTGGTTTGGGCTGGCATAGACGATATTTGCAGAAACGGTGTCAAAGATAAAATCAAATTTTTCATCCTCTCCCACCTTGGCGATAGCGGCATTGATTTTATCCAGAACCGGTTGCATAATTTCCGCTTCTTTTTTAAAGATTTCACCGTTTTGACCCCATTTGGTCTGCTGGAATTGCTGAATTTCCTGATAGAGTCGACGAATTTCGTCCTGTTTTTCTTTTTTGCGTTCTTCGCTCAACAGCAGGCTTTGTGATTCGAGTTGTTCGGTCAGTTCCTGCAGGCGGCGTTGCATTTCGCGGCCTTCGGCTTCCCATTCCTTGTTGATTTTGTCCAGTCGTTCCTGGGCATCCTGGGCTTCTTTAAAATCGGCCAGAATTTGCTGGGAATTGATATAGCCGAGTTTTTGGGCCATGGCTGAACCGGTAAAGAGCAGTGCAGCAAGACAGATAGAGATGATGAGATATGATTTTTTCACGATTTCCTCCACGATTTATGATGTTGTTAAAAGCTTCTTCCAAAAACAAAGTGCATTTTCCATTTAGGATCCGGATTACCGTTGGAATCGATACGGTCGAAACCGTATCCATAATCAAAGCCGATGATACCGATCATGGGCATAAAGACGCGTCCGCCGATTCCGACCGATCGTTTCATGGTAAAGGGATCGGCGCGTTTAAAATTGGACCAGGTATTTCCGGCTTCAGCAAAGAGCAGGCCGAAAATGGTTGGATTGGGGGCGATGGGAATACGGATTTCAGCGGTATATTTCAGCATGGCTTTGCCGCCGTCGGCGATGACCGCATATCCGGCCAGGGGATCTTCATAGCCGCGCAGCGGTGTTGAGCGGGAGAGTCCGTCTCCGCCCATAAAAAAAAGTTCGAGATAGGGAATGCGGGGATTCTTGCCCATGCCTTCCATATAGCCGGCCTGAAAACTGGTATAGAGCACCAGTTTCCAGAAGGAGGGCATAAACCAGTCCATTCGCAAAGTATGTTTATGATAGTCGACGTTGCCGCCGAGCATGAGGCCGGCGAATTCAGTGGTCAGGGTAAATTCCGACCCGGAGGTTGGAAATTCAGGACGATCGAGACTGTTACGGGTGATGATCTGAGTGATACTGCTGCTGATCAGGGGCCAGTCTTCGGTCACGATACCATTGGGATTGCTGTCGATATAGTACTGGTTAAAATCGGATAAGGAGGTACGGTCGAGGCGATAGATCCAGTCGCCGCGGAAAAAATTATCGGGCCAGCGCAGCCGGCGTCCGAGTCGCAACGAACCGCCGCGGCTCATCTGTTTATAGCCGATGTAATAGGGTTCGCGTTTGGTATAATAAACGCTGAATCCGGCTAGAGTCGGGGTATCCAGAAGCCAGGGTTCGGTAAAGCCGAAATTGTAAGAACGGTAATAACGGCCGAAATTGGCATCAACGCTGACGCGCTGACCGTTACCGAAAAAGTTCGCCATGGAAACACCAACGCTGCCGATGAGCTTGTCGCGTTCGCTCCAGCCGGCGGACATGTTGGCGGTATCGGTTGATTTTTCCTCGACTTCAATTTCGAGATCGATTTTATCTTCATCAACAGGCTGAACTTTGGGTTCGACGTTGGCGAAATAATTCAGCATCCACACATCCCGCTGGCTGCGTTCCAGCAAAGCGCGGCTGAAGGTGTCGCCGGGAAGAACGCGCAGTTCGCGGCGAATCACTTTTTCATTTGTCCGCGTATTGCCGGAAATATGAATTTCATTGATCTTGGCCTGCTTGCCTTCGGAAATGAGAAACTGTATATCGATTTGATTGCTGTCGCCAAGCATCTCCCTGGGGGTGGTTGAGGAATAGATATAGCCGCGGTCATAGTAGAGACTGCCGATTTTTTCAAATACCGCTTTGTTCAGTTTTTCCCGGCTATAGATATCACCCTTTTGAAAATCGAGCTGCATTTCAAGATCCTGAGTGGAAAAGAGTTCATTGCCTTCCCAGGAAATATCGCCGAACAGATACTGGGTTCCTTCATGCACCCAGATATCGATAAACATATCGTCCTTCTCTTCATCGTAGTAAAGAGAATCCCGCATCATTTCGGCATCGCGGTAACCGTTATTCTGATAAAACGCTATAACTTTTTTCAGGTCTTCGCGATATTTTTCGCGGTCAAAATCCGCACCGCGCCACCAGGTATCTTCCTTGATTTCGTCGAATTGTTTGCGCAATTTATTATCGGTAAACGCCTCATTGCCGAAAAAGTTGATCTCCTTGACCTGAACTTTTTCCCCTTCGTTGAAAACAAAACGAACGATCACCCGGCTCGAATCGAGCACGCCGGGGCGTTGTTCGGTCTCTACTTTAGCGAGCAGATAGCCCTTTTCCTTGTATTTGTCCAAAAGATTCATTTTGCTGCGTTGCAGCAGACTGGGACTGATCACCTGGCCGGTATAAAGATTGAGTATTTCTTCAATATCATCTTTTTTCAGCTTTTTGTTGCCTTCGAGTTCAATTTTTTCAAGGCGCGAATATTCCTTCACTTTAACAGTGAGGTAGACGCCTTCGGCAAGTTCCCGGTCGACGATCACCTGAATATCGGAAAAAAGATCCATACGCCAGAGCTGACGGATGGCATCCTGAATGCCTTCTCCGGTAATTTCGGTCCCGGCGGTAAGCCCCGAGCTGAGACGAATAACATTTGCGTCCGTTGTTTCGTTGCCTTCTACGGAAACACCGAGAATGCGAATCTGCCGCTGTTGGGCAACCAGCGCCGTGGTCAGCAACAGGCAGATTAATAGAAGAGAAATTTTTCTGGACAAATAATACATAACCCTCTCAGAATTTAAATTTATGAATTTATTAATTTTTTGCGATAATGTAAAGTAAAAACTGACATTGAATACGCTTATTCCCTAAAATGGAAACCAGTGTCGTAACATGATGCGTTTATCATCCCGATTTTCGTACATTAAACTGTTATAGTCGTACTCAAGTTCCAACCAAAGTTGCGGTTTTATGCGATATTCAAGGCCGAGGGTATGGCGGAGACCGACGTTTTTTTCATTGTATTTGTAATCGATACCCGCTTCAATCTGGCCGGTATACTGAAGGAACAGCCGGTTGGCGAGATATTTACCCACAATTACCTTGGAACTGCGCAACAATGAGAGGTGTTGGTTGAGAAAAACATTGTCGTGGAGATTGGCCTCGATCAGGTTACGGGCAAAGCGCGAACTAAAACGGACATAATCGAGGTTGAATACATGTTCGAGCCGTTTTTCGATCGGCCGGTACAGGGGACGAAAGAGAATGTTTTCCGTACTGATGCCGATCGCGTCAAACGCTTTATCCTGAAGGGTTTCGGTAGAGTACCCCAGCGAAGCGAGAATTTGCGCCTCGGTGTTGCCGAGGTTGGGATTATCGCTTGTCAATTTGAAGCGGATTTGATCCCAGCGGCCGCGGCTGTGCTCCTGTCTTGCCAGATCATCCACAGGTTTTTTGTCCATGGTCTGATCGACGGTGAGCAACGTGAGCATGACATTCGAGGGCAACCCCAGCGAATCGGTAACCGTGGTCCGCGCTTCACCATAGACCACGGGAAAAACACTACCGCGGTCGAATTCAACACCGGCGCTCTGAAGCCGAAACGTCATATCAAAATATTCTATGATTCCGGTACTGGAACGAGCCTGACCTTCAATCGCAAAACTCTCATCTTCTATCTGCCCGGTAAATTCCAGATTCCCATAGCCTTCATCGATCTGAAGGTTGAGATAGACCCTGTCGAGCGCGCCTTCCAGGGTGGTCACATAGCGTACATCATTTTCAGGAATAACGACGATATCCCATTCCATATTTCGTAAAAATTGCACCACCACATTATCGTCGGAATCATCCACCTCATCAAAGGGATACATGAATTCAAAATCATGCACAACTATTTCCCCCCGCATGACAGGCCGATCGATGGGGCCGGCGAGATAGAACTTTTCGCCTTCCCGTTTACCGTCGAGCCGAAGGTAACCGTCGACTCCCTTTTCCATCAGCCCGCTGATATTGAGGGGTATCCCCTTTTCCCGGGTTTCAAGCACAAAAACACCCAGGTTGATGGCACTGTTGCCCAAATCCATATTTTGCAGCGGTCGTTCCGCGAGGTCAGGCGTGGAAAGCGTATTGGAAACGCGAAACCATTCTTTGCCCATTTTACCCTGCAGATTTTTGATATGGACAAAACGGTTCTGCGGTTCAAACTCGATGTTTCCCTTTACATCGGTAATACGGGGAACGACGGAACCGAATTCCATACCGGCATCGGTAAAGGAGAGCGATGCATCGACGAGCCGGGGTTCTTTAAGCGTTCCCAGCATTTTTACCTGCAATTTACCCTTGCTATAGGAATTTCTAAAATAATCTTCAAAATCGTTGGCCAGGGATAAAAAATTTCCCTCACCCTGCAGTTGCACAAACAGACTGTCGTTGGTGCGCAGGGGCAAGACGCCGCTTCCCAGACATTCAAAATCTCCTTTGCGCTTGAAGCGAATTTTATTTAACACCACAGCGGGATGCGATGTGTAAATGCCGTTATCGCCGTTCCCGAGGCGCAACTCCATTTCATCAAATGGAACCTTCCAGAACTTTCCCTCTTTGATGGCGATGATGCCGCGAATATCGGGATGCTCCAGGGTGCCGCCAAGCTGCAGGTCGACCAGCGTTTTCCCGGATATCATATCCTGCTGCCGCGATATGGCGCTGGAGAGGGCGTTGAGGTTAAATCCCGCGCCTTTGATGACGAACGACAGACTGTCGCTGAGCGCTGAATAGCGCCCGGACGCATCGATCAGAGTGGTTTCGAGGGTATTGAAGAGTAAATTTTCCAGGATAAATCCCTTTTTACCGGCGGAAAAGACCGCTTTGGAAAAGTAGGGTCCCCCCTCCCGGCAATAAAAATCATGTACGGCGAAAAATCCGGCAACCGAGGAGTCTCCCTGCGAACTGTTGATATCGAGGTGGCCATCGAGCCATCCATAACAGGTGGTATCCGGTTCGGAAAAGAGGGAACTGATATTAAAATCGGAGATATCCAATGTACCCTTCCATTCCATGCTGGAATCGGTATTGATTTTCGCCAGAGAAAGGTCCAGATTATCCTCGATACGAAAATCTTCGAGATAGAGTCCGGATTCGTTCTTCCTGCCCTTAAACCAGCCGTTCAATTTTGTCTCTCTGGTGGGCGATAAAATAAAATCTCCATCAACGACAAAATTTTTCCTGGCCTGAAAAAGGGCATTAACCTTGCAAAAATCGGTTTCATAAAAACTGCCCTCAATGCGCTTGACATCCGCCTTCATTTGAAACAGGTCCGGGTTTCCGCTGAACGAGAGATGAATTTTAGATTGGCGCGATAAATAGTCTTCGTAGGGATAGCTCCACAGCATGGCGGCAATTCTGTGAAAATTAAGCACATTCAGATCAAAATGCGACTCTTTGCCTCCCAGATAAATTCTGCCCTGAATTTTTGGACTGCCGTTTTTATCGACATTGGTGAGAGAAGCCCATTTGTTTTTGAGCGCAAAGGCGGTTTTCATGGCAATGGAATCCCGGTTTGCCTGAACCAGGGTAAAGCCGGACTGACCAAACACGGCCGGCTCTTCGAGCCTCCCTCCTATTTCGGCGGATAGCCACACATCGCATCTTTGCAGGGAATCACTCGCAACCCGTCGCAACCAGGGCAAGAGATCGCCTTTAGCATTGACAAAGCCATCCATAAAGTATTTTGAATCCGTCATATCGATATCGAGATACCCCTTGATATGCTGATTCAGCCACTCTGCTGAATAGTCTGATATGGAGAGCCTGCGGTCGGCATAGGCTGCAGAGATATTGAGATTATTCATTTCAGAACGGTAAAGTTGGAGACGGTTTGCATTGATATTTGCAGAGAGTTGCAGGTCGGGCAATTTACCATAAAGGGATGCGGAGAGGGTAAAAATACCGCTCAGGTCTGTAAATCTGTTATCGACGGGTTTCAGGCTTTGTTGTGCCCGCATGCGGGGTCCGTTGAAGGTGAATTGAAATTCAGGAGAAAGGATGTTGATGATGCGGCCGTTAAAGTTCACCTTGCTGTTATTGACCCTCATGCCGGCTTTTTGCAACAGCAGATTCCAGTTTTTCAGTTTGGCATCCAGGGAAAAATCGCTTATGGTGATTTTTTTTTGCAAAGCCGATGCCCGGCCGTTGCGAATCGAAAACGTGCCGTCGAGGGAAAAGGGAAAGTCGGGATTTTCCGGATGACGTGAGAGCGTGGCATGACCGTTGGCGACGCCATCGATGAACTGAAACTGCCGGGTCGGCATAAAGGGGGCGGGGCCGTTAAGGGGATAATTTTCCAGAACTGCTTTTGCCTGCAAAAGACGGCCATTTTTTAGATCCGCACTGCCTTCGATGAGCAAGTCCTGTGTATCGGAGGAATAAAAATTACCTTCGAGCTGGAAATTGAGACTGTCTTCCGAAGAGGCAATGACCCATCCCTGAATGGAATGAGCCAGCCGGGTTTTGTTCTCCCACTCATCCTTGAAATAAAGTTCGCCCCGGACGATAGAAAACCGATTTAAAAATTGCAGGTTTGTGAGTTGTTTCTCATAATCGCGGGGAAACGACAGGTTCGGTTCGTTTTTTTCTGACGCTTCCTTTTTTTTATGATAAAACGTGACTTGCGGATTTTCCAGTATAATATTGCGGGAAAAGACATAGGGATCGAATCCGCGCATCAGGGCGCGGGTGAGGCTGTATCCGAGCCGAAGATCCTCAATATAGACGGAAAAATGTTGTTCTTCACTAAAGAGGCGGACGCCCATAAAATGGATGGTTCCGGCACTGATGCGAACTCTGGCGATATCGCATTCTTCACCCAATACGGTGCGGATTTGGCCGAGAAGATATTGTCTTAATTTTTCGTTTGGATTCAACTCTTGCCAGCTATACCACAGCAGTGCGGTGATGATGGAGGCAAAAAGGATCAGAGTCAGAACCCATCGTCTTGAGCGCAATAGAACCGTCCCTTTTTCAATGACAGGCCTTTGATATCAACAGAGCAGCGGTCGTTCCGCCACTGTCTTATACAAAGAAAGGAATGCCAAGTTCCCTGCAGAGCGTGCTGTCAATAGATTCGATCAGTGAATTGTTCTCTTACTCTTCCGTAGCGACGTTCGCGCTTTTGATAAGCTTCTATCGCCTTGAAAAATTCATCATAACGGAAATCGGGCCACAGCGTTTCGGTGAAATAAAGTTCGCTGTAGGCGACCTGCCAAAGTAAAAAATTGCTGATGCGCATTTCTCCGCTGGTGCGGATAAGAAGATCGGGATCTCCGAACCCATAGGTTTGGAGGTATTCGCTAAAAAGGGCTTCGTCAATGTGTTGCGGATCGATTGTCCCTGCTTTTACCCGTTGTGCAATCATTTTTACCGTATTGATGATTTCCTGGCGACCGCTATAACTCAAAGCAAGATTTACGATGAGGCCGGTGTTCTTTTTCAATCGTTCGATGGTACGCAGAACACCGAGACGGGGTGCATAGGGGAGTGCATCGATGTCACCAATAACCTGCAAGCGAACATTTTTACGATTCAGTTCATCCACTTCTGACTTGATGGTGGTCAAAAGAAGCGACATGAGTGCTGAAATTTCGCTTTTGGGTCGTTGCCAATTCTCCGACGAAAAGGTGTAAAGGGTCAGAACCTGAATATCCAGGCTGCCGGCGGCTTCGACTGCTGCTCTTACAGAGTCAATTCCGGCGCGGTGTCCTTCGGTTCGCGGCAGACCTCTGGCTTTGGCCCATCGACCATTACCGTCCATAATGACGGCAACATGTCCGGGGATGTTTCCGGCTTTTTTAATTCGTTCAACTTTTTGAGAATCTATAGTCATTTGTTTGGTGGATTTTGTTGCAAAATTATAAAGTAATTTTAATTACAGCAAAAATCAAGAAAAATAAAAAAAGCCCCGCTAATCAGCGAGGCTTGTGATCTGCTATGAAGATCGTCTATTGTTTTTCCATTTCTTCGGCTTTGTCAAAATACTCCTGGCCCTTTTCACTGTCACCGACGTTGACATAGGCCACACCCAGGTTATACCAGATATTGGAAACCTCGGGCTTTAGTTCAGCGGCTTTCTCAAGGTAGGGAATCGACTGACGATAAAAGTTTTTCAGCTGTTCAACCTCTTCGTCGGTGATTTCCTCACCCTCGTTTTCCTTTTCGCGCAACTCCCTGCGCAGATTATCCGCCATGGTTAAAAAGGCGTTACCGATATTGAGATTGGCATCGAAATCTTCCGGATTCTTTTCAATGACCTGCTTGAAAAGATCGATGGCGACCTCGTAATCCTTGTTCATAAAATTGATTCGGGCGATATTGAAGAGCAAATCCGGGTCATCCGGATTGACTTCCAGAGCGCGTTCATACGCTTCCTGTGCTTTTTCCCGTTCACCCATCTGATCATAGGCCATCGCGAGGTTGAAAACCGCATCGGAATTGTCCGGTTCTTTTTCCAGAACCTTTTGCTCCAGCTCGACCACATTTTCAAACTCTTCCATCTGAATATACAAGCGGCCCAGTTCATTCATCGCTTTAGCATTATCCGGGTCGACCTCAATAAGCTCTTTATAAATCTGCACGGCATCATCCATTCTGTCCAGGCGCAAATAGGTAATAGCCAGATTGTTATAGGATTCAGGGCGGTCGGGATTAATGACTTGAGCGCTCTTGAAAGCACGGATCGCCGCTTCGGTGCTATCCTGGTTGATCATCCGAACACCTTTGTTAAAGGTTTGGACCCAGTATTTATCCCGTGACGCCGAGATGAGCTGGGCAAATTCATCGGTAATTTCCAGACTTTTTTCATACTCTTCATTCATTTCTTCCCATTTGCCCTTGGTGGCGTATGCTTCGCCGAGAAGATAATGGGCTTCAGCATCATTTGGATAGTTATTAACCGCCAACTCGAGCTGTTCAATGGCCTTGTCCCATTGGTCCTGCTGAATATAAACCTTGGCTGAAGTGAGCTCCTTGGATTGACAGGCGACCAGAACCAGGCCGGCAATAACAAAGAGCACGGGAATGAGACGAATCAATGTGCGTTTCATAATTTCTCCTGTCTGTTATTGAAATATCTATTACAGTATAATCGTGACGCATAAATCATGTCTTTCAGAGGACAAAGGCGGATTCAATTCCCCAAAACCGGGTACGGGATTCCCCGACCCATATCCGTCTGAATAATAATTCATTTTTTGATTTATCTGATTAATATAACCTTTTTTCCACTGATAATCAAGAATTAATTTTTAATTTGTCGATCCCATCCGGGTATGGTGGTTTCAGGACGCCTTTTTCGGTGATAATCGCACTTGTCAGGGAGGCCGGTGTAACGTCGAATGCCGGGTTCAATACCGCGACATCTTCCGGAGCAAGCTGAATCGATCCGATTTGGCGGATTTCGTCTGCGTGACGTTCCTCAATCGGTATTTCCTCACCGCTTTTGAGGTCAAAATCAAATGTCGACAGCGGTGCGGCCACATAAAACGGCACCGAATGTTGCTTTGCCAACACGGCAACAGAGTAGGTCCCGATTTTGTTGGCGACGTCACCGTTGCGCGCGATACGATCAGCGCCGACCACAACGGCATCGATCATATTTTTCTGCATCAGATAGCCGACCATGCTATCGCAAACAAGCGTAACATCGATATCATCTTCCATCAATTCAAAAGCGGTCAGGCGCGCGCCCTGCAAAAGCGGGCGGGTTTCCGTGGCATAGACGCGAATTTTCTTGCCTTTGTCTTCAGCAGCGCGAATCACCCCCAATGCGGTACCATACCCGCCGGTAGCGAGAGCGCCGGCGTTGCAATGGGTAAGAACCGTACTTCTAATGGCAATAAGGCCGGCTCCGTGTTCGCCGATTTTTTTACAGCGTTGAATATCATCCTGATGAATCCGCCTGGCATTTTCCAACAGCACCCTTCTGATCTCGTTCAGAGGACGATTGAGATTGTTGCTGAGCACGAGACGCATTTTTTCGAGCGCCCAGAAAAGATTCTTTGCCGTCGGTCTGCTTTTCTTCAAATCATTAATCGCCTGATTGGCGGTTTCGAGAAAGGCGGCACGGTCACCGTCTCCCAGGTGCCACACCGACAGAACGACGCCATAGGCAGCTGCGATTCCGATCGCCGGCGCTCCGCGTACATTCAACGCCTTGATCGCGTTTACGACATTTTTATAATCCGATATGGATAAAAGCACCAGTTCATTGGGCAATTTTTGTTGATCCAATATGAGTACTTTTCCATCCTTCCACTGCACTGCTTGTAGTTCATCCATATTCTGTTGTACCTCTTTTAGGATATATAGGGTTCAAGTTTCTTCACCGTGCATTCGGATGCACCGAGGTTCTTTTCAACCAGTTCGAACGCTTTTTTTCCGTATGCGTTTATTTTTTCGATATCATCGACCAATGTTTGTAACAATTCGCCGGCATCACGCGAATTCTTAACCAAAAAAGCGCTCTTTTTTTTGATCAGCTCGACCGCTTCGGCTGAATTTTGATATCTGGGACCAAACGCAACCGCACAGCCATGTGCTGCCGGTTCAAGAACATTATGAATTCCTGGGCCGAATCCGCCACCGACAAAGGCCAGAGAGGCAAATCCATAGAGATTGGCCAGCAGACCGATCTGGTCGATAATGAGAATCCGGAATGACCAGTCGCTATCAGGGCCGAGTTGTGAGTAGAGAGCGGTCTTTTGGTCAAAGTAACTCACCAAAGCATGAATATGTTTCCGATTAATTTCATGCGGCGCCAGGATAACGCGATTTTTTTTATTCTGTCTCAAGAAATCATCAACAGCGGCGAGCAAATTTTTCTCATCGCTTGGCCAGATGCTGCCGGCGATAAAGCAATGTCGCTGTTGAAAAATCCCTTTCCCGGAAAGCAGGCGGATTTTCCCTTTTTCGTGCGCGCGCTGATAAACCTGGTCATAGCGGCTGTCGCCGCAATTGTGGATGCGCTGCGGCCACGGAAAGACGGTTAAAAACCGCTGCCGGTTCTCTTCTGAAACCACCAGAATCGTGTCGAAACAGGCAAAAAGAGGGTTCAACACAAAGGCAAATCGCTTGTAGGTGGATGCTTTTTTTTCGGAAATGCTGGCATCGATGAGCACGGCGGGAATCGATTCTTTTTTCAGCCGCCACATATGGTTGGGCCAAATATCATGGCGAACGACCACTGCCAACACCGGCCTGATAAAGCGGATAAACCTTCCGGCCTGCCGCCAGGTATCCACCGGCATATAACAGACGACATCCTTGTGCGGGTAAGCAGCGGCATGGTTGAAACCGGAAGGAGAATAAAAAGAGAGAATGACAATGACACGGGGAAAGTGCGCCTTCAGGCAGGCCATAACCGGTTTTGCCTGTTCAAATTCACCCATTGAGGAGACATGAAACCAGACACGGGGTCTCGTGTCATCCAGGGCTTTCAGGTCTTTATTCAGCTTTTCAAAAAGCGATTTACGCCCGGCCAGGCCGGCAGCGATTTTTTGATTAAAAAACCCGGCAAGAGTAGCAGCGCAAACAAACAAGGGAATGATTATGATATTATATAGCCAGAAAGAGATCGTGAACATTGTTGCCGGTTCTCATGCTTTAAGCAATCCGATTCATCGCGTAGAGTCTCAATTGCAGAGTGCAGTAAAGATGAACAACCCGTTTTTGCTCAACCAAAGGCCGGTCTAGCGTAGTCGTTCATAGGATTTCAAAGACTTGTAGTCGGCCCCCAAAATAATGGTTGCTGCCGCCTGTACATCGTTGTTTGCTATAGGCAAAACCCGTTCCTGTGATATCCCCATCCGCTTTGCCAGCTCCATGATGACCTTGCGATCTCTGGTTTGCCGGTCGATGAGGATGGATTTTTCATAGTCAAAGGTTCTGGCGTTGTCGATGCGCACGACATCATAGCGTTCGTGTCGTAAAAATTCGGCATACTCACCGGCCAGCCCCTGAATATTGCAACCATTCAACACTTCTACTTTGAGCGGGTCTTCATTTGCCACACTTTCATAGCTGTTGGCAGGCGGATTGGGCCGGTATGGTTTTACAAAGCGGATGATCAGGGACAGAATCAATATGGTATTGACCGCTACCAAAAACCAGACCGCAACCATACTAAGGCGTTGTTTAAACGAGTTCCAGAATACCAACGCCTCTTTATCGGATTTTTTTCGCGTGCTTTTCGCGGTGGTTCGCCGATTGCGCGATTTTTTTCTATTCAAGGCTTCCCCTCAACTCGTACATATTCGGTTAATGACTGTTTCAGTCGCTGTTTATTTACTCCAACCAGTGTCGTGACATGCCATTCATACCATAGGGATAATACCCTCCCGGATATTGCTGTATCTCGAAACGAAGGGTAGTAGACTCTGAAGGTTTATAGATGATACGTGCATTCGACAAAAATGGACCGCTGTTTAACACCGACTCACCCCCCAGGAATGAACCGGGTTGATGCGCAATACCCCATTGCACCGATACGAATAACGGAATCGAAAATTGATAACTGAGGGTATTGAGGTACATTCCCTGCGTAGAGGAACGACCACCGCCGCTTATCATACCGACCTGGTAGGAATGCGAAACAGACAACTGGTCCGGATTCAATCCCAAAATACCGGTAAGATTGCGGGCAATGCCCAAAGGATTTTTTAACGTTTCGGCGATATCCACCGCTTTGGTTTGGGTCTTGAACTGGCCCGGAACCACGGCGGGAAAACACATCGCCAAAGACAACATGAGTAAAAATATCCTTTTCATAACGCGTCACACTCCTTTGTATTGATAACACCTGCATTGTACAATCCAGCTACCATGACAGGGTGTATGACATAAAATTAACAAAAATAGGGTTAAAATCAACCGTTTTTTTATCTCAAAGCGATAAATTTGGTCAAATATCGACAATAATATTATCGACAAGCCGCACCGTTCCGGTGCGCACGGCAACAGCAATCAGAGCCGATGCGGAGATATGCCGCAGGGGCTGCATACGATCCAGATCGACGCATTCGACATAATCTATTTGCAGCAACGGATTGTCCGTTATCATATCCCGAACCATTTTTTTTAATCGGGCACAATCGCGGTTACCCTGTTGAATACTTTTGCTGCATTTTTGCAGCGCCTGATAGATCAGCGGAGCAGCGCGGCGCTGATCAGGCGTCAGATTTTTATTGCGTGAGCTTACCGCCAACCCATCCTTCTCGCGAACCGTCGGCGCCATAACAATATCCACATCGATATTGAGATCGTAAACCATGCGTTTGATCACCAGCGCCTGCTGTGCGTCTTTCTGACCGAACACAGCGAGATGGGGCCGCACGATATTGAAAAGTTTTGTCACCACCGTGGTGACACCGCGAAAGTGGCCGGGCCTGGAAGCGCCACAAAGATGGCGCGTTAATTCATCAACCGATACCCAGGTTTGATAGCCCGGCGGATACATTTCCTCATCAGGCGGCAAAAAAATAAAGTCTGCTCCCGCCTCTTCTGCCAGGCGATGATCCCGCTCAACGTCGCGCGGATAGAGGCTATAATCTTCACCCGGCCCGAATTGCGACGGATTGACATAGATGCTCAAGACCGTTACATCGCTAAGCGACTTTGCCGTTTTTAACAACCGCAGGTGACCTTCGTGCAACCAGCCCATAGTGGGCACGAATCCGATTCTTTTTTCCGGACGAAACGCCTCCAGTCGACCGGACATCTCTTTAATTGTTGTAATGGTTTGCATAATTCGAGTTCAGCCTGTTGTTTCAATCATTAAAACTTTCGGTGGAGGATGGAAACGTGCCATTGCGAATCTCATCGGCATATTTTTGACAGGCATTGCGTATCTCGTGAGCCAGGTCTGCATAACGCCGTACAAATTTGGGCCGGAATTTATCAAATATACCGAGCATGTCCTGCGTCACCAGGATCTGGCCATCACAAAAAGGACCGGCACCAATGCCGATAGTGGGAATGGTTAATGCCCGGGTCACTTTTTTGGCCAGCTCTGCAGGAATTTTTTCCAGCACCACGGCAAAAGCACCGGCATCCTGCAGGCTGAGCGCATCCTGTAAAAGCTGTTCAGCTTCCTGCGGTTCTTTTGCCCGGGTATCATAAGAGCCAAAGGTTTTAATCGACTGCGGTGTCAGGCCGAGATGCCCCATGACCGGCATGCCGGCGGTAACGATTCGCTTAATGGCACCGGCAATCGCTTGCCCGCCTTCCAGTTTGACGGCATCGACATCCGCGGTTTTAAAAAGAACACCCGCATGTTCAACGGCTTTATCATCAGAAACCTGATAGCTCAAAAATGGCATATCAGCAATCAACAAAGCGCGCTTAACGCCGCGGCGTACGGCTTTGCTGTGATATATTGCATCCTCCATGCTGAACGGGAGGGTCGTTTCTCTGCCCTGTACCACCATTGCACAGGAATCGCCAACCAAAATAATATCCAGACCCGCCTCGTCGAGCAGGGATCCAAAAAGATAATCGTAGGCGGTGAGAGCCGTAATCTTTTTGCCCTCTTTTTTCATGCCGAGTATGTCTGTAACGGTAATTTTCTTGCTCTTCATGGTTTAGCCGGAATGATTTATGAACACAAAGCGTTTTAAAAATGACCGGCAAGTGTAAAGCGGTTCAGCGTACCGAGATCTCCGAAGGATGTAAGCGCATAATCAAAGCGCAGAGATTTGAACAGGACACCGAATCCCGTTGCCGCACCGGCAAAACGGTCACGCGATGAGCCGGTTTGCATATCGCGCCCGATATGGTCATAGCCGAGGCGAAAGAACAGGTAATCGGTAAGGATAAATTCACCGCCTACAGCACCATGCCATTGTTCTTCATTGTATTTGTAAAGGGTCAAAGAAACCAAAAGCGGCAGGTGAGCCAGTTTTTTGGAAACACCCGCTTTAAAGTTCAAGGGGAGCTCTTCTTTGCGGTCGACAAAAGGCGTCAGAGTCTCTCCGAGATTGAAAACACCGATGGCGATATGCAGATCATGCAGCGGTACAGCATACATGATACTGGCGTCGAGGGCGACGGCATTGGACGAATGCGATTCTATGGATGCATGGATAAATTTGGCGGTTGCGCCCAGCGACAGATTGTTCATCAAATAGGTGGCATAGGTCAGCGACAGGGCAACGCTGGAAGCGCCAAAATCACCGGTCGGATTGCCCTGTTCATCAGCCCCTTCGAAATTGCCGTAATCGACATAAAGAGCGCCGACGCCGATATTGCCATGCAGAATATCGGGGTGAACATAGCCGGCAAAGCCCGATTTCACATCGAGCAAATGGTCCAGGTAGGTAAACGTTGCCGACGAAACGGGAATACGGTTGATACCGGCCGGATTGTAGTAAATATTGTGGATATCACCCGGAACGGCGAGAAAAGAGCCGGCCATTGCCGACGGCCGGGCGCCGGTATGGGTGCGTAAAAACTGGTAACCAATCGTACCCGGAGAATAGCTATAGACCGTAGCAGCAAGAAGCAAAAGAATCGCGTACAGAGATATTTTATTCATAGTTTCCACTCACAATATGAGAACAGTTTGTCTGGATATTGATTGCGATGCATGCGGCATCTGCCGGGGGCACCATTGTGATAAAGGAACAGCCCTGGTTTACCCGGTTTTTAATAATATGTTCACAAGACGCGCCCATCGTGTTCAATAAAAAGAGCCACCTGTCGGATTCGAACCGACGACCTGCTCATTACGAGTGAGCCGCTCTACCATCTGAGCTAAGGTGGCTTGACCATAGGTGTATATTTAGAGGCAAAATTAAACATTTTACGCCTTTTAATCAAGGAAAATGTTATACTGCTTAAACCCGCTGTCAACAAACAAGTTCCTCGAAAACAAAAGATAAACTATGGCGTTTGAACATTTTGTGACATCATCTGCCAAACAAGCACACCTATAAAGCCAACTGCCGCCAGCACGATAACCGCCATGATGACAACCGCCCCCAGCAATGACAACAGATCCTTTGTCTTGTCCTCTTTTGGCGGTTTTATAACGGCATCATAGAACATTTTGCCGGTAAAAATAACAAACAAGAGGATGCCGAGAAGAATTCTCGGAAAATAGACCGGTTTTTCCAGTGCCTGACTCAGGGGCAGCAACAGCCATATGATCAGGGTCCATTTAAGAATTTCCAGGACCCAGCCGGTCCGGCGTTTCAAAGATTTATTCATCGACTGTTATTCCATCCAGAAAGCATCTTTTATATGTTCGATTTTCGCTTCGGCCCGTTGCAGACGTACCGTGATAACATCAAAGCGGCAGGCCACCTCACGATTGCAGATTTGCTGCAGATAGAGCTGTGCGGCACAGATTAATCTTTGTTGTTTGGTTCTGCTGATCCAGGTTTCCGGCGAGCCGAACGCTTCCGACCGCGCGGTTTTAACCTCAACAAAAACGAGCTCATCATCCTTGTGAGCAATAATATCGATTTCTCCCGGCCTGACTCTGAAATTTCTCTCGATAATTTTATACTTTTTCTTCAGCAGGTATTGCGCAGCCAGTTCTTCGCCCTGCCGGCCGGTACGGAGGTGTGTTTTACCTTTTTTCATCACGGTTACCGTTCCTGCCGTTTATATTGAATGATCTGCGATGCAACGGGCAAATACCGTGTTTGATAATGCAATGACGGTGATGCCATGTCGGATAACCCTTGTGCCGGGCAAAGCCATAGCAGGGATATTTTTTATCGTATTCGATCATCATGTTATCCCGCGTCACTTTGGCGACAATAGAGGCTGCGGCAACCGACATGGAGAGCCCATCTCCTCCGACAAGGGTCTGAGATACGACCGGCGTATCGGGAGCGCGGTTTCCGTCGATAAGGAGATAATCGGGTTCGAGCGTCAAGTCTTCGATCGCCTGTTGCATCGCCAGCAGAGTTGCCTGTAGTATATTCAGGTTATCGATTATTTTCTCGGAAACGATACCGATACCGACTGCAACAGCATTTTGCCTGATCAGGGGCATCAGTTCGCTTCTTCGTTTGCTGCTCAATTTTTTGGAATCGATCACATGGGTCAACAGCGGTTGTTCTTTTGGAAACACAACCGCAGCCGCCACCACCGGACCGGCCAGCGGACCGCGTCCCGCCTCATCAATGCCGGCGACAAAAGCGTACCCCCTTTTCCACAGCGATGTTTCTATATCAAGCACGACTGGACTAGACTCCTGTTCAGCGTAGTCTGGTCAGATGCCGGCCATCTGAAAAAAACTGCGCGGCACCATTCATATCGGTTCTAACGAGTTCAATATTTTTATCTTTTAACATAGCCATTCTTTTTGTTGAAGGCAAGCCAAATCGATTAAACGCACCAACAGAAATCACGGCATAACCGGGTCGAACACAATCGATAAAGGATTCCGAGCTGGCGGTTATGCTGCCGTGATGCCCGACCTTGAGGAGATCGGACCGCAACAGCGGGCCATAGCGCATCAACGCCCGCTCCGATTCAATTTCAGCATCACCGGCAAACAAAAAGGCGTGCCGTCCATAATAGAAAGCAATAACAGTAGAGGCATCGTTGAGCAAATGCGGATTTTGATTTGCCCGCTGAACAAACGGCGGTGTGGGATGCATAACAAGGCAGAGCACATCGGAACCGAAAAAAAGCGTATCCCCGGCGACCACATTTTGACAAACAATCTGTTTACTCGCAGCAAGGCTATCCACACAGCGGCAAAACGGTGAGGGGTATGCAAAGGGTGTCCGGATAAGGCGATCCACCCTGCACTGCTTCAAGACTGCAGGAATACCACCGATGTGATCCGAATGCGGATGGGTAATGATGACAGCGTCTAGATGGTCGATGCCGTTTCTCTGTAAAAACGGTACCACCACGCGTTCGCCATAATCGTTATATTCAGTACAATCACCCGCGTCGATCAGAATGTTGCGCTGGCGGGAAAGCTGTAATACAATTGAATCGCCCTGTCCGACATCGAGAAAATGGAGATAGAGGCCGGGCTTGACAGATACAATACCATGAAACAACATGGCGTTTGTGACAAGCAAGATCACTGCAAGCAATATTTTACGCGTCTTAATTTGCTGGTAAAAGACAAAAAGAAACAGCAGCAACCCATAGAGCAACATCATGCCTGTGGACGGCCGGGCGACCCGAATGAAGGCAAATGGCAGTTGTGCTGCGGCATGAATAAATGCGATCAAGGCTTTAAGCAAAAGCTCGTTTGTGCAGGCATACACCTGTCCGACAAAAGATGAAAAAAGCGTGACCAGAGAAGAGATATATCCCAGTGCCACCACAATGCCGGTAACCGGAACGACGATCAGGTTGGCAAAAAGGGAAACCACGGGAATTTTGCCAAAATAGAACGCGGTTAGAGGCAGAGTTGCCAGCTGAGCTGAAACAGAAACGAAAAACAAACCGGAGAGATAGAGCCTGAAATGATTTCCGCGTTCCTGCCATTTTCGAAAACGATTCCGAAACAATGACTGGAAACGGTTATAGATCAAAACGATTCCAAGCACCGCTGCAAAACTCAGTTGAAAACCGACCTGAAAGAGATCCAGCGGATTGATAAATAAAATAGCCAGAGCAGCAAGAGCCAGGGCATTGATGATATTCACCGGTCGTTGCAACAATCTTGCCGTCAGCAGCACGGCAGCCATGAGAGATGCGCGCATGACCGGTGCCTTGCAGCCGGTAAGATGAATATAGAAAAAAAGTCCGATCAGCACCAGGAGAGTGCGCCAGGGCTGCGGCAATCGCACCAGTGTAAAGAGCAGAAAGAGGGCGGCAACAACAAAACCGACATGGAGTCCTGATACCGCCAAAACATGTATGACGCCGGCGTCGGAAAAATCCTCTCTGACATCGCTGTCAATTTCACTGCGGCTTCCGAGCAGCAAGCCCAGCAGCAGGGCGCCTTCCCTGCTATCCATATAGCGTTTGACAGCCGCTCGAATGCCCCGGCGGACGGGATAGACGATGTGTTGCAAAAGCGCGGCCCCCTGATTGTGCTGCCAGACAAGCAAATGGTTGCGATCCGGTATAGTGGCAAGAGCGGTGATTCCCCTGGCGCGAAGATATTGCCGGTAATTGAATGCTCCCGGATTACGTGCCGGCGGCGGCAAACGCAGCCGGGCTTTGCAGACAATATGATCGCCATACTGCAGCAAAGCGGCCTGACCGTACAGCGTCGCTTTGGCGTTGCCGCTGACGGCGTGCGGTGTACTGTGCAGCCATACCGTATCCGCCCGAAGGGTGAAGGTTTGTTTATCTTTTCGAAAATCAACCGGGGAGATAATCGTTCCCTGCAAACCGAGCCATTCTTCCGACTCTGAAACATACTGCAGCGTTTGCGATGACAAGTCCTGATAGCGATAAACGGCAAGCAGGTACCCGGCAGCGGTCAATTGTAAAACAATCAGAGCATCCACCAAACGGCGTTTATTCATCAGAAAAGCGGTCAGCAGCAGCAAGGTTAAAACGGCGAAGAGAAAAAGACCGGTCTGGCCGTCCATGCGGTAAATCGAGGTCAGAAGAATACCACCGATAAAGGGAAGCAGTACTTTTAAAGCCGGAACATTGTGCAATGATGCGCCCTGTCAAGTTGCTATTCTGTTTACAAGCCAATGATGCAGCGTTTGCGTTTTATGTCGAAGATCCTCTATGGATCCGATATTTTCGATGAGATAATCGCTGAGCTCGATCTTTTTTTCCGCCGGCCATTGAGATTGCATTCGCTGCAGGATTTGCGAACGGCTCAGGTTATCGCGTTTACGAATACGATCGACAAGTTGTTCTCCGGGGGCATCGACGGTTACGGTGACATCCGTATAATGGTGCAAGCCGAGCTCAAAAAGAAGCGCGGCATCGACAATCAAATAGAGCGGTCGCAAAGCATGCCTGTCCGCTTTTGACAGGAGGGACAATACTCTTTCGATCATGGGCGGGTGGACAATTTTATTGAGTTGGTCATGGCGGCCGGCGGCAAAGACGCGCTCGCCCAGCAGCTTGCGATCGATATGGCCTCCTTTGAGAATATCGCTGCCAAACGTCTCGGCCAGCTGTTTTTGCACCCCTTTGTTGCGTTCAAGGACATAATGACCTGCCCGGTCGACATCAACGGCCCAGGCGCCCATCGATACGAGCAGTTTCGTAACCGTGGATTTGCCGGATCCGAGCGGACCGGTGATACCTGCTTTGAGTTTCATCGAATAATCGCCAGTTTTCCTGTAAACGTTTGAGAATCCGCTTTAACGCGATAAAAATAGATCCCGGAAGAGACTTTTTCACCCTTGTCGTCATCGAGGTTCCAGGCAAGTCCTCCGTCTCCGTCTTTTTCGTAAAGAATGCAGAGACGCCGTCCGTGCAGGTCAAAAATTTCAATGGTGGCCCGGGCGGTCAGGTTGGCAAAGGTCATTTTTTCAGACATCATACCGCTTTTATAGGGATTTGGATAGACAAATACGTCATCCAGGGTGGTTTTTGAAAAGATCAACTGAATTCGATCTCCGCGTCCCGGTTTAATGGCAATGCCGGCAACATTTCTGACCTGTTGTACCTTCAATGAATAGACTTTGCCGATAGCGCCGAAATTCTGTTTCATGCCGAGCTGAAGAAGAACGCGATCGTACTGATCGCCGCTTGTCGTGATACTTTGAATGTTGATTTCCGATCCCATATCATAGTTTGCGGTATCCGTGATTGTGGACAACTGCATGGGCTCGTTAAAAATCACTTCCAGACCGTTGTTGTTTCGCAGCTGTGCCGATTTGATATAAGGCGGACCGGCGATTTTTTTGATATTCACGCTTGCGCTGTTTCTGCCGGTATCGATAGGTACCCTGTTCTCGGAATAGAGCTCTTTGACGAAAATCAAAAAGGTGCCGGTTTCGGCAAAAGGCCGGCTAAAACTTAAAAGCACATTGCGTCCGCCTGCATCGGCAGCGACTGAAGAGAGAGAGCCCAGTTGCCGGGAAGGATAATAATTATTTTTTTCCAGTATCGACTCGTTCATTTTTTCGCTAAAGACGAGACGTATTGCATTGTCGGTTTCCATAGTGGCGCTGATCAGAAAGGGATTCGCTCCCGGAACGGCAGAAACCGGTGTTGAGGGAAGGCTTTTGCTGACCGGCCGGTCGGCATCGTTGGTCACCACGGCATAAAAATAGCGCCGGCCGGCAATGAGATTGGCATCGGTGAAAGCGGCATCAGCGGTTGATACGTGATAGATGAGATGTTCTGCATTCGTGCCGCGCAGCACCTCATAGGAATCAGCTCCCGGCACCGAATACCAGGAGAGCGAAATTCTCGATGAATCAAGGGGTGTGGCCTGAACGCCGGCCGGGGAGGCCGGTGCACTGGTGGCACCCACGAGACTGAGGGCAATCGTTTTGTCGCCTCGTCCCGTCCATATCTCCCTGTCGCCATCGCTGTCGGCATCGGTAATGATTACGCCGTTGCTGCTTATGTTGTCGTGGTAAAAGCTGACCTCATAGTCACCGAA
>WJMF01000080.1 GCA_014728085.1 Candidatus Zhuqueibacterota bacterium
GGTCATCAGAACGGAACTATGCAGAACAGAACGATGAATAAAAATAGCCGGATGATGGAAGGAGATTGGGGCGGGGGTGATCCTCCGCGGGCTCTGCGAGCTCTTCCGCTTTTTTATGTTCAGGTTCCTCCCCGGTCGGAAGATCAAACGGCTGAGTAAAAATCCGTTGCGACGGAAAGCGCAAGGATCTCGCGCCGCAGAATGTTGAGAAAAAATGTATTCAAAAAAACCGAAAAACGCGATAGAACCGGTATGCATAATCACCGGCACCAGCCCACAGAACGGCAGGAGCTGTATCAAAAAGTCCGTTCATCTATAGAACCTTTATCTAATAGTTGAAAAAAATTTCCTGCCAACCTTGGCAGTCCAAGTGATAAAAAACTCCCCCAAACCAATTTCCCGTTACACAGCGCAAGCAATCCCTCTCCCCCGGCAATCAAATTTTTTCTTCGCGTTCCTTCGCGTTCTCCGCGGTTACCATTTTTCCCCGGCACGAGTATAATAATCGTCACAATCCACGCACCGCAGGCGGAAAGCGCAAGAAAACACGCATAGCAACCACAACGTCCCCGCAGAGGGGCCATCCCTAAAGGGATTCTGAAACCGTGGATGCTGCCGTATTGCTAAAAATATGCCGTCCCTAACGGGACTCGTGGGCAGGAACGGGACGTAATCATTTCTGACAAGTGATGTAGAACGAGTTGTGCTTTCCATTTTGGTCAGTACGCTCATACTGTTCTTTTCAGCGGTTTTTGACGTTCTCTGCGGTTTTCGCCGGCGTTTTCACGCATGCTGAAAGGCCGGGAAGATGGATATGTTTGCCGATACATTGCACCCGTTCCCCGAGCCCCGTCAGGGGCGATATATGTATAGCAACGCAGTAAAAACGATGGCCGAGTCCCTTTAGGGACGTCCTGGTGTAGCCCGGGATTTGTGGTTGTACCGCGTTTTTTTCCGTTTCATTTCTTTACATAATTCTGTTTTTCTCAGCGTTCCTCAACGCTCTCAAAGCTATTTATACTATAGCAAGCTCGGCGGTTTTAGTTGGCCTTGAACAAGGGATAACTCACATTCTTGCACAGTACAGTATTTGATATCGTTGGATTATCAATTCTTTTTATCAACCCTTCTGATACAGCCCCCGTAAAATGCTTCAGTGCCTCTGCGCTTAGCCTCATTCCCGGCCTCTGGCTGGTAATTCCTCAGGACGGCTCTGTCGCTGAATCCTGTAGATTCGGGAATGATATCCAATCGTTTTGACCCGGCCTGATGATATGGTCGAGCAGGGCTTTACGTCGAACGCGACGGGTGACTGTACAAACGTTGTCGCTTGCAATTTCAACCATTCCGAACCTTTATCCGCTATACGCCGATCGCTAACCGCTGGTCGCTGACTGCTGACCTTTATGACCGCTCCGGCTACCCCCGGCAATCAAATTTTTTCTTCGCGTTCCTTCGCGTCCTCCGCGGTTACCATTTTTCCCCGGCACGAGTATAATAATCGCCACAATCTACGCACCGCAGGCGAAAAGCGCAAGGATCTCGCTCCGCAGAATGTTGAGAAAAAATGTATTCAAATAAACCGAAAAACGCGATAGAACCGGTGAGTATAATCATCGACACATTACAACAAACAGGTAGAATCTGCATCAAAAATCTCTTCATAGTTATAGAAAAGCTGCAAAAAATTTCATGTCAACCTTGGCAGTCCAAGTGATAAAAAACTCCCCCAAGCCAATTTCCCTTTGCACAGCGCAAGCAATCCCTCTCCCCCTCCAATCAGATTTTTTCTTCGCGTTTCTTCGCGTTCTCCGCGGTTACCATCTTTTTGGCAGTGGCATTGCTGCCGGTAATGAGATATTTCAGCTGATCGCCGGCATCGTGCCAGCCGTCGCTGAGGTCATAATAGGTGGAATCCGGCATCGGACCGTACATGCTGCGGCCGTCACGGCGGTGACAGACGCAATCGAGAAAAGGATTATAACCGCAGCGCTGCTGCCGCATAAACACCAGAGCATCCTCCTGGTAAGCCGAGTAGATCTGGCCGCCGATGGTGAATAAGGCAGAGCGGACCTTTTTGCCGGGAATGCAGAGATAGTACTGACCGGTAGATACAACAGGTGGAAAATCGAGTTGATAATAATGCCATTCTCCCCAGCCATCGGCAGACATTATATCAGGCGTGCCGCTAAAGACCGTCTTGTCGTTTTGGCTATCAACAAGATCAAAGCGCCCAGACAGCGCCTCCCGGCTCATCACCACAGCGGTTTTGTTGTCCTGAGGCAGAAAACCAAGCTGGTTGAACCGGAAATAGACCGATTCTTCTGCGAGCGTCAATGTTACCATAAAAATATTAAAAACAAATAATATTGAACAATACCATTTCATCATGCTTTTCTTTCATATAAATTCTCTCTGCCGCTGTGGCTATGCGCGACCCATTCGCCGGTTACAGAACCTTGTTTTTTTTTCTCTGCGTTCCTCGGCGTTCTTTGCGGTTTCTGCGTTTGGAAACCAGCAATACGTTCCCCCTGAAATCTCAGGAAATCCCGGTGACAATCGCCAGCTCTTCTGATTCGGCACGGCGGTTTTTGGCGTCAACCGTAACAATGCGATAGTGATGCTTGCCGGCCTGCTCGACCATATCCTCGTACTGAAACGGTTTCTTGCCGGTTTGCGGCCGATGCTCAACCGCATCTATTTTCTCATTGTTGCGGTAGATTTCATAGCTCTGCAGCGGGGCGTCGCCGGCAAAAGCCGTATGCCAGGTCAGCTGAACCACCGCCTTTTCGTCGCGCCTGGTCTTGGCGATCATGGTATTCTGCGGCGGCGTCATGGACTGTTTTTCCATCTGAAAATAATTGGTGTTGCCATCCTTGACGCCGGCTGTAAGCGCCTCGATCTCTTTGCGGTCCGCCGGGGTCAATGCATCCGCTTCCGTCTGGGCCGCGGCCAGATTCTGTTGTAACTGGCACTGTTGCGGATCGTCGCTGATCTGGCCGATACCGATAATGGCATTGTCAATACCCGGCGTCGTCAATGCATAGCGGATCAGCGGTTTAAAGGGCAATTCCGGACTACCGACAGTGCGAACCACATGTTCGGGGTTGCGCGACCAGTGCGATCCCTTGCTGTACATGGCGCCGTCGGCAAAGACCTTCATGGCGATCACACCCATGTTTTTGGCTTTGGCCACCGGAATGACATTGTGCTGCATGTTGAAATAGAGTTTGTCGTTGGCATTGATCGCCACCAGCATACCGTCGATCAGGTTTTCTTCGTCGCGCTGAATCATCTCCATCATCACCGCCGGTGAGTAATGGCCGGAAAATCCGATGTGTCGTACCCGTTTTTCCTCATTTGGATTCAATCCGGTCAGATTGGTGCCATCGCGGTAATCGCGCAATGCCGCCAGCGCCCCGATCGATTCCATATCGGGACGGGTATCACGCAATCCCCGGTAAAGCACATCGACCTCGGCCATCGAGCTCAGCGTATGAATAAGGATCATGTCGACATAGGCGTCGTCGGCATAATTGCCCTTGCCGTCGCCAAAAACCTGGGACAGCGTTCGTTTGAGATCATCGACGGCGTGCGATCCCTCCGGACCATTGGTCCAGTTTCTTACCCCTTCAATCTCTTCACCGCCCTTGCCCCAGCGCAGCGCGGTTTTGGTGGTGAGAAAAATCGAGCGGCGCTGCTTTTCGGTGTAACCGGCAACCCCCGGCACCAGGCCGAGCCGGCGAAAGGCCTTGCCGTAATTCATCTGACTGGGGCCGTACAAATTCGAGGTGTCGAAATAATTGATCCCGGTTTCATAGGCCTTGAGAATAATGCTCACCGGATCGACATCATCCGGCGTCCATTGTATCGACGCCTGTCCGCCGAGGCCCATGGTGGTGACGGAAAACGGAATGCGGCCAAAATCCCGCCGCATGACCTGGCGAAATCTGCCCTGACCGCAATGAATAAACGGCGCTGCCATAGCGGTCACAGCCGCTGATTTGCCGACCGTGCTGATAAACTGCCGGCGCGAAAATGATGATTTTTTAATCATGATGATTCTCCCAGGTGAGAAAGACAATTTTATACGTTTCAGGACCGTCTTTTCAACGGCCACAATATCACCATACCGATCAAACTAACCACAAAACCGGCAAACAACAAACGCCGTTTGGTATAGCGCGCCTCACCGCCGGCGGGATAATGCGAATAGGCCGGCTGCGGCTTGAACAGATAGCGGTTGAGATTTTCAAGGCAAAAGGTGCGGTTTTTCAGCAAATGGCCATAGTTATAGCGCAAATCTTCCACATGCGGTGCGCGGCGGTATTGAAAGACGGCCTGTTCGATGAACTGGCGTTTGATGACGCCGTTGACGCGCGAAAACGGCAGTATCAGAACCGTATCCCGCGCTGTGCTCTCTTGCAGATCCTGCCAGCGATGATCGATATAAACGCGTGCGGTAATGTTATCAAAGGCATCCTGCTGGTTGAGATGAAAAAGCTCCGCCGTGTTGAGTACCTCTCCCCTTTTGTTGAAAACCGCCAGCAGGGCGAAATCCATATCGATAAAGGCCCAGCGGTTTTGCTCCTCGATAAAGGACTCGGCCCAGGAATGGCCGGTATAGACGATCTGGTTGTTATGGGCGCGGGCGCCAAAGACATAGCGCGTCGGAATGCCGGCGCGGTTGGCGAAAAAGGTATAGATGATGGCGTGCTGGGTGCACCAGCCTTTGTCGCGGCCATCGCGCATGTCGGCAAAGAGCTTCCACGGCGTTTTCCAGCGCGAAGCATTGCTTGGGACGCCGCGGGCATCTTTGAGCTCGGCGCGCAAAAATGCCACCAGTTTTTCCATCTTAACCAGGGTCGAATCCGATTCCTCAATACCGGCAACCCGGACCAACGAGTCGGCTTTGCGCAGCGAGGCGGCATCTAGATAATCATAGTCGTCGCACCACTCTGCAAGGCTAAAA
>WJMF01000081.1 GCA_014728085.1 Candidatus Zhuqueibacterota bacterium
CCGCTGCTCAGAGTTGCGAGCAGAAAGCCTTTCTTGTGATGCTGTAAATACAGGTGTCCCCAGCCGGGCAGGATCATGGAGCGCCACAGGGCGGCACGGCAGGGTCGGGCCGAGTCCAGGACGAGGCGGATGGTATCGGGTCGGGCGGGTTTGATTGGTTGCGGTTGCAGCTCGGTTTTGATCTGATTGAAAAAATCGAGTATTTTCGGCGGCGTCAGCATGGGATCGGGGGTATAGCCGGCATCGAGCTCGAGCAGGCGGCCAAAGCTCTTCATCGAACCGAGCATATTACCGGCGGCATAGTGCGACAGCGCTTTGAATTCATAGAGCCGAACGAGCTGACTGCTGTCGAGCGGCGCATTTGACTGCAGCAGGTGTTCGGCAATACCGATGGCCCGTTCATAGTCAAAGTTCTGATAGGCGTTTTCCAGCGCTGACAGCTGTTCATCAACCGTTTGTGAAACGGCTGTCTGACCTAAAGAAAGAATAAAGAATATGATCGCGGTTGCAAGTATGCTTTTCATGGGTTATTTATCGGATAAACAAGAGTTTTTTTGTTTGCATCGATTGATCGGTTTTGAGCCAGACATAATAGATACCGGAGGACACGATCTTTCCGTTCTGGTCTCTGCCATCCCATTTTAGCTGATAGTGGCCTTTTGTCCGATAGCCGTTGACCAGCGTTTTGATGTGCTCACCGGTGGTGGCGTAAATGTCCACAGAGACATAACCGTTTCTGCAGAGCGAGTACGGGATCGTCGTTACCTGGTTAAAGGGATTGGGATAGTTTTGTTGCAGCTCAAAAACTGTCGGTTGTTTGTTCTCTTTGTCAACAGCTGTGGCCTGCAGGTTCAGTTTTTCGATTTTAGGCACCACGTGTCCGTCACTGTCATAGCCGCCAAAGAGGTAAATGGCACCATCATAATATATCGCCATAGCTTCGCGGCGGCCGATGTTGAGCTCCGGACCGGAATAGATGGTATGCTCTTCGCCGGCGGAAAAAACAACGCGTTCGGTCGAGGTCATGGCGCTGTTCAGATCGTTATAGCCGCCGATGAGAAAGAGGTTGTTGGGATCGGTTTTGACGGCACAACCGCCGGCTCTGCCGGAGAGGAGTCGCGGCGCTACCTGTTCAAAGCTGTGGTCCTGGCTGTCGAATTTATAGATTTTATTGGATACATTGTTCTGAACCCCGCCGAATAGATAGAGATCGCCGGCAAAAACGGTCACCATTTGCTGGTAGGGCGGATTGTCGGCAAAAAGCTCGTTTTCTGCAAATTCGACGGACATACTGTTGAGGTTAAACCGGACCAGATAGGGGATCGGCTGCGCATTATCGGAAAAACCACCGACTATATAGAGAAAGGGCGTTTGTACCAGTCCGGCGCTGCGCATGCGGCCGAAGACCGGATCGCCGGATAGAATCTGATGTGGTCCCGCCGGTGGTTTCCATAAGTACAGAGCGCTTTGCCGCAGCGTATCGGTGCTTGTTCCGCCCCAGTACAAGAGCGAATCATTGCTGATAGCGGCGCTGAAATAGCCGCATCCGCTTTGCAGGGTATCCACGGTTAGCCAGTTGAGCAAAAACGGGTCATAGCGCTGAATCAGGTTGACCGGTTCTGTTGCGCCTTCGGTATATCCCCCCAAAATATAGATCTTGTTTTGATACACCACAGCCTCACCCGCCGCCACAGGAATCGGCATTTCCCCCATCAAAGCCCATTCATAGGCCAGGCTGCTATGAATTGTTGCAAAAACAAGCAAAAAGAGGAAGATGGCCATTCCCCGGCGTTTTTTTATTTTAGGTTGCATCTATTCGGCTCGTCAGCTTTTTTTCAGGAAAAAATTTGCTTTTTTTCATTTTTCGCAATTGCAATAATTATACCGTTCAAATTTTTTGCCGGCTCTTCAGGTTGACCTGATATCGCATCGTATCCATTTTGGCCACCCTGAACGAATCGCTCCAGGCGGTGTAATCTGGATGTTGAATTCGGATGTGGTGATGCCCGGGCATAACCGGTATCGGTTGTTGAAACGGCGTTTGTCCCACCGGTTGCTCATCGATACTGACTTGTCCCCATGGAAAGACCTGGCACTGAATATAGCCATAGAGGGTATCGAGATTGACGCTGACGTTGTGGCGCTGGCCGGGCCTGATTTCGATCTGTCGCCACAATGGCGGAAATCGCGGATGCGACAGCGTGAGGTGATAGCCACCGGGATAGAGCTTTATGGCTTTTTCCAGCGGCGTGGTTTCGGCAATGCGGCCATTGATAATCACCCGCGCCCAGGGAATGCATTCCACATAGAGCTCTCCGGGTTGGTCGATTGCGGTTGTGGACGGTTCTTCCGGCTCGATGATTTGATCCGTTTCCGGTTTTTTCTTTTCCGCGATTACGGTTTTAATCGTATCCACAGGGGTAAGCTCGACCGGCGGTGGTAGCTGAGGCTGTGGCTTGAACAGATAGGCGACTGCAACCATCAGCAGCAACAAAGAAGCGAGAGCGACGACCCCGATTTTACGGCGGGATTTTCGTGGTCGGCAGATCGTTTCGATATTCAGCTCTTGCAGAAAAGCGTAAGCGCTATCGGTCCGATCATTCGGATTTTTTTGCAACAGTCCCTTGACGGCGCTCTGCAAGGGCTCGTCAATGCCTCGCAGTTGGTGGAAAACATTGCTCTGCGGTGTTGTCAGAATGTTGCTCAGCGTCGCAGGGACATCTTTTCCCAGAAAGGGATGATGGCCGGTTATCAGTTCACAAGCAACGATGCCGAACGAAAAGAGGTCGCTTTTTGCATTACTGGGCTCGCCGCGCACCTGTTCCGGTGCCATATAGCCGGGCGTGCCGATAAGCGAGGATTTTTTCGTCAGCTTGCTCTCGCCGGAGACATGGGCCAGGCCAAAATCGGCGATTTTAACCTGCATTTCCCTGTTGACGAGAATGTTTTCCGGTTTGATATCACGATGCACGATGCCGTTTTCATGGGCACAGGTCAATCCTCTGGCGATCTGAATCAGGATGGACCGTTTTAGTTCTTTATCGAGTCGTTTTCGCATCTGATCGCGCAGATTTTCCGCGTCGAAATATTCAAATGATATGTAAAAGAACGGTTTATAGGTGCCGAAATCGTATACATTGATAATATTGGGGTGATCGAGCTTTGCCAGAATTCGCGCTTCGCGCTGAAAGCGCGCGACCACCTGTTTGTCGGTTATTGTTTGCTGGTTCAGGGTTTTGACGACAACCGCTTTATCCAGATAGATATGATGAGCCAGATAGACCGCTGTAGAGTCATCTTTTTTCAGACACGTTTTGATTTTAAATTTTTCAAAAAGAATATCGGTCGTCATGAGCGTTTCGCGCTTTGTTCTTCCATTTCTTTAAGCTGCAGCTGTACCCACCTTACCGACACGCCGAGCGATTGTGCCGTTTTGGTGCGGTTGCCGCTGTATTTTTGCAGCCGCTGCAGCAGCAGCTGTTTTTGGACGCTTTTCAGCGTGCCGTCGAACTGTGCTTCCTGCCTTTCTTCATCACTTTCAAGAATAATGTGTTCGGGCTGGAGGTGGTTGTCGTCGCAGAGAATCAGCGCCCGTTGCAGGACGTTTTCCAGCTGCCTTACATTGCCGGGCCAGTGATAGCTTTCCAGGCGCTGCATGGCTGCGGGGTCGATCTCCGGAAGCTCTTTTTTATGTTTTTTGATAAAATAATCCACCAACAGGGGGATATCACCGTGGCACTGCCGCAGTGGCGGTAGGGTTACCGGAAAGACGTTCAACCGATAGTACAGGTCCTGCCGAAAGTCACCTTTTTTGACCAGTTTACTCAGGTTCTGATTGGTGGCGGTGATGATACGGACATTGACGCGGCGCACCTGGGTTTCACCAAGGCGCATAATTTCCTGATTCTGTAGAACACGCAGCAGTTTTGCCTGCAGCGCCATGGAAATGTCGGCGATTTCATCGAGAAAAAAGGTGCCCTGGGAAGCGACTTCAAAGAGACCTTTTTTATCCGCAACCGCTCCCGAAAAAGCGCCTTTTTTATAGCCAAAGAGTTCACTCTCCAGCAGGGTGTCCGGAATGGAGCCGCAAAACTGGGCAAGAAAGGGTTTATCACGGCGTGGACTGAGTTTGTGAATGGCTCTTGCCACCAGGTCTTTGCCGGTACCGCTCTCTCCCATTAATAGTACAGTGGCATCCGATTGGGCGACCCGGTGAATGAGCCGGCTCAGCTCCCGCATCGATGCACTGGTGCCGATCATATCAGGCAGGGGCGCAAAGGATTCGACCCGGTTGCGTAAAATTTCGTTTTCATCCCTGAGCTTCTCCAGCGCCAGAATTTTCTCCAGCGCCAGACCCGCCATATTGGCGAAAAACTGCAAGAAAGTGAGGTTTTCTTCTGTAAAGCCGCTGCGATCCTCGCGGCTGTCGGCCAGAATAACACCCCATAACGTTTCATTCTCAACTACTGGTACACCGATAATCGATTTGATCTGATGAATCTGAAGGCTTTTGAATTGCGATACTTCGGAATCGCTCTGTACATCGTGGTAGAGGACCGGCTTTTTGGCGTCTACCACTTGCTGCAGAACGCCGGAGGAGAACTGCGACAGGTCCTCGATATCCTTTTTTTCCATATTGCGGGCGGTAATAATGGAAAATCGTCCAGAGTCGTTTTCATAACGACAAAAGAGGCCGCGTTCGGCGCCGATGGCGTTTATGACCAGATCGAGGGAGCGGGCGATGAGGGCATCGCTGAGTACGGCTGAATTAAGCAACTTGCTGATATCGTAGAGAGCGGTGTATTGCTCGGCAGTCAAACTATGTAAGCGTTTAATATCCATCAACTATTACCTTACCGTAAAAGAGGCGGGTTTGGAGCGCGATCGGTTACCATATTCGTCGATGCACCAGATGATCCAGAAATAATCACCTGCGGCAAGGGCAGGTGAGAGAGTTATGTTTGTAGCGGTCGACGGAATATTGTCTTTTTCCCAGACCCGTTGCGGTGCGATTTCATCGGTATAGACCTCTGCTTTAAAATGAAACGAAAAACCGGGATCAAAGGAGTGCCACGCCAGTTGCGGCGTTGTAGAAACCGGCTGATAGTTTAGCGGCGATTTAAATTTCACCTCTGCCTCGATGATGCGTGTCGCACCGGTTTCACCCGCTTTGATGGTATGATCGTATTGATCGGTGACCAGAATGGTAAAGTTATATCCAATGAGCTGTTCAATATCGTTCAGATGAAGGTCATAGAGCGAAAAGAGCTTTTCAAACGCCATTTTTTCCGGATTGTAGGGCAACACGGTATCGATGCTTAAATCGGCATTGTGCAGTCGAACCGTTTTTATATCGTTATCCTGATCATCGAGACGGATAGAAACGCCGATCTGATAGGATTTGAGATCGGGGTAGCGGTTCAGCACAATGGTATATAGCGATTTTTGCAGCAGAAGCGGAATCTGATTGAGAAAGAATTCGATATCGCTTGTGGTACTGTTTTGCCAATCTACGAACATCGAATCGGGTAGAAAACCGGACTTGCTGGTTACGAGCCAGCCGTTCTCAGGCAAAAGGTTTTCGAAATGAAAGGAACCGTCTTCACCGGTGTAAACAAATTTTTGTGCTGGCTGCCAACTCACCTTGGCATTTTGCAGCGGATTGTGAGGCAGGCGCAATGTTTTGACCTCGCCTATGAGATCGACAAAACGGCTGTCCGGATTGTGAGGATCCAGAGGATTCTGTCGCGGCGCTTCGCAAGCCATTATGGTCAGCAGACAAAGACAGATACTGAAGAGATATGTTGAACTGCAAAGATCGTTTTTCAACATTCAGACGGAGTTTATGCGTTTTATAATTCTTGTGATTTTTTCGCCTCGTACTTTGACGGGCATTTGAGAAAAATCTTGCTCGCCTGCAGCACGCCGCTGCTGTCCAGAATTCCTTCGGTGACCACCTGTTGGGCGTCGGCGAGCTGGTCCGGCAGTATATTGTTATAGATGACCTCGAGGGTGTCCGGCCCTTCGGTCAGGTTAAAGCTCCCTCTGATATCTATATCATTCCAGTTTATCGATTCGGGCGCGACATAGCCGTTGACGCGTACGCCCTGGTCGATATAGTTGCTCTCTTCCGCTTTGAGTTCCGATACGGTCATATAATAAACGGCAGTCTTTTGCAACCCGCCGATGATGAGGTATATAAATGCAGCGATGATAATGATGATTCCTGCTGCTACTTTGAGATTCATGGGTTCCTTTCCGGTTCTTTGGTGTGTCTTGTCTTTATTCCAAAAATAATGTAGAAAATTCAAAAGCGATTGTCAAGATGATAAAAAAAAGTGTGATTATCAATTTTCCGGTCTTTTGCTTTTTTGTTGCATAATCGCAGCCATTTTTGTATTGTAAACAGAAATAATGCATTGATATTGGGGAATCCAAGATGAAAAAAATATTTTTCAGAATTGCTATTCTGAGTGCGCTTTTGTGGGTGGTGGTTGTGTTTTTCGGTCCGCAGTTGAATCCGCTTTATGCCGAGTTTGGCAATCCTGCGGAAATTCGCTCCATGCTGACATCGGTTTTGCTGATCGTCGCCATTGCCTCTCTGGTTCTCACGATTGCGCGGACGATTTTGGCAATCATTTTTACCCTTTTACTGGCGGTTGCACTTTATTTCCTGGCGCATTATTTTGTCTTTTGATGCAGGTATCGACAAACAGACAGGAGCTTTTTTATGATACGATTTGCCATCGTCGGTTATGGGTTTATGGGCGGTGTACATGCCGCTATATTGCACAAACATCCACGAGCAGAGCTCAAAGCGGTGGTGGAAACCGACGCGCAGCGGCTGCGGCAGCAAACCCGGGGTAATGTTAAAGTGGATGAGCAGAACAGCATCGACTTTCTCGACGCTGTTGATCTCTATTCAGAACTGGATCCTGTGCTTGAGCGGCACGATATCGATTGTGTGGCTGTTTGTCTGCCCACCTATCTGCACGAATCCTTTGCCAATCGCTGTCTTAAAGCGGGTAAAGATGTTATTGTCGAAAAACCAATGGCGTTGACGCTCTCTTCGTGCGACTCGATGATCAAACATGCGCGGGAAAACGATAAAATGCTCTTTGTCGGTCAGTGCATTCGTTTTTGGCCCGAGTATGTGATCTTGAAAGAGATGATCGCATCGGAACACATGGGAAAGCTGCTCAGCCTGGGGCTCAGACGGGTGGGGGCGCCGCCGGCCTGGGCCGGGGAGGAGAGCTGGTTTTTTCAGGAAGAGAAGAGCGGCGGTTGCGTTTTCGATCTGCATGTTCACGACACCGATTTTATTCATTACGCTGTCGGGAATCCGTCGGCGTTATATTCGCATGGACTGATGGACAATAAGGGATTAAACCGGGCGCTGTTGACCCACTATTATTTCGATAAAGAGCTGATTTGCTATGCAGAGGGCAGCTGGAAATACCATGCGCCATTCAAGATGAGCTATTCGGCGGTTTTTGAACGGGGACAATTAGAGTACGATTCCTCGCAAACCCCGACTCTGCAGCTGTGGAGAACGGGTGGCGAGCAGTCGGAGTTCCCGTCGGTGCCGGCGGGGGATGGCTATTTTCATCAGTACGATTATATCATCAACTGTCTGGAAACCCGGCAATCCAATGAAAAGCTCGATCCGGTTTCGGTGCGCAACAGCATTGCCATTGCCCTGGCGGAAAAGAAGAGCATGAGCAGGAATGAGATTGTGCATATTCAATATTCAATCTAGGTCGTATGCCGGCAGGCAATGAAACCGCGGAGAGCGCTGAGAAAAACCTGATCCTGCCGGGTCTGTGAAATCAAAAAATGTTCTATCAAGAGGGTCTGGTAAAAAAATAACGAACCGCCAAGTTACTCTGGTAAAAGTCAAGTCTTTTTTGGACATATTTGTAATGTCCAAATTGTTCTTTGAAATTTTGTTTAAAAATCCGATATTCAAGTAGAAAGGGGCGTGGACTTGATCTCGGATACAGCGACTTGATCGC
>WJMF01000082.1 GCA_014728085.1 Candidatus Zhuqueibacterota bacterium
TAACCGCTTTTTCTCTTTTCATAGCATCTTTTCCTATGGTTTTAGCGCTGTGTCATTCGATTAACGTCGTCCACGTGAGCTGGATGAACTCGAAGAGCTGGATGAGCTCGAAGAGGAAGACCTGCTTGAGCTTGAAGAGCTTCGGCTGCTGCTACCGGAACTCGAAGACGACCGCGATGATGAGGGTCGCGAGTAGCTGCTCGAACGGCGCGATGACGAAGATTTCCTCTTCACCGAAGAGGAGCTCGAGGAACGACGACTTTTCTTTACCGTAGCCGATGAGGGCGAACCGGATGAACTGCTTTTACGCCGCGATACCGATGATTTCGAGGAACCCGACGAAGACGAAGAAGACGACTTGGACCTTCTGTCGACGGTAGAGCGTGAACGGCTGTCACTCGTGCGCTTGCCGACATCGGTTTGGATATAACGGCGGCTGTTGGGCTGTTCATAGGAACGGCTGCTCGACGATCTCCGCGTGTTTACCGCCGCTTTACCGTTTTCGCTACCGGATGTCGTCGTGCGCCGGTGTGTCGTCGACATCGGCCGGTCACCGCCGGTGCTAACGCCACGACGCGAGGTTTGATAATCCGGATTGGTTGATGTGGTAACGCCGCGGCGGCTGGTTACCATATCGCGCATGCTACCGCTCTCCGCCCGTCGCAACGTGCTGCTGCGTCTGGCATTTCCTTCGGCAAAAGAATTATCATAACGCGTCGGCGTGCGCGCTGTCAGACCGTGACGGGTAAAGGGGCGCGGTTCCTGAACCGTATAGGCATAATCGTATCCCCAGTAGCCGCCATAACCACCATAACCACCGTAACCACCGTGGTGATAGCCATAGCCGCCCCATCCGTAATTATAGTATCCCCATCCGCCATAAAAGGAGATCGGTGCCCAATACCAGGGATCCCCCCAATAGGAAGAATAACCCCAATAGGGATCCCAATTATGATGATGTCGCCACCAATAACCGGAATGAGCGTACCAAAAGGGCTCATACCAATAACTGTTCAAAAAGACGGGGTAATCATGATAGATATGAACTTCATCGATGCCGTCGTATTCCCGGTGATAGACAACCTTGCGATTGCCTTCCTCATCGATATATTCCTCTACATATTCGTCCTCAACCGGTTCGTCATAATCATCTGCGTAATACTCTTCTTCATAGTAATCATCGCTATATTCAACAGGGGGTCTGCCAATTTGTGTATAACACCCGCTAAAGTATAACGCAAACACCAACACGGCTGACAGAATTACGTATCGTTTTAATGCCTTCATTTTAGGCCTCCTATTCATGCAATATTCGTTTGCCTGATCCAATATACAAAGAGTTTTAACATTAGGCAAACTAAATCGACAACTCTGTCCGCCTCATAACCAACCATCATAATATACGGTTAAAAGGCGAAAATATTGTGTGCCGGTATCGCTTTACTCTCTATTTATAAAACGTATAAAAGTGAGGTTTTGTTCCGCATTCGGGCGGGAAGTTCTGATCAACCGGATCAAAATCGGCGCTATATTCTACCCACATCGCTGCCGGGTAACCATCCTTCTTTACCATCTGCCAAGCGGATTCGATAATAGTCACCGGATTGATCTGTAATGATCAATTCCAAACCCCGGTGGATGGAAAAGACCTCTTTGGCATCCTCACTGGGAGCGCTCATGACGGTCACCTTTTCCTCAAGAACAATACCGCGTTGATGATTGCGGTCATAATCGAGTCTGAGCAGGAAAAGCAGGAGAAATACAGCAAAAGCAAAGGCGGAGGGATAAACAAGAAATTTGATCAGGCTTTTTATATGGCTCTTGCGGATAACAAGATATAAAATCAGGGTCAATAAAAAGAAAATATAAAACGCAACCATCATCACTGAAAGTTGATGCGTATTAAAAAAGGTAATCAGGCGGTTCCACTGTTTGATGATGAATCCGGGGTTCGGGACCTGGATTTTGTCGACCACATATACCCGGGCAATTTTCAGATTATGCAAAATATCCGCATCCCTGGGCGCCAGTTTTTTGGCTTTTTCATAATACAAAATGGCGTGACCGATATCATTGAGCTTAAAATAGGCATTGCCCAGGTTGTAATAGAGAGACGCGCTTTCATAGCCGAGATCGATAACCGAGCGGTATTGCGAAATAGCCTGCTCGTACTTTCCGTTCTGGTAGAGCTGATTTCCGTTTTCAAAAGAAAATCCGGCCTGACCCAGATCGGCCTGGGGCATAAACAAAAACATTAATATCATTAAACTCGTCATCATACACTCACAACGCTTTTTCCAGTTTTATAATTGCCTCTTTGGCCTTTTTGAATGCCTGTTCCATCTCTTCCCGGCTGCTGGATGTCGTGGCAAAGCGATAGAGGTCGCATTTTTGAACAAGAGCGATATACATGTCCACCAATTCCGCGTCAAGCCCCCTGGCTTTTAAGCTCTTTTCCAGCTCGGTCGAGATAATACCGGCACTGGATATATTGAGTTTGTCGGCGGCAAATCCCAGCAAAGCGCGGCTCATTTCCGAATAGAATTCTTTTTGCGTGGACTCGCCGAGACAGGCTTTGGTTTGGCTCAGTCGCTTTCTTGCCAGCCGGTTTGCGCCACGCCTGCGCGCATACGCCCGGTTTTTATTCAATTTTTCCATATGGCGCTGGTAAGCCAGCGCCAATAGAAACAACAGAGCCGGGAACACCAGCAAAGCGACGAAATAGAACGATTGATAAAAGCGACTCTCCAGGGGCGAAAACCGCGGGCTGTGGAGTTTGATAAAACGAATATCCTGACCGATTAGCTCAATCTCTTCTTTGCTGAAACCGGAACCGATACCACTATTGTACTCTTCGTCTCCTTTTTCAACATTAATCGTGAATTCAGGTGATCGTAACGTCACATAATCCTTTTTACCGGTATCAAAATAACTAAAGGCAAAAGGACGAATCCGCTGTTGACCCGGGAATCTCGGAATCAGAACATACTCGAAGGTTTTGTGACCGCTGATCCCGTTTCCGCTTCTGTTGATATTTTGTGTCACAGTGGGTTCATATTGTTCAAAATCGGCCGGAATAAACAAATCGGGTTTTGGAATAATGCTGATATTTCCTTGTCCTGATATTCTAACCCGAAGCGTGATCCCCTCATTGGTCTTTACATTATTTTTATCAAGAGTAGCATTCAGATCGAAACGGCCTGCAAGACCGCTGAATTCCGATGGTTTGTTTGTCGCCGGAAACGGCAAAACCTCGATGGCCACCGGTTTTGAGGAAATTTTCCTGGTAACCGTTCTGCTGAAAAAAGAATCATTGAAAAAAGAGTCAAAAACATCCTTCGATTGTCTGCGATTGCGTACCCGCACCTGACAATCCAGCGTTAAAGGTCCGATGGTTTTTTTGCCGGGAGAAGTGGGGAACAACGCATATTTTTTGATATCCGCCACCGCATAGCGAACGCCTTTATAAACTTCGTTCTGCGTCTGTAACCGCGTCCCCAAATCAAATTCTTCCGCCCAAAAGCCCGTGGTTTCAGGCATCTGTACCGGATTAATGCCGGTGACGCTGACCTTGGCATAGATTCGAAACGTAACGATAACCGGTTCATTGGGATAAACCCGCTGCTTGCTGGTAAGCATTCTTAAAAACAAGTCCTCACTGTCATCCTCACGGTTTTCACTCCGGGAGCCCGGTGACGATGTGCCGGTTTTGACAATGCTGATCGGAATCGAGTTTGACTGATAGGTTTTATCCTTGTATTTAATGGTAACCGGTGAAATCGTATAAGAACCGGCCTTGACAGCCATGTATACAAAGGTATGCGTTATGCTGATCGATGTTTTTCCATTGATGAACTGTATATTCTGAGAAGTTCCGCGGGAACCGTAAAATCGTAAATAGTCGCCCCCGTCCGGCGGCGGAACAGACGTTATTCGATTGGCATCTTCTCCGGTCAATTCAACGCTCAGAACAAGCTGTTGATTAACCGCGAGCGTCGTCTGATCCACGGATGCGGTGATTTGCACCGTCTGTGCCTGAACAGGAAGAGTGAGTAACAATAAAAGACAAATCATTTTAGCATATTTGAATACCATATCAGCCTTCACGCTTACCAATCTTTTCCCGTTTTAACCCCGCCAGGGACTTGCTGACGACGCGCCTTTTTCATGTCATCCTTTTGTTCACTCAATGCATTGAGAATTCTCTCCGCATCCTCCCTGGACATTTCCTTTTCCCGCGCCTGTTGTCCCTGTTGCTGTTGTTGCTGTTGCTGGTCCTGCTGCTGATCCTCTTGCTGTTGTTGTTCCTGCTCTTGTTGCGCCTGCTCTTGTTGCTCCTGTTGATTCTGCTGTTGCTGCTCATTTTGCTGTTGTTGCTCGTCTTGCTGACCCTGTTGCTGGTTCTGCTGTTGTTGCTGTTGCTGCTGTTGCTGCTGGTTCTGCTGCTGATTCTGTCGCTGCGCCTGATCTTTGAGTTTTTTTCTCACATATTCCAGATTATATTTTGCATCTTCATCTTCGGGATTGAGCTCAAGGGCTTTCTTGTAAGCCTCGATAGCCTCGAGATATTTATTCTGCCGATAATGCGCATTTCCCATGTTATAATAAGCTCTGGACTGTTCAAGTGCATCGTCAAAACTCAGAGAAGACTGCCACTCTTTGATACTCTCTTTATATTTTTTCTTTTGATACTGAGCATTTCCGATATTGTACTGGATCAAGGGAGATTCAGGATCATTGAGTTGAGCATCTCTGTACTTGTTCAACGCTTCATCGTAGCGCTCCTGTTCGTAGAGCTCGTTACCCGCAACCACTTTTTTTCGCACCGGTGACTGTGCCGTCACCAGCTGCGCAAACAAAATCACAACAATTGTTACAAATCGTAGCATCATAAAAGCCTCTACAAAAATCTTCCCCGCCATTCTCGTTTTACTTTTTTACGATCGGTTATAAAAAGATCAAGCCCCAGCAATACGATAGCAAAAATAACAAGATACTGAAAGCGATCCTCAAACTGGGAGTACTGCAGCGACCCCAGCTCTTTTTTATCCATTCTAAAGATTAAATCGTATATCTTTTCAAGTTCTTCTTCTCCGGAGGTCGAGCGAAAATATTTGCCTCCGGTCTGCAGGGCGATTTTTTCCAGGGTGCGTTCATCCAGCTTGGTGATAACCACTTGTCCTTCTTTGTCTTTTTTAAAGTTACTGCCTCTGCCCTGTTGCAGGGGTATTGGTTCGCCCTGCGGAGAACCGATACCGACGCAGTAGATAACGATACCCTGACGCTCGGCCTCTTCGGCGTATTGCAGCGCGTTTTCTTCATGGGTCTCACCATCTGTAATAAGAACGAGAACCTTGTGTTTTCGTTCCTTTTGCTCAAAGGTGTCGATGGCTTTTTGAATCGCCCGTCCGATCGCTGTGCCCGGGGTTGGAATCAAATCCGGATCCATAATATCGAGAAAAATCTTTGCCGCACCGTAATCAAGCGTCAGCGGACACTGGACAAATGCAACCCCGGAAAAGGCGATGAGCCCGATTCTATCCCCGCGCAGGCGGTTGATCAGCGATTCGACTTCGTGTTTGGCCTTGGCAAGACGGCTCGGGGCAATGTCCTGCGCCAGCATCGATGTCGATACATCCATGGCAACAATGATATCGACACCTTCACGTCTGATTTCTTCCAGTTTGGTACCGATCTGCGGACGCGCCAGTGACAATACGATAAAAAGCAAAGCAAGTAACAGTATGGCCATTTTATAGATCTGCTTTTTCCGGCTCGTGTTTTCAATCAATTTTTGCATCAATTGTAGATTCCCGAACCGCCTTAACGCCCGTTTTTTGGCGCGAAATACAAAAACAAAAAACGTTACCAAAATCGGCAAGAGCCATAACAAATAAAAATATTCAACATTTGCAAATCTCAGCATAGTCGTTTACCTTTTCCGCACAAAATTAAGGAATTTTTCTCAACCATGTATACGACAAGAGAATTTCGAGAACCAACAAAGCCAGCGCAATCAGGAGATAATGCACAAACAGTTCACGATAGCGGGTGTATTCCTTAACCTCAATTTTCGTTTTTTCCATCTCGCTGATTTCATTGTAGATTGCTTCCAGGCTACTTTCGTCGGTAGCGCGAAAATATTTGCCCCGGGTAATGTCAGCGACTTTTTTCAGCAGATCTTCATCGATCTGTACAGGCATCCGCCGGTAATGTTTACCGAAAACCGGATCATCGATCGGATACATGGCATAGCCCTTTTTGCCGGCGCCGATTGTATAAATACGGATATCAAACGTCCCGGCGATTTTAGCGGCTGTAACCGGATCCAGCTCACCGCGATTATTGCGGCCATCGGTAAGCAATATCACCACCTTGGATTCGGCGCTGCTGCTGCGCAACCGGTTAACACAGGTGGCAATCGCCATACCGATAGCGGTTCCGTCTTCGATCATACCGATTTTAATCTCATCGAGAAATCTCAATAAAATACCGTAATCCAGAGTCAAAGGGCACTGGGTAAAGCTCTGTCCGGAAAAGACCACCAGACCGATGCGATCATTACGCCTGCCTTTGATAAAATCACCGGCGACCAGTTTAACCGCCTGCAGGCGATTCTTGGGCTGGAAATCTTCCGCCAGCATACTGCTGGAAACATCCACAGCAAGAATAATATCGATTCCTTCTGTAATCACTTCAGTCTCTGTACGTCCGGCCTGCGGCCTGGCGAAACAGATAATGAGTAAAATCAACACCAGCAGGCGAAAAGCGAACAACAGATGTCGGTAGTTTTGCTTTGAAGATTTTTTAATGGATTTGAATAAATCGATATTGGAATAGCGCAATGCTCCGCTCATTTTTCGATTGCGGCGAAAATACCACCCTATGACAAGCGGTATGAAGAGGAGCAGTAGCAAAACCTCGGGATTTGCAAAACGAAACATCTTTTTCTATTCCTTTTCTTCGCGTTCTTCGACAATATCACTCTCTCCGGTATAACTCTCATCTTCAGAGGGATCAGCCTCCCTTTGTTCGTCCTCATTCGCAGAGGCCGCCTCTGGTTGCCGGCTAAAAATCAGCTTGGTATTGTTGACAAAATTCACTGCCAGATTTATGCTGGTTTCATTTTCAGTCCGGGTCGGAACATATTTTGCAAATTTGACAAAATCACTCAAAGATAAAATTTGTCTCAGGTCGGATAAATGATCCGGAGCGATTTTGCGTTGATAGAGATTGTCGTAAATTTCCTCACTGGTCATTTCCATGGCATCGATAAAATATCTACCTTCGATATAGATGCGAATGATATCGCTGAGCCGGCTATAGTGGGCTTTTACCTCTCCCTTGTCGAGCAAATCGCTCTGGGCCAGTTCGTCAAGCTCTTCAAGCGCAACGACATGTGCCGGGCGCGGAGGCGTCTGCCGTTTTGGTAAAATCGACTCTCCTGTTCGGCGCTTTCTGATAATATAAAAAATCAAATATCCCGCAATCACGGCCAACAGAACGCCACCGCCGATCAGATACCACATTGTATAGTTCGCCGGCGGTTGCATCGGCGCTTTGATGTCGCGAATATCGCCGGCTTGATCCGGATTCAGCGATTCCACCATAATATCTATTGGCTCGGTTTCCAACGCATAAGAGGTGGTGTCATCGCCAACGGTATAACGGTATTCCACGGCAGGAATCTGATATTCCCCTGTATCAAAAGTAGAAATATCATAATCGATCTGTTCGCGAACCCAACCCGAATCGGTTTTAACAGCATCATGTACGTTATAATCCTGGATTTCAAACATGCCCAAATTGACGGCAAGCGGTGACGTCAGCAGGGTGACCTCTTTGTCGTGCGTAATGATGACACTGTACTGAATGACATCACCAACCAGTATTTTGGCTTTATCTACTTTTGATTCAACTGAAATACGGCCCTGTGTATACCCCGCAATTGAAAACAAGAGCAGCAGGTAGAGAATCGTCTTGAAAATTTTCACAGCCTGTTCTCAGGTTTATTGTACATTTTTATCGTAGAATTTGACATCTTCGGCCATAATCATTTTTTCGATCAAGCCCTGATAAGCGTTCTGATATTTCTGAGTATAGAGATCCTGAGCCACCCTATCTTTTACTTGAGAGAATGGCTTTTGTTTCACGATTTCACCTTCATCATTTTTCTCAGCATACTCTGTTTTATTGGCCTCATAGTACAATTCAATATCAGACGCTTCTATATCGACTTTGGTGGCCACGCGCTCCTGTAACAGCTTGCGCACCATAAGCATTTTTTTGCTCTGAAACGCGCCCTCTATCACTTCGGGATCCTTGTCCAGCCCGGCCCGCCTGGCGGTATCATACATGAGTTCCGTGGCGACATATTCACGCAAAAATTCCAGTTTCTTTTCCTTGCTGTTAAACTGATCGCGAACGCTGGGAGGCAATTGGCTCAATTCGAAATCGAGATCGCCCTGGGTAATCTCCCGTTTACCGATACGGGCAATCACAGCGCCCGGTCGCTTTTTGCGTACATCGCGGGGATCCAGTTGAACCGCTTCGTCCAGCACCTGCTGTGCATCCCCGGAACGTTCAAGACGTTCCAGACAGGCGACGATGCGTTTGTTGACCTCATCCATCAGAGTACTCTCGGGATAAAAATGCTTGATCTTCAGATAGGAGCCAAGAGCGCTCTCATAATCCTTCAGCCGTTCAAAATAAGTGTTGGCAATGATATAGTGAACATTGGCACGTTCGCGTCTATCGATTTTATAATGATCGAGATAATATACATATTGACCGATGGCCTGGCTGTACAAAGCCCGGTTGATCAAATCTCCGGCATATTCTCTTACCTTGTCGGCCTCGATATCCGGCTCGGGTGCTTTACTTTGACATCCCCAAATGACCAAAACCATGAGGATGATCCCTAAAAGTTTATTCATGCTAACCTCCAGTTATCTAAAACGCTTTGCTCTCATCTTGAAAAAACGAATCAGAGGATCGATATAGGATTGTTGTGTATTGATACTCACCGTATCAATGTTCATGGATTTGAATACTCTTTCCCGATCCTGTTTACGTTGCTCTGCCTGGCTGGAAAATTCATCCCGCAGATCCGCGTCGCCGGTGTCCACCAAAAATGTTTCACCTGTTTCAGCGTCTTCAAATTCAATCAATCCGATACTGGGCAGCTCCTGCTCGCGTGGATCCGTGATGGTTATCGTGACCAAATCATGTCGTTTGTTGGCGATTTGCAGCGCCTTTTCATAGCCGCTGGCGATAAAATCAGAGACTAAAAAAACAACAGCCCGCCTCTGTGTTACGCGCGAAAGAAACTCGAGCGCTTCCGTAATATTGGTTTGATGACCCTGAGGTTCGTGATACAACAGCTCCCGAATCACGCGCAACACGTGTGATTTACCCTTTTTGGGGGCGACATACTTTTCAACCCGATCGCTGAAAATAATCAATCCGACCTTATCATTGTTTTTGATTGCCGAAAAGGCCAACAATGCGCAAATCTCCGCAGCAAGTTCTCCCTTCATCTGCTCGACAGTCCCAAAATCACTGGAAGAGCTGACATCGACGACAAGCATAACCGTCAATTCACGCTCTTCATCGAACACTTTAACAAAGGGATGTCCCATGCGGGCGGTTACGTTCCAGTCGATGGTGCGGATATCATCACCGATCTGATATTCCCGGACCTCGGCGAATTCCATGCCGCGCCCTTTGAACACCGAATGGTATTCCCCGGAAAAAACATCGTTGACCAGACCCCGCGTCTGGATTTCAATGCGTTTTACTTTTTTTAATATTTCTTTGGGTATCAACGCCTGTCAACCTCTGGTTTATGGAACTTCAATCCGATTTAACACTTTTCGAACCACATCTTCACTTGTGATCTCTTCCGCCTCTGCTTCATAGGTCACCAGAACACGATGACGCAAAACATCAAGTCCGATCGCTCTGACATCTTCAGGCGTGACGTAACCCCGGCGGCGCAGAAAGGCATGGGCTTTTGCCGCTTTGGACAGATATATGGATGCCCGTGGTGAAGCCCCAAAAGAAATCAGCTCGCTCAAATCATCAAACCCGTAGGCCTGGGGTTTTCGCGTTGCGAAAACGATATCAACGATATAATTCTCAACTTTGGGATCGATATAAACATCGTGAACAATTCGTTTTGCTTTTTCAATCTGAGCCGGCGTTACAACTGCCTTGATGGTTGGAACCTCAGCCCTGGTCATTCTGCGCATAATTTCCAGCTCCTCGTCCCTGTCCGGGTAGGTCACCGATATTTTGAGCATAAAACGATCGACTTGCGCTTCCGGCAGTGGATAGGTGCCTTCCTGTTCGATCGGGTTCTGCGTCGCCAACACCAAAAACGGTGCCGGCAGGGGAAACGTCTGATCGCCAATAGTCACCTGTCGTTCCTGCATGGCTTCCAAAAGAGCGGACTGGACTTTGGCGGGAGAACGATTGATTTCATCCGCAAGCACCAAATTTGAAAAAACCGGTCCCTTTTTGACGGAAAACCCACCGCTCTTTTGATCGTAAATCATGGTTCCGATAATATCGGCCGGCAATAAATCCGGTGTGAACTGGATACGTTGAAAGCCGGTTTTAACCGCATCGGATAAAGTTTTTACCGTCATGGTTTTGGCCAAACCCGGAACCCCTTCCAGCAGAATATGCCCATCGGACAACAAACCAATCAGCAATCGTTCAACCATATAAGTCTGGCCGACGATCACCTTGCCGACGTTTTCGATAATCGTTTCAACAAAAGCGCTTTCTTCCTCTATACGGGCATTTATCGCTTGAATGTCTACGTTCATTTATCCTCCCTGATCTGGTTTGATTTATTTTTTTCCAAAATCTTTTCAAACAAAGCGTAAATGCGGTCGACCTGATGTCTGTCGCCGGCACTTCCGGAAAATTTGTAAAGATCAGCAGTACTCAATATCTGGTTGATATTTTCAGACAACTCTTCATCAAGATCGCTCGATCTGACGAATTGCATAATGTCCCCCGTGGTTGCCTCAAGTCCCGGACCGATTCCCTTCTCCGCCAGATAGCTTTTCAAAAGTCTGGAAATGGTGGAATAGGCCTGAGCGGTATCCAGTTCCGGTTGATTTATATTTAATGTTTCCAGTTCATTGAGATATTTTTGTTCGGTGGGAATCGCTTCCTGTTGCTGCCGCCGAACCAAAAGACGCCTTTGCTGTCGTTTTTTCATCACAAAAAAGCCCAGAGCAGCAAAAAGAAGGAGAATCAACGCCAATAAAAGCCAGAATTGCCATTGAAAGGCTCCTGGTTCAGGCAAAGGGTCTTCTACTTTAACCTCCAGACGGTTGGTTATGAGGCGATAATTGCGGTCTGTTTTTAAATCCGTGTATTTTATAATAACACCCTCGATATATCCCATACCGAGGCGGCCTGGTTTGAGGATGTATTCATATTCGTTGATGGCCTGCTGGTTTCCGCCCTCCTGCAAAACGCGGTTTGAAGAAGCATTGCCGACGATTTCGAAATTCTCCAAAAGAGGATTATCGAACTTGTGAATTTCATACCGTTCAAGGTCTCCGCTCCATTGCAGGCGAATGGTAAAGGTCACGGTTCGGTTCAGTGGCACGCTGGTTCTGTCGACAAAACACAATAGTTTAATGGCGCTTTCCTCGTCCGCCGCCGTGGAATCCTGTGCCGGCAAAACACCGGCCAAAAAACACAGCAAAAAGAGTACGATCAGGCTTTGCTTCATACATACCCCTCTTTTTTCCGTAAGGGTTACGATGGTTTGATTTACATGGTTTTGGGAAAACGGATTTTTCCGCAGGATCGGAAGGACAAGCCTTTTAAACACGATTTTGCGAAACACGTTTCTCTCATATAGATTGACAATGCAATTTTGCAGAATATGCAATACAAAGAAACCCGTTCATTCAATACCCGAAAGGCCTGCGGAAAAACCTCTTTCTGCAATCACATATGAAAACCTATAATCGAATACAATATCGCAATTTAATTCGCCAGGGAATCCGCCTGGAGATCGAGCTCAATCGAACTGATGTCTTGTCCTAAATGATTGAGCTCCCATTCAACCGAGGCGGCCAATTCATGATCCGGATAATTTTCGAGAAAAGATTCATATGCCTGTTGCGCTTTATCCAGATCCTGAATGTTGTTTGCATACCAATAGCCGATCATGAAAGCGGATTTTACGGCATACTGACTTTGAGGATATTTCTCAATCAGCTGCTTGTAAATAGATATCGATTTTTCAAAATCCTGTTTATGATTTACATAGAGACTTCCCAGTTTGTAAAGCGTCTCGTCCGCTTTGGGAGAATCCTTGTATGTTTTTAATATCTTTTCATAGGTCTCGATGGCTTTTTCCCATTGTTCCTTGTTCTCATAATCAAGAGCCATTGCACGCATTTGTTGTTCCGTCATTTTCTCGCCACAACTCGTCAAAAATCCGAGTAATACCAAAAGAATAAAAAGTCGCGACAATGCTTTCATGAGAGTTCCTCCGGAAGTTGATTTACTATTCTTACCAAAAAAAAATTCTTAGGTTCCCAAATAATTGGACAAAATATCCAGATTTTTATATAAAGTCAAGCGAATTCTCCCGTATCACGACCTTTACCACTGAATCGGCTTGCAGGTTACCTTGCAGTAATCGCGTTGCCAATCTATTGACAACCTCTTTCTGAATGTATCGCTTTAGAGGTCGGGCACCAAAAGCAGGATCGTATGCGTTCCCGGCAATAAAATCCTCTGCTTCCGGGCTCAGTTCGATTTTCACATTTTGTTTGGCCAAAAGCTTACCCACTTGTTTGAACTGCAAGCGAACAATCTTTTTGATATCCTCTTTGGTCAGCGCGTGAAAAATGATGATATCATCGATGCGGTTGAGAAATTCAGGTAACAGTTGCTTTTTCAGCATTTGCAGGACGCTGTGGCTGATTTCGCTATGCACCTTTTCCCGGTTCTGTTCGGTTATGGTTAATGACTTTTCAAGAATTAATGGCGCGCCGATATTGGACGTCATAATAATAATGGCATTGGTAAAATTAACGGTTCTACCCTTGTTGTCGGTTAAGCGGCCATCTTCCAGCACCTGTAACAACAAATTGAACACTTCGGCGTGCGCTTTTTCGATTTCATCGAGCAAAATAACCGAATAGGGCCGTCTTCGCACCGCTTCAGTCAGCTGTCCGCCCTCTTCGTATCCGACATAACCGGGAGGTGCCCCGATCAACCGGGAGACGGAATGCCTTTCCATATATTCCGACATATCGATGCGCACCATAGCCTGCTCATCATCAAAAAGGAATTCGGCCAGCGCCCGGGCCAGCTCCGTTTTACCCACACCGGTCGGGCCCAGAAAAATAAACGATCCGATAGGCCTGTTGGCGTCCTGTAGCCCGGCTCTTGCCCGCCGAATGGCATCGGCAACCGCCCTGACGGCTTCATTCTGGCCGACCAGGCGTTCCTCGATGCGCTGTTCCATTTTCAATAACTTTTCCCGTTCACTTTCCAGCATGCGCTGAACCGGTATACCCGTCCATTTTGCCACAACCTCGGCAACATCTTCTTCATCGACCTCTTCCTTGAGCATTTTTCGATCCTTCTGCAACTCGACCAGTGTTTTATTGCTCTCTTCCAATTGGTTTTGCAGCTCCACCAGTTTGCCGTATTTTAATTCAGCCGCCCGGGTCAGATCGCCTTCCCGCTCAGCTTTTTGACCTTCGCTTTTTACCCGGTCAATTTCTTCCTTTAAGCGGCGAATACGACCGATACTCTCCTTTTCCAGCTCCCAATGCGCCCGCATCTCCTTGATGCTCTCTTCAAGGTCGGCAATGTCCTTCTCCACCTGTTCGAGCCGCTTTTTGGAAGCCTGGTCTTTTTCCCGGGTCAGGGCCTGTCGCTCAATCGCCAGCTGTTTCAGACGCCGTTCCAGCTCGTCGAGCTCAACCGGCATACTGTCGATTTCAATCCGCAATTTGGAAGCCGCTTCGTCGATCAAATCGATGGCTTTATCCGGCAAAAAACGATCCGTAATATAACGGTCCGAAAGCGTTGCCGCCGCCACTATGGCGGTATCCTGTATGCGCACACCATGATGTACTTCATATTTTTCCTTTAAACCGCGTAAAATGGAAATGGTATCTTCCAGAGTCGGTTGATCGACCAGAATCGGTTGAAAACGGCGTTCCAGTGCCGCATCTTTTTCAATATATTTTCGATATTCATCCAGAGTCGTGGCTCCGATACAGCGAAGCTCTCCCCTCGACAGGGCGGGTTTGAGCATGTTGGAGGCGTCCATCGCTCCTTCTGCCGCACCGGCTCCGACCAGCGTGTGCAATTCGTCGATAAATAAAATCATTTGACCGTTTGAATCGCTTATTTCCTGCAATACCGCCTTCAGGCGTTCTTCAAATTCACCCCTGAATTTTGCCCCGGCAATCAGAGCGCCCAGATCAAGAGCGATGATGCGTTTGTTCTTCAGGTTCTCGGGAACATCTCCCTCAATAATCCGGTGAGCAATGCCTTCGGCAATGGCTGTCTTTCCCACACCTGGTTCGCCGATCAGCACCGGATTGTTTTTGGTACGGCGGGAGAGGACCTGCAACACGCGTCTGATCTCCTCATCGCGTCCGATAACGGGATCGAGTTTGTCCCGGCGCGCCAAATCATTCAAATCACGGGCGTAGCGTTTCAATGCCTGATATTTGGCTTCGGGATTTTGATCGGTCACGCGTTGGCTGCCGCGAACCTCGCGCAGAACCTGCATCAAAGCATCCTGACTGAGGCCGCTCTGGCGCAATAAAGCACCGGCTTTGCCGCCATCTTGCGTTAAACTGAACAACAGGTGTTCAATGCTGATATATTCATCCTTGAGCGCATTCGCCTGCTGCATAGCCTTTTCAAAGACCTGATCGGTGTCGGGTGACAGGTAAACCTGCCCGATGCCGCCGGAGACTTTGGCAAGCTTGTCCACCTCTGCCCTGACTCTGTCGAGCAATATCTCCGGCTTTTGTCCGACCTTGTTCAAAATCGAACGCGCAATGCTTTCCGCCGGTTCTATGATGGCAAATAAAAGATGTAACGGCTCAATTTGCTGCTGTCCGTATTCGGAGGTCAGCCGCTGCGCTCTCGACAGCGCTTCCTGAGCCTTTAATGTCAATTTCTCTATGGGTATCATATCTTCTTTTTCCTCCCTCAAAAAAAAGGGCGAGAACACAGGCTCGCCCTTTATATCGTTATGCTATCTATAGTCAATGGGAGCTATATCAAGAATATTAATCGTACTATTTTTTCAGGTTTCTTAATGAATACAAACCGCAGAGAAAAAATATAAAAATTTTTCTTGACTGTGTTGTTCCCGGCTCTTTATTCAAATATTCCCTATACTCGTTATCAAGCCTGTTTATAATCCGCAACAAGCCGGAGAACGCGAAGAAAGCTCTTATGATCAAGTTATGAACGTATGCATTCATACTTGCTACAGTCTTATATTTTCTTCGCGTTCCTCAGCGTTCTTTGCGGTTCTGGATCGCTGAAACCCGATAGCAAAATACTGCCTTTTGCATTTCCGGCTATCTTTATACTACCATGACAGCTTATTTTTTATCCTCGTCAACCACTTCGTAATCGGCATCTTCTGCCTGTTCTGAATCATCCGATTTCTCTTCACCGGCGGCCTGCTGCTCTTCGCCCTGCGGCCCGGCTTGCGGTCCGCCCTGCTGAGCACCTTCGGTTGACTGATACATCTGCGAGGCAACCGTCTGCCATATCTGATTAAGGTCATCAATGGCTGACTTGATTTCATTGCTGTTATCGGCTTTGGTTGCTTCTTTAACCCGCCCGATAGCAGCTTCCAGTTTATTCTTGGAATCGGAATCGATTTTATCTCCGCTCTCCTTCAGGCTCTTTTCAGTCTGATAGACCAGCTGATCCGCCTGGTTGCGGAGATCGATCAATTCGCGTTTCTGCTTGTCTTCTGATTCATGCGATTTGGCATCGTTGACCATATTCTCGATTTCTTCCTTGCTCAGACCGGTAGATGCCTCGATACGTATCGATTGTTCCTTACCGGTGGCCTTGTCCTTGGCCGACACGTTGAGGATACCATTGGCATCGATATCAAAAGTAACCTCGATCTGTGGTACCCCTCGTGGAGCCGGCGGAATACCGTCCAGGTGAAATCGTCCCAGGCTGCGGTTATCACGCGCCATTTCTCTTTCTCCCTGTACCACATTGATTTCAACCGATGTCTGGTTATCCGCAGCGGTAGAGAAAATTTCGGACTTTTTCGTTGGTATCGTTGTGTTCTTTTCGATCAATTTGGTCGTGACACCACCCAGCGTTTCAATACCCAGGGAAAGCGGCGTAACGTCCAGCAAGAGCACATCTTCAACATCGCCGCCAAGCACACCACCCTGAATAGCGGCACCGATAGCAACAACCTCATCCGGGTTTACACCCCTGTGAAGTTCTTTGCCGAAATATTCTTTTACCATCTGCTGAATCTTGGGCATTCTTGTCGAACCACCCACCATAACAATCTCATCGATTTCAGAGGGCTCGAGACCGGCATCCTGTAATGCTTTCTTGACCGGTTCCAGACTGCGGGTAAACAGATCGTCACAAAGTTTCTCAAAGTTCGATCTGGTCAGCGTCATATTTAAATGTTTGGGACCGCTGTCTGTCGCCGTGATAAAAGGTAAATTGATCTCAGTTTGTGACGTGGAAGACAATTCTACCTTGGCCTTTTCCGCTGCTTCTTTTAATCTTTGCAGGGCCATGGGGTCCTTCGAAAGGTCTACGCCTTCCTGTTTGATAAATTCATCTACCATCCAATCGATAATACGTTGATCAAAGTCATCACCACCCAGGTGAGTGTCTCCATTGGTGGCCTTGACCTCAAATACACCGTCACCGATTTCAAGAATGGAAATATCGAATGTTCCGCCACCAAGATCGTATACGGCAATTTTTTCGTTTGCCTTTTTATCCAGACCATAAGCAAGTGAAGCCGCCGTCGGTTCATTGATTATACGACGAACGTTTAATCCGGCAATCTCGCCGGCTTCCTTGGTGGCCTGACGCTGACTGTCATTAAAATATGCCGGTACGGTAATCACAGCATCGGTCACCTTTTCTCCGAGATGATCCTCGGCGGTCTGTTTCATTTTTTGCAGAATGATCGCCGATAATTCCTGAGGCGTATATTCCTTATCATCGATCTTTATCTTGACGACATTGTTCTGGCCCGCAATAACCTTATAGGGTACTTCTTCGCGTTCACGGTCGACCTCGTTATAGCGCCGTCCCATAAAACGCTTGATAGAAAAAATCGTCTTTTGCGGGTTGGTAATTGCCTGTCGTTTTGCAACCTGACCAACCAGCCGCTCTCCGCTTTTGCTGAATGCCACCATTGACGGGGTGGTTCGCTGTCCTTCGCTGTTCTGTATGACAGCAGGCTTGCCACCTTCCATTACAGCCACACAAGAGTTGGTGGTTCCCAGGTCGATTCCAATAATTTTACCCATATTAAAACAACTCCCTTCTTTAGTCGTTGATTATTTTACGTATTCATGTTTTACTTTATTTTTTTCTCTTATATGCAAATGATGTGCCAACAAAAAAGAAGCCACTTTAATATATAAAAAACAAGCACATAAGATATTTTCCCATGTGCTTGTTCTCAACGTGACAATTGACAAGTTGGCAAAAAATCTGACTAATTGTCAGGCTTTTCCGCCTTTTCGCTTTTTTTTGATCTTTTATAATCGGTAATATAAAACCCCGATCCTTTAAAAATCAATCCCTGGCCGCCGCCGATAAGGCGGACGACCTGTCCATTGCACAGGGGACACTCGTCAATCATTTCATCAGAAATTTTTTGAAATACCTCGAACTGATGTCCACATGCTTTGCACCGATAGTCATAGGTCGGCATTGTTCATTCTCCATCTCAAGCGTTCATTCTCCCTCTTAAGCGTTTAAACGACAAATGTAATCCACGGTCTATTCGTTATCCGGCATTCTCAGCGCTGCAAACAGGCTGACATTGCCGCGTTTCAGGCGAAAGAGAACGATTTCATCAGCATTTATTTTTTCCATTTCTTCGTTAAAATCACCGAGATTTTTCACCGCCTTGCGGTTTACAGCGGTAATCAGATCGCCTTTTCGAATGCCCTCGAGATCAGCCACTGAATTGCTTTTAACATTCGAGACCAAAACACCATCTTCGCCTTCGTAACCCAGGCGCGAAGCGAGGTCATCAGTTAACGCCTGTACGTCAAATCCCAGCTTTTCCGTGGCAGAAGAGGCTTCCGGGCTTTCCGCAACGGGCTCGCTGCCGGGTCGTTCTCCCAGTTTAACCTCAACACTCTTTTCCTTCTCATTTCGCCAGATCGTCAGGTCCACTTTACTATCCGGCGCATAAGAGGCAATGACGCGCTGCAGTTCTTCAACAGAATCCATCTGTTTACCATTCACCTTAAGAATAATATCTTCAGATCGTAATCCGGCTTTTTCCGCCGGTGAATCATTCTGTACCATGGTCACCAAAACACCGGTTGTCTCATCCAGACCAAAAGATTTCGCCAGCTTTTCATCTACAGCCTGAATATTGACGCCGAGAAATCCACGTATAACGCGTCCCTTCTCAACGAGCTGTTCCATAACATCCTTGACCATATTGACCGGAATAGCAAAGCCGATGCCGACATTTGCCTGTCCTACAATAGCGGTGTTGATTCCCACAAGCTCTCCGCGCAAATTGACCAGTGCCCCACCGCTGTTACCGGGGTTGATCGCTGCGTCGGTCTGGATAAAATCCTGATACTGGATACCCTGATTGCCGCCAAGCGCCAGTCCGGAACGACCCTTGGCACTGACAATTCCCGCTGTAACCGTATTCTGCAAGATACTATCGAACGGATTTCCGATCGCCAATACCCATTCGCCGACTTGCAGCTCATCGGAATCACCGAGACGGACAGTGGCCAGGTCTTTTTTCTCGATTTTAATGACTGCAACATCGGTGAGCGGGTCGGTGCCGATAACTTGTGCTTTGTATTCCTCCCCTTTATAAGAAACCTGAATCTCATCGGCTTCATCGACAACATGATTATTGGTTACAATATATCCATCGGATTTTACAATCACACCGGAACCCAGTCCGCGCAAGATTTGCTCTTCATCTTGCTGCGGCATATTGAAAAAGCGTCGGAAAAAATCGTCATCGAAAAAAGGATGAACTTTTCGCTGAACCACGGCTTTGCTCTTGATCGTCACAACCGCCGGATTGACTTCTTTGGCAACCCAGGTAAATGCTTTGCTCATCGTTTCCATCGATGCAACTTGTTCGGGAACAGGTTCCTGGGAGCCAAAGACAACTGCTTTTACTTTCGGCTCCGGTAACGGGCTCGCCGCTTCACTGTGGCTGGTGAAATCAAAATTTGAAGCGATAATCAATCCACTGACAATGCCGACAAAAATCGCCATCAAGATAACGAGCGAAAAAATTTTGCTTTTCATAATAGTTTCCTTTCCAGGTTTAATGGGCCAGTCCTGCTTCTCTCGCAAAATCTTCAAGGATCTTTTTCGATGATCCGGATAGTTTCGAGGGTATTTGAACATGGAGACGCACGTAAAAATCTCCCTTTTGTCCCTTTGCCTCCAGTCCCAGCTTTTTCAATTTGAACAATTTACCGTTTTGACTGCCCTGGGGAATTTTAAGCTGGACTTCTTTTCCGTCAAAGGTACGCACATTTATCTTTGAACCCAGCACTGCCTGAACCACGTTGATGTTTACCGTCGTATAAAGGTCCAGGCCCTTTCTCTCGAAAACAGGGTGCGGCAAAACCTGAACGGTGACGATCAACGAGCCGCGCTCGCCTCCACCCATTCCGGGTTCTCCTAATCCGCGCAGACGTATCTGTTTACCGCTATCCGAAGCAGGGGGTATATTGATGCAGACCTTTTTAGACTCGTTTATCGTTCCGGAGCCGCCACAGGTACTGCAAAATGTCGATCGCGACATAAAGCCTCCTTTACCGCTGCATTGCGGACAGGCTTTTTTGAAATTCAAAGAAACCGTATGTTTGCCGCCCCGCGCAGCAGTCTCAAACGGTATATGCACCGTCGCCCTCAGGTCATTTCCTTTTTGCCGTATGTCGGTGGCATTGTTTCTGCCACTGAAAAATTGACTGAATAAATCCTCAAATTCAAATGCACCGCCGAATCCTCCTGTGCTCCGTTTTGTACGTGCACGACCACCGAACATGGAAGAAAGATCTTCAAAATCAAATCCCTGAGAATTGTATTGCTGATGATTGCCGTATTTTCGCAGTTGATCGTATTTTTTTCGCTTCTCCTTGTCCTTGAGGACCGCATACGCCTCTGAAATCTCTTTAAACCGTTCTTCGGCCTGTTTGTCATTCTTATGCGTGTCAGGATGGTACTTTTTCGCCAACTGACGATAAGCAGACTTTATCTGGTCCTGCGTGACATTTTCCTCAACACCTAATATTTTATAAAAATCTTTTTGCTGCATATATATACTTTTCTATATTTATGAAAAAAATTCTGACTTTTATCAAACGCTGGTTAAAATATGCAAAACCAGATTATTAAATTGTTTTCGAATTATGCATCTAACATTGTCTCAAAGAAATCAAAGCCTTGAAAATCATAGTTCATTTATTTACTAGTAACAATGTCGTTCTCTTCTTTCCTTTGCGGCCTTTGTGGTTTCGGCCTCTTTCATGCCTAAAAACCACCTAATGACCGTTCTTCCAACAGCTCCACTCAAATAGATTGCAACAAGTATGCCAAATCATTTAAAAACTATTTAAAAGCATAATTATTAATCATTTACACAAAAAACGCCGGTATTTGTGCAAAATTTGGCCTGCCATTTTGGCAGAAAACAGCAATTCATTTACTCTTCGCGCAACAGTAGCAGGCGGATCAAATTCAAGACTGCAACCGCTGCCGCAGCGACATAGGTCAGAGCCGCTGCATCCAGCACTTTTTTGGCACCCCGAACCTCATTGCCGACAAGGTATCCGCCGGAATTCAACTGTGCCAGGGCCCGTTTGCTCGCATTAAACTCTACCGGCAGCGTGATAAGGGTAAAAAGAACAGAGCCGGCATAAAGTATGATACCGATATCAACGAGAACGGGAATGGAAAAAAAGATTCCACCGATCAGCAGCGGCATCAAAAGAGAAGAACCAAAACGCGCAATCGGGAATATCGCCTGCCGTAGCATCAGAGCGCGATAACCTACCTGATGCTGTATGGCATGCCCGGTCTCATGCGCCGCGACTCCCAGCGCCGCCAGCGAATTGGAATGATATACCTTCCCGGACAAACGCAGCTTTTTCTTGATGGGATCATAATGATCAGATAACCGCCCTTCCACCTCTTCAACCTCAACATCATGAATTCCATTTTGCTGCAGCATACGCCTGGCCACATCAGCTCCGGAATAACCGGACGACGCCCGTACCTTACTCATTTTTTCAAAGGTGCTCTTTACCCTGGACTGTGCATACAACCCCAGTAAAAGAGCCGGAACCAAAAGCAATATATCCGTCAAGCTGAAAAAAGGGATCATCGGAAACCTCCTCAATTCTATTTTCTATTATTAGACTCTGGTCAAGTAAAAAAGTTTCAAAATCATGATCTGAAATCACGGCGTACTTTTTCGAATTTATCTTTAAGGCGATCTTCAAAGGAGGGAAATAAAAGAATGATGCCGAATATCAACAGTAACCAGCCCGGCAAAATGGGAAGAATGAGACCGCTCAACCCTAAAATGATAAAAACCACCGCCAATATCGGTTTTTTCTTGCGGAACAGGCGTATATCCTCAACCAATCTGCTCTTCCTGCTCATATCAACTCGAATGATAATTGCGTTAACAATTGCCCTGAACTCATCACCTGCAACAGCCAGGATCCTTGCCACGCAGGAATCATTTCCATTTTGCTGACTAGTATCTGCTCTCCGGGGGAAACCGAAAACGTCTCTTCATGCACTAGCCGGTCGTCATAGATCCATCGATGGCTCATACTGTATGTCTCAGAACTGTTGACCCTTACATAGCAATAGAGATGATCCACCAGCTTGCTGAATTCGGACTTGAATATGAGGGGCCGGCCATTTTCCACGTCAAGACAAATCACCGCCTGCTCAATAGTTAAAGCGTGGTGCGTCGGTTGCTTTTTCTCTTCCTCCACCGGAGCAGGGGTCGGGGTCGGAACCGATGCGATGGATTCTTCAACAGCGGTTTGCACTTGCGGTTCCACAGCCTGAGGCGCCTTCGCGTAATGGCGTTGATATTTTAAGACCACAAATATGGCAAACAGAATGAACACAATCTGCAACAGCCAGCTGATTTTAATCTTGAATATGGATTTGATCGTGGACATTTGGACTCATTTGTTTAAGGCGATTTAAATGAACCGCTATTTTTTGTCGGAAAAGACGTATCAGAATTTGATTGTTCCGAATCTCGGATTCCCATTCGATCCATTTTCTGTCAAAAGGCGCCAGGCGTTTGTAGATATATATTCCCAGCAGCAGGAAAAAATACCCGGCAACCATGATCGGATGCTGAAAAAATGGCCGGCCTGACAACGCTGTAACCGGTAAAAGTAAAATCACAAAAAGAACACCGTGTTCAAACCATTTGAATTGTTTCATCAGCCGCTCAAGCCGTCTGTTCCTGATCTGCAAGTTGCCGATACGATCCATCAGCCCTTGAATGCGCTTTTTTTCTTTGGCGATTTCTTTGGATAATTTATCCCTGAGCGCATCGCGATGCATGGCGATGACATCCCTGATGATCAGGGCAGCCTGGTATTCCTGCGATTTTTTCAGGGCAATCGCATTATAACGCGCCGCCCCGTCAAGATCGCCTCCCTTTAACGACCTGATCGACTGGCGGTGATAGGCGCCCCTGGGGAGCCATTGTTTTTTATCGGCAAGCGAATATCCCAATCTCAACAGCGCTATTGCCGGTAGAGACCATAAAGCCATATCGATTTCGTTCCTATTTCATGGCCAGCGCACGTTCCAGATATTCAACCGCCTTTGGGTAGCGGTTGCGAACCTGGTCCCACTCGGCATTGCTCAACGCTGCCGGTTCTTTACCGGTTACGCTCACAGCACCGTCATAAACGAGTTGTATAAGATCGCGGTTGGCGTGTAATATCCCAAGCGAGGCTCCGGCGATTTCGAAAACACCGTTGATAAATTCCACGCCCATTGCCGATTCCAGACCATGTTCAATGATATAGCCGGCAACGCCACCGATGGCACCATGCCTGAATGATTTTGATAAACGTTCACTCTTCATTTGTTTCCTCTTGTAATTTAGATAAAGCTTTTCGTACATATTCGTCTTTTTTTCGTAAAGCAGTTCTTAAACGGTGTACCTCTTTACGGAGTTCCCGTGTTTGTTTATTGGCAAAGAGTTTCCCCCAAATCGTTTCAAAAACAATGACACCGGCAATGGCCAGTATCATACCGAATATAAAACTTAAAAGATCTATGTTCATGCTTGTTCCTTCAAATATTTGGTCATAATCAGCTGGTTTCCCTCCAGCGTATCCTCTGTATAGGATAAATCATCCACCGCCCGTTTGATGATATGCAACCCCATGCCGCCCCGTTCTCTGCCGGAAACGGCATTTTCAATATCAAATGACTTTGTATCATCAACCTGAAATCCCTCTCCAAAGTCGATTATACGAATAACAAGCCTGTCCGGTTTCACCTCAACATTTACATCGATGGAGCGATTGGTATCGGAATGATAAGCATGTTCGATCACGTTCAGACAGGCCTCATAGACGGCAATCTTGATCTTGTTGATTTCGGACTGGGTCAATCGTAAACGGCCGGCAATATCGGTAACAAAATCACAGGCTCGATAGAGATGATTCACCCGGCTCGCAATTCGAATCGATCGGTTGACTATCTTGATATCCGAACGTTCCGGTTCCGTACGTTTAGGCGCAGAATGGGTATTGAACAGATCGAGCGCTTTGCTGATATGATCGCATTTATTTAAAAAATTGAGCGGATGAAAACGGTCCAGATCCGTTTTCGCAGAAGACTGCAGATTGAGCATCACCAGGTTTCCGCCCTTTCTGCGAAATTTGGCAGTCATTTCAAGCAGCAATACCACCAAACTCGACGGCAGACCGGATAGACGCCCTAAATCGAGTATGACAAAGAATTTCTTTTTTTCCAGCAACTTTTCAAATACCCGCTGCAACACCGGGACCAGAGCAATATCGGATTCCGGAATGAGCGGAGTAACTTTGACAACATTTTTGGCTTTACCGGTTTGTACGATGCGAACAAGGTTGTCCATTTTAATAATAGCTGTTTTTTATGACCAGACCCTGACAATTATGTTGTGCTACAGCAATATACATAACTTTTTGTGTAAAAAGTAGGAAAAATTACAGTTCCCGGCGTAATGGCTTTCCGAGCAGATTTTTGGGAATGACTTGAACAAATTCGATGATTTTAGGAACTTTATAATCAGCAAGTTCATGTTTACAAAAGGCGATAATTTCCAGACAGGAGAGACTTGACTCTTTTTCCAATACCACCACGGCTTTAACCACCTGCCCCCAAAAGGAATCATCCACGCCCACTGCACAGGCATCATGAATATCCGGATGCCGAAGCAATACCTGTTCAATCTCTGACGGATAAATATTATATCCCCCCGAGATAATGAGATCCTTATATCTCGAGACAATATAAAAATAACCCTCTGAATCAACTTTGGCCAGATCACCCGTGCGGAGCCACCCATCGCGGAAAGCAGCTTTGCTCTCCTGCACATTTTGCCAGTAACGTTTCATGACCTGAGGCCCTTTTACCCACAACTCGCCAATCTCTCCGGCCGCCTTTTCTTCTTCACTTTCCATATCGACGACTCTGGCCAGCGTGTCCGGCCAGGGTATACCTATGCTGGACGGTTTGTTGCATCCGCGAATCGGGTTGCAGTGCGTAATCGGTGAAGCTTCGCTCAATCCATATCCCTCCACCAGTTTGGTGCCAAAGCTTTCTTCAAACTCTTTTTTCAATCCTTCGTCAAGCGGGGCCCCGCCGCTGATACAGGCGCGCAAAGAGGTAAAGCTGTTCTGTTTTTGGGAATTTTCCCCCACCATAGCTGCGAACATGGTCGGTACACCCGGGAAAAGGGTGATGCGGTGCTTTTGGATGAGTTTGATGACGCGTTTTGCATTAAAACGGGGATCGAGCACCATCTTTGCCCTGGTATAAACGGAGAGAAGGTGGCACGCCATTTGACCATAACTGTGAACAAGGGGTAAACAGGCCAGTATCACCTCCTCCCCGTCGCGCATATCCGTAATCCAGGCATGCGCCTGAATGACATTGGCCAAAAGATTACGATGGCTGAGCTCGGCACACTTGGAGGTTCCGGTCACACCTCCGGTAAACAGCAAAATGGCGGTATCATCCGGCTCGCTCTCTGACATGTCGCCACAGGGATGACGCCTCAATATCTGGCGATAAAAAACGATATTGCGATGTTTTTGAATTCTGTTCCGGGTTTTATCGAGCCGGTTTTTAAAGTGAACGGCAATTTTCAAAAAGGCCGGCAAGTAGGTCTCCAGGCAGGCGATGACCACAACCGTATTTTGCAAGGTATCGACATAGCGCTCGAGACGGGGAAAAATCCGATCCAGTACCACGATCATAGCGGGATCGATGCTCAACAGCTGATATTTAAACTCGCGTTCGGATAAAAGCGGATTAATCGGTACAACCGTGGCCCCGATATAAAGAGCAGCCCAGTAGGAAATAATATACTGCGGAATATTGGGCAAAATCAGGGCGACGCGGTCTCCCTGTTGCACACCGGATTCCTTCATTCCCCGGGCAAATCTCAGCATGAGCTGGTGTATATACTTGTAGGTAAAGGGCTTGCCAAAGTAGGAGATCGCACAATTTGCCGGCGCCTCGTTTACCGAATTGAACCAGAGATCGACCAGGGAAAAGTCTGGAATATCAATGCGTTCCGGCACTCCCTTGTCATAGGCGTTCAGCCAGACCGGTTTTCTGCCCCTGGCAGGATGCCGGCGTTTAAGAGAATCGAGACCGCTCTGCAAAGCGGTACATATTCTTTTTTTTAGTTGACTCATCTTATGCGAGTATTTTAGTATATACTCTCACTGGCCGCTGTTTCTGTTGCCGCCGTAACAAAGATCCCGGGTTTTCCCACCACCGGGCACTTGTTCTCACATATGCCGCAGCCAATACAGGTATCCTCGATGACATAGGGAAATTTGACTTTTTTAACCGAGCCGTCAAACGTTTTTACCTCCTGTATATCAAATTTAATCGCTTTATCGGAAACCGGACAGTGCTCTTCGCACACCAGACAATCATTGTGGCTATACCAGGGAATACAGCGGCTTTTGTCAAAATAGGCAGTTCCCATTTTGGCGTTTTTCTTTTCTTCAATATCAAGGTTTTCAATCGCACCGGTGGGACAAACCTGGCCGCAGAGATTGCAATTGTATTCACAATAACCCAATCTCGGAATGGAAATCGGCGTCCATAGCGACTCGAGGCCTTTTTGCGTCAAAGCCGGTTGTAAACATCCCCCCGTGCTGTTGCAGATTTTAACGCACTCTTGACAGCGAATGCAACGATCCAGGAACTCATCTTCTTCCAAAGCACCCGGTGGTCTGATGGCATTGCCGGCACGGTTGCGGTCACGGGCCATAGCGTTTAAAACTCCGATTCCGCCAAGACCGGCAACCGAGGCGAGGACAAATTTTCTCCTCGACAAATCGATTTCATTTTTACCCCGGTTCGAGCCAAAGGTGTATGAAATAGCATCGGGCTTGCAAACATGTTGACAGGTATCGCACTCTATGCATTCCACTGTATTGTTGATGCTATAGTCATCTTCGATGGCGTTCATCTTGCACTCACGCTGACAAATACTGCAGCTGGTACAATCGGATGACACGTAACGCTTGACGATACGATATTTGGAAAAAATACCAAGCAAGGCACCCAGAGGACACAAATTGCGGCACCAAAATCGCTTTTGGAAAAATCCCAGTGCCAGGATACCTGAAAAGAGCAGCAGCGTGATCAGAACCTGATAAAAGGCCGGTTGGCTCAGAGGTAAAAAGCTTTCCTGAGCGGTATTGTACAGGCTGTATACCTGATCCTCGAGCACGCCCGGGGAAAAGCCGATGTCAAAAGCAGCGTGAATAATAAATATGAGAACCGGGAAAAACACCAGAGTGGTAACCCGCGTAAAAAGTGCAATCGGATCGAAATAACCCACCAATTGGGTAGAAAAAACAGCGCTGACCAGCAGAAAGACGAGCAGAACAAATTTATAGGAGCGAAAGTGCAGCGTATCGCGTTGTCGTGGTTTTTTTCGGCGCTCCTTGATCAAAAAGCGATCGGAAGCATCCAGGGTGGTTCCCAGTGGACAAATCCAGCCACAAAAAACGCGTCCCAGTGGAATCGTCAAAAGCAATACGATGAGCCCGACCACCATGGTGGCGATAAAGGCCCGGGCGGAAATCATGGTTGCAATGGCAACCAATGGACTGGCACGCAAAAACAGATCAGAGGGGAGGCCGGTTTCATAGGGATAACGTGCCTGAAAAAACAAAAAGAAGAAAAAGAGTAAAAAGAAAACCTGAAAAAGTCGTCGCGCCGTTCTCATAGGGGCCCTTTACGTCATATTGATGGTTTTAACCTTGATTTTGGAAAGATCCATTGTTCCCAGCCCGCGATCCTGGGCGATTTTCAAATATTCCATTTGATTGGGATCGACATCGAGCAGGGTAATGGCATACGCATCGGCGGCAACGCGGTCGGTTGCGGCGATACACTCCTTTTTCGTAACGACATCGGCAAGATTTCCGCCGGACGGTCCGTTGCGCAACAAGACGCGATACGCATCGATCAGCGTTAGAGTCGGTTTCACCGCCATATTGATATCAACGATCTTGGTCATAAAATTTCGATGAATCGCTCCGCGGTCGCCTCCCAGAATGCCCATCATGTTTTTAAATCCAAGGGTCACTCTGGAAATAGAGTGGTGCTTAACAATGGGCATATTAATCAGCACATCGGCATCCAGGGCGTCTTTATAAAAAGGCCAGGATTGAATCATCTCACCACCGGGAATATCTACATCTTTGAAACGGCTGTCGACGATATGGCGAACCTCGGCTCCGGCTCCCTTGGCAGCCTCTTCGATACCACTACGGCGATAGCAACGGCGGGCTTGATTGCAGGTTCGGTCCAGGACCCGTACCCAGTCTGCACCGGCATTTGTACACAGTTTGACCATTTCCGCAACAGCTTCCGGATTGGTGTTGGCGGCCTGCTCCGGAACACGGTCCCAACCAATATTGGGCTTGATCAAAACCTTTTGTCCTTTTTTAACAAAGCGTTCGATACCGCCGATGTTTTCCACCGCCCGGCGAACCATTTCCGCCGGCGAGCCGTTCTTAACGATGACCATATCCGGTATCTCATTTTGAGCAAACAGGGAAGCGGTACCAATACCTGCCGCACCGGCTACTGTTGTTCTGATAAAATTTCGTCTGTTTATATTCATTGTAAAACTCCATTCCTTAAATAAAAAAGCCCACCCCAATTGACACTTAAGGCGGGCTCGCGATTTAGCTGAAGAGTAACTTATAATTGGCGCTTAATCGTGTCAATCTCATATTGAGCGGCTTTACGCCAGCGCCTGTCATTGGCCGCTTTTTCGAACTCGCTCAGGGCTTCACTCAAACGCCCCATCGTCTGCAACGCCTTGCCGGCCTCAAAGTGAGCAGCAGCTTTGTATCGACTCCGGTCTGCAGCCGCCTTCCGTGCTTCAGTCAATGCCTGTTCATGCTGACCGGCTTTATTGAGAGCTTCAGCAAGGTGATAACGGGCGCTGGTATAATCTTCATCAATAGCCAACGCATTCTGAAAGGCCATAATTGCATCTTCCAAACGGCCTGCGCCGGAAAGGGCGACACCAAGACTGTTATAAGCCTTGTAATAATCGGAATTGACCGTGGTTGCCATGCGGAAATACTTGATCGCATTCTCCCAGTTTTTGATATTATTATAAACCAGACCGAGATTGTACATGGTGGTGTAAAGACTCTGATCGATTTCGATAGCGTTTTGATACGCTTCGATCGCCTGTTGCTTTCTGCCGAGACGATTGTAGGCAGAACCCATGGCGGAAAAGGCACGGCTGTGGCTGGGATTGACTTCGACAACGTGCTGAAAAGCGGCAATTGCATCTTCATAACGACGCAGCTTCAACATTGTCAATCCCTTGCCATAATAGGCGTCATCGTAATTTTCGTTTAATTCAACCGCTTTGTTGTATTGATTCAAAGCCTCCTCATATTGCCCCTTTTTGTAGGCAGTATTACCCTCATTGAATGCCTGTTTGGATTGGTTCATTCGTTTCTGGTATTCCGCATCTTCCAGCAATTTGGCTTGAAGTTCCTTGATTTCCTGGTTGAGCTGTTCATATTGTTCTTTGAGCTTTTCATATTCATCTGCAGCAATTCCTGCTTCACCCATCTGGGCACGGATTTCGTTTGCTTTTTGAAGCTTTTGGTCATATTCCGCCTGCAGATCTTCCTGTGCCTGGAGAGAAAAACTCGCGAATGCTATAAAAATCGCCGCCAACAGCAAGGAGGTTCCTTTTCGCCTCATAATATTATCTCCTGATTAATTTACATGACAGTCAATGTTGGTGCCGAAGGCGGGATTTGAACCCGCACGCCCGGTTAGGCACTACCCCCTCAAGATAGCGTGTCTACCAAATTCCACCACTTCGGCAAGTGTAATATCCTACTGTTCTGATTCGTTTTCCTGAACCGGCGGTTGTCCCTGAACCGGCAATTCTTGCTCAGCTTCCGGAACCTGGGGTAAAATTCTCGAACTCGACGACATGCGGCGATCGCGCTCCTGTTCCACCAGACTGGCGTCATCCAGTCCGCCACGCGTCATCAACCCCAGAATCAGGGCGAGAACCATAAAAACGGTTGCCAATATCGCCGTGATCCTGGTAAGAAAATCTCCGGAGCCGCGTCCGCCAAAAACGGTACCCATCGGATCCGAACCCCCAAAGGTACCGGCAAGACCGCCGCCTTTGCTGGATTGAATCAGAATCACAAATGTTAATAATATAGAAACTAATATGAAAATTGCAATTAAAAAAGTATACATTTTCACTCCATGTTCGACTTTGCATGATTGATAATAGCGATGAATGAACCGGCATCAAGACTTGCCCCACCGATCAAACCACCATCGACATCGGGCTGAGACAACAACTCGGCGGCATTATCGGGTTTCATGCTGCCGCCATACTGAATGCGAATGGTACTGGCGGTCTCTTCATCAAAAATATCGGTTAGCAATTTTCGAATAAATTCATGTACCTCCTGGGCCTGCTCCGGCGTGGCAACTTTACCGGTGCCGATGGCCCAGACAGGCTCGTAGGCGAGGACCATTTTTTGCGCCTGAATCTTGTCAATATCCTCAAACGCTGCCTTAACCTGGGTCTCGATAACGGATTGCGTTTTATCGGCTTCGCGCTCTTCCAGCAATTCCCCGACACAGACGATCGGTATAAGACCTTCATGCAGCGCGCTCTTGATTTTTTTGTTCACCGTTTCATCCGTCTCTTCGAAATACTGGCGCCGCTCGGAATGACCGATGATGACATAATGACAACCCACGGATTTTAACATATCAGCGGAAATCTCTCCGGTAAAGGCACCCTTTTCCTCCCAGTGCAGATTCTGCCCGCCAAGATCGATATAGCTGTCGTGAATAATGCGATAGACCGCGGCAAGGTCTGTAAAGGGAGGACACAGAACCACATCCACCTCTGTGCTCGTATCCATTTTTTGCTTGATTTCCTCTGTCAGCTCTGAAGCTTCCGGTGCCGTTTTGTTCATCTTCCAGTTTCCGGCGATAATTTTTTTTCTCATAACATCGATATCCGTTTTATTCGCTTACTTGTATTGGAGCCCACGAAGATTTATCTCCGCGGGCCAATCCGAATGCTGCTATCTATTCAAAGAAACGCAATTTTGATGATAATGTTCCTTACATGGAGGCCATTTTGACCAGCAGGTCAACCACGCGACAGGAATAACCCCACTCATTATCATACCAGGAGACCACCTTGACCAAATTACCTGAATCACCTTCGCCGATAACCATGGTCGAAAGCGCATCGAAAATTGAAGAAGCATCATTGCCGACGATATCAACCGAGACGATCGGGTCTTCGGTATAGGCCAAAATGCCCTTCATCGCGCCTTCAGCCGCTTTTTTCATCATACCGTTGATCTCATCAACGGTAACCGATTTGTTTAATTCAGCGGTAAGATCGACGACAGAACCATCAGGTGTGGGAACGCGCATGGCAAAACCATCGAGCTTGCCGTTCATCTCGGGAATAACCTTACCCACAGCCTTGGCTGCGCCTGTTGTCGTCGGAATAATAGACATGGAAGCGCTGCGGGCTCTGCGTAAATCCTTATGGGGCAGATCGAGAACCATTTGATCATTGGTAAAAGCATGTATCGTGGTCATAAGACCGCGTTTGATACCGAATTCATCGTTCAACACCTTGACCACCGGTGCCAGACAGTTGGTCGTACAGGAGGCATTGGAAACGATCTTGTGTTCGGGTTTGAGATCATCGTCGTTAACGCCCAGTACGATGGTGGCGTCGATTTCGTCTTTTGCCGGTACGGTCAGAATCACCTTTTTAGCGCCGGCATCGAGGTGCTGCGCGATCTGGGCGCGTTTGCGAAAAACACCGGTGGATTCAACCACTACATCCACATCCAGCTCTTTCCAGGGCAGTGCAGAAGGATCTTTTTCTGCAGAGACGTTGAACGAATCACCATCAACGATAATGGTGTCGCCCTCGACCTTGACCTCTTTGTCATAAACACCGTGAACAGAATCATATTTCAACAGGTGTCCAAGCGTTTTGGCGTCCGTCAGGTCGTTTACCTGGACCACATCGACATCATCGCGTTCCTTGAGTATGCGAAAAACCAACCGGCCGATACGACCGAATCCATTAATTGCTACCTTCATTACAACCTCCTCATTAATCTATCGTTATTTTTATTTCAATGTCTATACTTTACCGGAAGCACCCAGCAACTGCAGCTTGTGAATGACCATATCCTTAATCGCGTCTCTTGCCGGTCCCAGATACTTGCGCGGATCAAAATTTTCCGGGTTTTGAGCGTATTCCCGGCGTATCGTTGCCGTCATCGCCAAACGTAAATCCGTGTCGATATTGACCTTGCAAACATTCATCTTTCTGGCGCGCTCGATCATGTGTTCCGGTACCCCCTTGGCACCCGGCAATTCACCGCCGTATTTGTTGCATTCGTCGACGAATTCCTGTAAAACGCTGGAAGCGCCATGAAGCACCAGGGGATATCCCTCCAGTTTTTCCTGAATCTTTTCCAGCCGTTCAAAATCGAGCTGCGGCTCGGTTTTAAACTTGTAGGCGCCGTGACTGGTGCCGATCGCCACCGCCAGCGAGTCACAACCGGTGCGCTCGACGAATTCCTTCGCCTCGTCCGGATCGGTATAGATCGCGTCCTTTTCCGACACATCGACGTGCTCTTCGATACCGGCCAATCTTCCAAGCTCGGCTTCAACCGGCACGCCGCGCGGATGGGCGTAATCGACCACCTTTTTGACCAGAGCAATATTTTCCTCAAAAGGCAAATGCGAGCCATCGATCATCACCGAGGTAAACCCGCCGTCGATGACATCTCGACACAATTCATAGCTGTCGCCGTGATCGAGATGAACCGCGATAGGCAGATCGCTGATCTCCAGCGCCGCCTCGATAAGCTTCATCAGATATTCATGCCGGGCATATTTGCGCGCCCCTTTGGAAATCTGCAAGATCAGCGGCGCCTTTTCGGCCTCGGCCGCTTCAACGATCCCCTGAATAATTTCCATATTATTGACATTAAAAGCACCGACTGAATAGCCGCCTTTTAATGCATCCTCAAAAAGTCCCCTTGTATCGATTTTTGGCATCTACATCCTCATTTCTTGATAATATTCAAATATTACATAATCTATTATTATAATCAAAATGTTGAAAAATGTCAAGAAATATCTGTGATATCTGAAACGCGTAAAATAGAAAGCCCCACAACAGAAGCGGCGCCGGCATGACGCAGTTCCCGGCCACACGCATTCATCGTCTGCCCCGTCGTATAAACATCATCGACCAGGCCGATGCGCTGATCCTCAATCGCTCCAGCATCGACCACCCTGAACACCCCTTCAACATTGCGCTGCCGCTGCTCCCTGTTCATCTTGGCCTGGGGAGAGGTGTATCGGGTTCGGATCAGCGCTCTCTGTAGAACCGGGATATCTAAAATCACCGCAAGCTCCCGCGCCAGCAGCTCGGCCTGGTTGTATCCCCGTTCGCGAAAACGGACTTTATGCAACGGTACCGGTACCAGGGCATCCAGTGTTTCCATCACCGGACTCGTCATCGCCAGCGCTTCAGCCAGGGGCTTTGCCAGGGATTTGATTTCACGATATTTGAACGCATGTATTAGCGCCTGTGAAATGGAATCGAGATCATAGAGCGCGATGGAATACAATAACGGCCCCGGTTTCCCCAGATAAAGAGAGGCGGGCTCGGCAGGCGTCAGGCTTTGCCAGCATTGCGGACACAGATAATCGCGCGCTGCTTCTATCCTGCTGGTGCACGCCAGACACTGCGGCGGATAAACGAAATCCAGTATATGCTTAACGGTCTGTTGTATGATCTTTGCTGTAAATGACATCGATGCATTAACCACGGATTGTGCAGATCAAAAACCCCATCTGACGTTTTTTCCATTCTTTTCTTCGCGCATCTTTGCGTTCTTTGCGGTTCCCTAAAAGCCGTACTCTATCATCCCCAGAATAACCGCAAAGGGCGCTGAGAAAAAATTAAAAAATTTGCCTTGAAATTTTCAGCAAAACTTGCTCAAATATTTCTAAAAACCTTTAACCGCCTTAAACAATCAAAAATCACATCTGACATTTCTTCCATTCTTTTCTTCGCGCATCTTTGCGTTCTTTGCGGTTTTAAAACCGATACATCAAAAGCTTGAAAATCAAAAATTTTGAATACTTTTTTTTTCGTCAGACGCTATTTGAATTCATAGGCAAAAACCAGTCTTGGCTCAACCCGTTCCTGGGGTTTGTAAATGCGGCTGCCGGGTTCGGTTTCGACATAGGTCCAGATATAATCCATAAACATAATCAAATAGGGCGTCACTTTATATCCGACGCCAACCCGGGCAATGCTCTGGTTGTCGAGGGTAAAGACATCATCAATGGTTTCAATCCGCATCTTGTCATAGGTGGCATGCAACGCCAGCGTCGGAATCAGGTCAAGGGCTTCCGCAGCCAGATGCATATTTCCCTGGTCATCGGCGTGATCGAGTTTGGTCAGCATACCCAGCAGGCGCACCTTGTTATCCAGGAGACTGCCGTAAAGCTCGCCAAAAACGCCTTTGGTCTCGTCGAGGTTGATCAGCATGTCGGTTTTATAGAGCTCAACCCCGGCATCGACCATATAGCGTTGAATCTCATAAAAGGGATCAAAAAAGGCCGGGCGAAACTCTTCGCCGAGCCAGCGCCGTTCCACTCGTGCCGAAAGATCGATGATGCCGAGAAAGTTGACCCAGTCGAAACTGATTCCGGCTGCCTGGCCGGCGCCAAAGGATCTGGATTTACCTTCCAGAGCGGAAAATCCCTGAATCCGGGCCCAGTCAAAATAAATTTTGCTGTACATGTTCAGGGGTTCTAGATCGAGAATCGGCATTTCGACGTCAAAGCCATAGGCGGAAACACCGTCGTCGGTTCCGCTCCAGGCATCGGGATCAAAATCGCGCGCAAAGGTTGCGCCGACCGCAAAGTTTTTAATCAGGGGAATGTTGACAATGCCGCGCAGCGGCCGGTAATAGCCCCGGAAACCGATCAATTCAGCGCGACCCAGATTGCTGGCGACCGATTCAAATCCGAATTTTCCCATATCGACATCAAATGCCAGGCCGATCTTGCGTTCATCATAGTTGGCTTCATTGGTATAATAGTTCATAATAAAGCCGTGGCCGAGCCGGGCTGCGTCCAGGGTTCCGACGCGGGCATAGAGCGGATCCCATTTCCGCCCCCAGCGGATATAGCGCAGTATGCGGAAATAATCGTATCCGGAATCCCAGTCTTTGGAACGGATGTGACCGCTTTCGGTGTCATAAAGCAGATTGACGTTTAATCCGATTCCCAGCTTTCCGATCGCCAGTTCGGGCCTGAACTGTATGGCAAAATAACTCTTGTCGTTAATTTTGCTATAGCCCACGCCCCCCATGATCAATCCGCCACGTTCGCCACGGGGATAGTATTCCATTCCTGCATACTGAGCGAACACGGTGGTGGATAACAGTGCAAGGAAAACAAAGGCGAAAAAGAGATGTTTAAACATTTTACCTCCCTGTTTTTTTTTAGGTTACCACAAATCTTCCATTCCCGGAGGTGTATCCCAATGTGTTGCCCATTGAAAATGCCCGTGCCCGCCCGGCAAACTTGCCCGGTCTACCGATAAAAGGCGTTTGTGCTCCAATTCTTCTCCTGCCAAATATTCAAACATCTTTTTGGCATTGTTGCTTTTGGCTTGATTGGCTGCCTGATGATAAAATTCATATGCTTTTTGTTCGGCCCCCATGGCCAGATCAAGAGCTTTTTCCGCGGTGATATCCCCGGAAACCGTAGCGCCTTTGATCTCGGCATATTTCATGTCGAGCTTTGGGGACTCGCCGGTCAGTTTTTTATAAAAATCGGAAAGCTGATCAAAATGATCCTTTTCGACATCAGCCAGATAGGTAAAGCGGTTTTTCACCGACGTTTCGCTAACCTTGCCGGAAACCCCCAGATAAAATTCGCGGGCACCTTTTTCGCGGCTGATGGCGATTCTTAAAGCGGTCAGCGGATCCATTTCCTGCAAATTGACGTTTTTATTATCTGATGGCATGTCAACCTCCCGTTGATCTTCACCCCCTGCAGGGGTAAAGCTATTCTGTTTTTCTCTTGCTGATTTCCAAATAACGCAACAAATCGCGTATTTCAGCGGCTCGTTCATATTCCTCGCTTTTGATCGCCTGGTTCAGCTCCTTTTCCAGCTTTTCCCGTTCAGAAAGCGGCCGTTTATCACGAATTTCGCGCATCCATTTGGTGAGAAAATCGAGCTCGAATTTTTGGTTGCCGGCGCGATCCTGGTGGGTAGCGTAAAACTCCTGAATCTGCTCCAGACCATTTTTAATAATTGAAATTGCCTCGTCGTAATTTTCATTGTCCAGGCTGATCGAAGCCAGCGCTCTGGTATGCATCATTATCACATAGGGGCGGTATTGTTCAAAGGACCAGTGTATCTGATCATCATTGCAGTATTTCGACACAAAATCGAATATGCGCAAATTTTTGCGCGTGTCCCGTGCCACCCGAACATAATCCCCCAGCTTGATCAATGCCAGATAACGGTGGTAATATTGGATGGATTCCTGTTGCAGGTGCAGACAATCAACCGGATTAAGCTCAAAGGATTTGATCTTTTCCTCTGATTTCTTGACCCGGTTTTCATAATAGGTTAAATAAGAATCATATCGATAGGGTCGTTTACCATCGGGACGGCCATCCAAATCCATCTGTAAAAGCCCGAGATCGATCCGCATCTGTAACTTTTCACGACCGTCTACGCCTTTTACCAGTCTGACATTGATATCGTTCGGTTTGTATTTCCATCGTTCAAGGATGGGACCGATATCATTTGTCATAAAAAAATCTCCTGAAATTAAATTCTATTATAAAAAATCGACCACAATAAAGCGCGGCCATCATAATAGAGTAACATTCCATTAACCGCCCGTGTTCCCGTCTATTTGCCTTTCTCTCACGATATACAAAGTAATCAGTCCGTTAATCCGTAAAATACCGCACAGCATTGCGAAACAGAGGCAATCCGTCACCCGTTTCAGCGGCTCCCAGGCGCGTCCATTGCGGATGTTGAGTCGGATCAATATGACGTTCGGGATGAGGCATCAATCCCAATATACGTCCCTGCGGGTCACAAATACCCGCAATATGATCCACCGAGCCGTTTGGGTTCATCGGATATTCTACCCGGCCAAAAGGATTGTCATACTGAAAAACGATTTGTTGATTGCGTTTGAGCCTCTCCAGTACGCCGGCATCATGAACGACGAATTTTCCCTCTGCATGAGCAACCGGGAAATAGACGCTCGCCGGCATGTTCCTGGCAAAAACACACTTGTCAGCGGCAACCCGAAGATGAACCCAGCGATCTTCGAATTTTCCGGAATCGTTAAACGTCAGGGTCACGCTCTGGGCCTTTGTGAAATCGACGGCCGGCAATAATCCCGCCTTGACCAAAACCTGAAAGCCGTTACAGATGCCGAGAATCAATTTGTCGTTTGCATGGAATTCGGTCAGCTGATCAGCCAGACCATACCGCAGCTCATTGGCGAGGACCTTTCCGGCCGAAATATCATCTCCATAAGTGAATCCACCCGGAATGGCCAATATCTGATAATCGGAAAGACGAACGCTCTTTTCCTTCAGCCGGTTGATATGCACCAGCTCGGCGTCGGCCCCGGCGCAATCAAACGCGTATTTGGTTTCTACATCACAATTCGAGCCGGCAGCTCTTAATACGATTACACGAGGTTTCATGACTACCATCCAAGAGTTTTTTGCCAGGATTGCTTTAACGTTTCCATGTCCTGTTCGATGCGCACGATTCCGTTCAAGCCGCGAATTTTTACCGTATTGTTGTCCATAACCCGGCCAATTTTTTTGCAGGCGCAATCCGACAGCAAATTGTCAAAACGCTGCCCGTTCTTTTCTTCCACTTCGACCAAAAAGCGTGAATTGCTTTCGGAAAAGATGGCGATATCATCCCGCTCCAGAACCTCAGAGCCGGGGATCTCCTGCAGCGAAATATCCAGGCCTGTACCGCCGGCAAAAGCCATTTCAGCCGCAGCAACGCCGATGCCGCCCTCCGAACAATCGTGACAGGCGCGCACCAGACCTTCCTGCATCGCCTGTAAAAGCGCCCGATAGGTCTGCAATGCCTCTTCGGGGTCTACTTTTGGCACCCTGTCGCTGACTATGTTCAGATAATCACCATAGTGCGATCCTCCCAGCTCATCCAGCGTGCGGCCGACAAGATAAAGCGAATTGCCCGCTTTTTTCAGGTCCATCGAAACCGCCTTGCGGGCATCCGGCATAACGCTGATCGCCGAAATCAACAGCGTCGGCGGAATGGCAATGGTTTCTCCGGCATCGTTTTGAAACTCATTATTGAGGCTGTCCTTGCCGGAAATGAACGGCGTCTTATATACTTTGGCCAGATCATAACAGGCCCGGGCCGCCCTCACCAGGCCGCCCAGCCGGTCCGGCTTGTCGGTGTTTCCCCAGCAGAAATTATCCAGCAGCGCGGTTCGTTCAAGATTACCGCCGACAGCGACAATATTGCGAATGGCTTCATCGATCGCAGAGGCTGCCATCCAGTAGGGATCAACAAGGCCGTACTTTGGGTTGAGACCGTTTGAAACAGCGATCGCCCTGTGCGAATCCAGTCGCGGCCGGGTGATGCTGGCATCGCCCGGACCGTCGTTCTTGACGCCGACCAACGGCTTGAGAACACTGCCGCCCTGAACTTCATGGTCATATTGGCGGATCACCCACTCTTTACTGCAGACATTGGGAGCCGCCAGAATATGGTTCAACGCCTCGTTTAAATCGGGCATTTCAGGCAGCTCATCTGATCCGGTTATAACGGGTTCCCATGTCGCTTTGCGGACCAGTCTGGGCATACCGTCGTGCAAAAACGCCATTTCCATTTCACCGACCAGAGTGCCGTTGTAGTACAAACGCAACACCCGGTCATCAGTGGTATGGCCGATAACCGTGGCTTCAACATCCTCGCCGGCAAAGAGGCTCAGAGCCCTTTCCACGTTTTCCGGCGGCACAAAGATCACCATGCGTTCCTGTGCTTCAGAAATCCAGATTTCCATATAGGTGAGGCCATGGTATTTGAGCGGCACTTTATCGAGGTCGACTCTGGCACCGGTCGTTTCCGCCAGTTCCCCGATTGCAGAGGAGAGACCGCCGGCACCGCAATCGGTAATGGCGCGGTAAAGGCCCTGATCTCTGGCTTTTAAAAGCGTATCCACCAGTTTTTTTTCAACAATGGGATTGCCTATTTGTACGGCACCGCTCCAGGTGCCTTCGCTTTCGCTGTGGAGCTCGCCTGAAGAGGCGGTGGCACCGTGAATGCCGTCCCTGCCGGTGCGGCCGCCTACAACCAGAATGGCATCGCCGGCAACAACGTTTTTCTCGCATTTGTCCTTTGGCATTATTCCGATATTGCCGCAGAAGACCAGGGGATTTCCGATATAGCGGTCGTCGAAGAAAATCGAACCGTTCAGAGTCGGGATTCCCATGCGATTGCCGTAATCCCTGACTCCGGCAACCACGCCCTGCATCACCCGTTTGGGATGCAAAACGCCTTTGGGCACATCTTTATGGGCGATATCCACCGGGCCGAAACAGAACACATCCGTATTCATCACCGGTTTGGCGCCGAGGCCGGTCCCCAGGGGGTCGCGAATGACGCCGCCGATGCCGGTATTGGCACCGCCATAGGGCTCCATCGCAGAGGGATGGTTGTGGGTCTCAACTTTAAAACAGACGTTATCAGTATCATCAAAGCGAATGATACCGGCATTATCCTTAAAAACCGAAACACACCAGGGTTTATCCAGCTCGCGCGTTACCCTGAATATGGTCTGCTTGAGCAAATTATCAATGGTCTTGCCCTCATAGTCGACCAAACCGGTCAGCGTTTTGTGGCTACAGTGTTCCGACCAGGTCTGGGCCAGCATTTCAAGCTCGACATCGCTGGGATCGCGGCCGAGTTGATCATAATAGGTTTGAATCGTTTTCATCTCCTGCAGATTGAGAAAGAGATCGCGCTCCTTGCTCAGACGCTGCAGCTCCTGCTCGTTCAATGCGGCAAGAGGAACATGCACCGGCTCAAAAGGCACTTCCCGGGTAGGGAAAAATATTGTTTCATCCGGCTGCAGCACATGCTCGATCACCTTGTTCATCAGCAGTTTTTCGGTAATGATTGCTTTCTGGTCACCGGTGAGCTTGCCGACAAACTCATAGCGACGCGCGGTTTTGACCTCCTGTATTTCGGCAATACCGAGATCCTTTATACCCTTGTTTGCCGTCTGCGCCACAAGATCGGTCACACCACGGTTATAGGTGATCTCGACGGTCCAGTGCGGCGCCTCTTTGTCGCACTGATTCAATTGCTCATCTATAGCCACATTATCGACAACCCTGTCAGCGAGCAATTTCTGCGCGATTTCGGCTTTCTGAGCCACTGCAAGGTCCCCGAGTAAATAATAGACGCGATAAAAACAAACTGATTCTACTGAATCTATTCCCAGATCCCGGCTTGCCGCCACGATCGACTGCGCCTCGGGATCGTAAAATTCTTCTTTTACCGCCAGTTCAATTCTGGTTATCAATTTACTGTCCCTGTTATGATTTATACAGCTCGCCAATTTAGTTTACATATATTTGGCCATAAATTCAAGTTTAAAAATAGGAAAAGTCAGCGTGCCCTGCCTGTTTCATTGACCATTTTCATCACCATTGAACAAAAATTCTGTTTGAATCCATTTCAAGGAACGGGTTGCCGCTCTTTCTGTTTGTTGTATTTATAAATTATTGAATATTAGTGGCTTATTAGCATAAGTCGGCTATTTTTAATTTAAACTCATCGAATAAATGGACTCTCGACCAAATAGCGCAGTATAATCTCTACGCCAAAGCCTGTGGACCCGGCCACCTCTGCGGCCTCTGCGTTGAAACGCCTGTAAACCCCAAAACAGAACAACACGAACGAAAAAGATCAATTCAAAAAATTCCAGGAAAATCCATACCGGATCAGCCGCTGAACACCGGGAAAGCCGTGAATGACGGCATAATCCACCCCGAGGGGATTATCGATGGTCAGAAACAAGGTTGCATCCTTGATGATGCATTTGGCGTGGGCATATGGAACCAGAGCGGCATCGAGCCGGTAGAGCGTACCGCCCCGGCGGACTCCAAACGGCACCATGCCGTAACGCTCCCCCCAAAAATTGCAGCCGATTCGCAAATCGACGTGCAAATCCTTTTTGAAAAAGATGTCGAAAAAACGCAAATAAAAATTCGAGATTTGCACCGGAATAGCGGCGAGAGGCTGGTCATTTTTATCATGAGTCAAAATGCACTGCCGCCCCTGAACAAAAAACGTAAATTTCCGGCTCAACGTCAGCGCCGCCGACAAATCGAAAAAAGCCCGCCTATCATTACCACCGTCGATATAGCGGGGCTGGTCATTTACAAGCGCCGTGGTATGATAATTATCCATAAGCAGAGCACCGGCGCCGGCGACAACGGACAGGCGGCCCTGGCCGAAACGCAAGGCAGCCCCCGTTTGCGTATAGCGCGCCGGCTTGAGATCGGGATTACCCAACACCCAGGGCCCGTCTGAATAGCGGGCCGAATAAGCGGGTAACGACCATTCCCGGTTTAGCCACAAGACCAGTTGATTTTGCCGGTGATAGCGGTAGGTCAAAGAGAACCGCGGCAACCACACCGGATCATGGTGTTTTGCCTTGCGAAGATTGAGATCGAGATAAGCTTTGATGCGGCCGGACAACGGCAAGCCCACACCCACCCAGCTATCCAGGCGATAAGCATTTTCCGGATTGCGGTGGTTATCGTTCAGATCATCGCTTATACCCTGTGCACCCAGTCGCATGTCCAGTTTTGAAATGCTGTGCTTACACTCGAACGCTGCGCGCAAACGGCTGAGATCGATGCTTTGATCGAAAAAGCTGCGGTTTTTTGCATAAAGTTCCCGGTGATGATCCGTCAGCTGTACGACGCCATAAAACGAGCTGTCGCGCTGCACAAAGAAACCATGGTCATATCGCTCTATCTTTTCATGCGGTTGTTGCAGTTGCGGCACCAGTGGCGTCACCTGCGTAGACGGCAGCGGCAGGGCCGGCAACAGCAGATCCAGATCGGACTTGTATTTCAGCAGACGGTAACGCACACTCCATTTCCGTCTAAAGATATATTCAAGGGCAAAATCGATTTTTTGCACGCTGTATTTTTCATTCTCCTCCGCTCCGAGGTAGGTCTTGGCCAGTCCGCCGGCGTTGAGGGCAACTCGCGGATGCGGCAAAATGCCCAGGCGTGCATCGATATCATCATATCCATACATGCCGGTGCGATAGGTCACCCGGGAACGGATCGGCAAGGAAGCCAGATCTCTGCTGAACAGCTGCAGCGTCCGGCCGCTGCCATAAACCCCCAGTCGCCGCTTGTCCGGGTCAAGCACAATTGTACAGCCGGCAATGCTTTCCGTCGGGATCATGCGCAAAACAACGCCATTGCTTATGGGATTGTCGAGGACAAGGCCATTGTAATCGAGGGTAAAATCTCCCTCCGGACCGGCGAATATCCAGGCCATTAGCGGTTGTCCGGCGGGATTGCGCCGCAACGAGGTGGCAAAGGGAAGCGCATCAAACACATCCGCAAAGGAATAGTAATCGGACCCCGTGATCAGGGCGCTGTCCGATCTGGAATAAAATCCGCCTTGCAGGGATGCGGTTGCCAGTGAATCGTCCAGCACCTGCAATGGGGGCTGACTCTGTTGCAGAGGTTGAGAGAGCAGCAGAGCGGTGAAGGGGAAAAGAAGATAAAAAATAACCTGTTTCATCATTGTCTTTGCAATTGATTTTGTTGTGCCAGCGAATCGAGGCGTTTTAAAATTAACGGAACCAACAAAGAAAAAATAATCGCATTGCCGATCACGTGAACAGTGGTAAAAATAGTGCCGATGGCAAAGGTGGAGAGTATTTTTTGGCGATCAAAGCCGACAGAGACGATGAGAAAACTCAGAGTCGTCAAAACAGTATAAATCAGGGTCAGCAAGAATCCCGCCACTCCGAAGAGCGCAACCCGGGGTAAACCCGAAACCCGCAGCCGCCTGAACAGTCCGCCGGTCCACCCGACCAGCAACATGGAGAAGAGCTGTGCCAGCAGCAGCGGCGGAGATGACATGCCCATGGGATTGAGCAGGGAAAAGATCAGTCTGGACAGCACCCCCACCAGAATGCCATAAGCGGGACCCAGAATATAACCGGCGATAAAAACAGAAGCGGTAAACAATTCGATATTGGGAATATAGATAAAGACAAAACCGACCGCCACCGCCAGTCCGGTCAACAACGCTGCCAGCACATTTTTATTACCGGATAGAGTCATGTAAATCCTCAGGAAATCTCTGTTATATTTCCTGAAATATAGAGAAGAGAAGCGCGAATATCAAGATTTTTCCATCGTTCCGGTATTGCAGCAAGCCTGCCGAATAAAAATAAATAACATCAAAATCTGTCCATGAATAGTCGTTATCACCTGAACGTTGAGGACGGTTGAAACCATCGAGATCACCGAGAACCACTGAGAGCAACAGAACAGGCGACCTGGCTGAAATGGAAATCAGGCGTTTATTACCTCGTTTCAACGCTCCGAGTGTGTGTGAAAACAAAGTCATTTTTATCAATTGTGTTTTTTTTTTCTCGTTCCAATGCTCTGCGTTAGAATGCCGTCCGGACGCTCTGCGTCCAGTCACCCATAATGCCTCATTAGACAAACACCGAGTGTAATCCATTGTAAATATTTGTCCAAAATGGGTACCTGTCAGAATAAGCCCCGGGACTAATACTGGATTGCGACTTTAGCACGGAACCACTTACCAGGCCATCGCCGGAATAAACCCCCGGACGGGTAATTTCCTTCCAACGCTCTAAAAATATTTCAAAACACAGTATATAGAAAAAATATGATTTTTAACTATATAATTTTGAATGTCACCAGGCATATCATGGATCTTTGGGTCCGCTCCGGCTACCCCCGCCACAATCTCAACAGCAAGTAGCAGCAGGTCGGAATCTGGCAGAACAGAATGATGAATGATAATGGCCGGATTATGAAAGGAGATTGCGGCGGGGGTGATCCTCCGCGGGCTGCGCGAGCTCTTCCGCTTTCTTTTTTTGGGGTCCTGTTTATTCGCTAGCTCCAGAGGTTGAATTAAAATCCGTGGCAATAAAAGGCGGAAGGATCTCGCTCCGCAGAATGTTGAGAAAAAAATATTATCTCGTTCCAACGCCTCGAGGGTGTGTGAAAATACAATCATTATTGTCAATCGTGTTTTACAAGGCTGGTTATGAACCACGAAGCTCTCGAAGA
>WJMF01000083.1 GCA_014728085.1 Candidatus Zhuqueibacterota bacterium
ATGTAATGACTTTTCTCAGTGGCCTGGCGGCTTTGTGCGAGATTGCTTGAAAAAGGGTTTAAATGATGCTCTATCAACCACTGCGGAATTTAATAACTTTTCCTTTGCGCATACACCAAACCCCTGAATTTGCTCAAATCTATGTTATTGTCATATTTTTTTTCTATAGAACAGCTGAAACGCCTGCTCTATTTCATTCTGTACGCGGCGAAATTACGCCTTGTTTTCCTCTTCACCGCCGGTAGCATCTTGATATTGCGGTTACACTATCTTTTTCAACTGATCCAAAATATTTCTTCCGAAAACATAAAGCTACATTCACAAGGCCGATTAATACCGGCACTTCCACCAGCGGACCAATCACTGCTGCAAAGGCGGCTCCCGATTTGATGCCGAACACTGCAACCGCCACAGCAATCGCCAGTTCAAAATTATTCGACGCAGCCGTAAAGGACAATGTTGCCGTTTTTGAATAGTCTGCGCCGACCTTATAGCCCATATAAAACGATACCAAAAACATTACTACAAAATAAATCAACAACGGAATGGCTATACGGATAACATCCATAGGAATCTTGACAATGATCTCACCTTTAAGCGAGAACATTACAAAAATCGTGAACAACAATGCAATCAGGGTGATGGGACTGATTTTGGGGATAAGCGTTTGTTCGTACCACTCCCTGCCTTTAAGTTTTATACCGACAAACCGTGTGAGCATACCGCCAATGAATGGAATGCCAAGATAAATAAAGACACTTTCCGCAATTTGTCCAATCGTAATATCAACTGTAAAACGACTTAATCCTAGCCAGGATGGTACCAATGTCAAAAAGATATAAGCATACACCGAATAGAAAAACACCTGAAAAATTGAATTGAACGCCACCAGCCCAGCGGCATATTCCGTATCACCCCTGGCAAGTTCGTTCCATACTATTACCATCGCAATGCAGCGAGCCAGGCCGATCATGATCAATCCGGCCATATATTCCGGATAGCCACGCAAGAATATAACCGCAAGTATAAACATCAGAACCGGCCCGATGACCCAGTTTTGTACCAGAGATAGCCCAAGCACTTTGACGTTGCGAAAAACATCACCAAGCTCTTCATATTTCACCTTCGCCAGTGGCGGATACATCATTAAAATTAATCCGATGGCAATTGGAATATTTGTTGTTCCCGCCTGAAAATAATTCCAGAACGATGCTATTCCGGGTACCAAATAACCGCCAAAAACTCCGGCCAGCATGGCTAGAAATATCCATAGCGTTAAATAGCGATCTATTAGTGATAATCGTTTTGTAATATCGGCCATGGTCGATTTTCCCTTTGATTTGTGCAAGTCACTTCTTTTTTATTACCTGTCAAATCTCTCTTTTTCTGATTTATCAAGCGGATTTACCGGAATCCGCTCACGAACCAGTATATAGGATGATAAACCGCTACCATACAACAGCTCTCATTTGTGTTGTCAATTAAAAAACCGTTTGATGTATCTGAATGATTAAAGTGTATTGACCAGTAAATAGATGCCGGCAGCGATGACCAGAATACCGCTGGCTTTTTTCGCCCACAGTATGGTCTTGCTTTTATCCGTTCGATCCAGATATTTCTGGGCTTTTTGTGCCAGGGTTCCAAAAAATACGATCACACTGCAATGTCCCAGACCGAATAACAGGATCAATGCAAAAGCAGAAATAAAGGATGTTTGCGCCCGGGTAAAGGCAATGCCGAGAACCGGAGCCACAAATGCAAAGGTACAGGGACCCAGGGCAATGCCGAAAATCAGACCCAGCATCAGGGCTGAGAGCAAACCGCCCCGTCTGGCCGGATTGAGACCAAAAGACCAGTTTAGCGTAATTACATCAAGGAGATATAGACCGACGATGAAAAAGATAGCGACCACAAACAGATTGCCCGTGCGTCCGAGATCGCCCATCAACCGGCCCAGCGATGAGGTAATGATGCCGATCAGGGCGATGGAAAAAAGGATGCCCAGAGAGAAAATCAGGGAAAAGAAAAAGGCGCGCGATGTGGTTTTCTTTTCCTGCTGCATAACGAATCCGATGACCAATGGAATACTGGACAAATGACAGGGACTGAGAAGAATGCTTAGCACCCCCCAAACAAAAGCCCCGAAAAGCGCGATCCACAGGGATTGCGTCAAGGAATCCGATAACAGGGAAAAGATCTCCCCAATCATGATGAGGTTTCCTCTTTCGGGGTTAACCCTTGCTTCTGCAAAAAGGTATCGATCTTTTTTTCGGCAAAAAATCCCTCATGGCGCATGATTTCATTGCCGTTCTCGTCCAGAAAAACCTGGGTGGGGATCAGCTTGATGTTGTATTGCTGCGCGTATTTTTTTTGATCTGGCTGCCAGACATCGTAAAAGATCACCTCGATTTGATCACCGTATTTTTCTTCTATCGATTCCATTACCGGCTGCATCGCCTTGCAGGGAATGCATTTTACCGAGCCTAGCTCGACAAAGGTAATTTTTGCACGTTCTGTTCTTACCGTTATATCCGTTTGTTTTTCATGATTCGTATTGGACTGACAATTGATCAAAGCCAAAAAACATAGAACACCAGCGAAAAATCCTGTTTTCATCCTGTTTCTCCCGGTTTTACGTTTGGTCCGGACGCCATATCCGGCGACCGGAATTTGTTTTTGATGATCTATTCAAGCCAGGACAGTATGTCTTCGTCTGCCGGCAGCTTGCCGGCGCTCTTTACCTCGCCATCGATAACCAGTCCCGGGGTTACCATAACGTCATATTTGAGGATTTCGTTGATTTTGGTGACCTTTTCCAGGTCTATAGAGATATCATTTTCCTCAGCCACATTTTTAACCCGTTTTTCCAGTTCATTGCACTTGGGGCAGCCTGTCCCCAGTATCTTCACATTCTTCATCTGTGCCTCCTGAATCCTGTTAATGTCCTTTTACAATTATTCCTGGATCTTTTCTCTATAAAATTGTTCAAATCTGTCTTTGATTTCATCTCTCACCCGCCTGAATACCACCATAATCTCTTCCTCACTGCCGCTTGCATCAGCCGGATCGTCAAAGCCGATATGCAGCTGTTCCCTGACATCACCAGGAAACATGGGACAACTCTCTTTGGCGTGGTCACAGACAGTGATGACATAATCAAATGACTGGTCCAGGTATTGGCCGACATCCTCGGGTTTACCGTCAGAGATGTCAATGTCCACTTCAAGCATCGCTTTAATGGCAAATGGATTCACTCGGTCTGACGGTGCTGTACCGGCAGAATGAACTTCAAGTTGTGGATTAAAGGATTTCAGAAATCCCTGTGCCATCTGGCTTCGGCAGGAATTGCCGGTGCAGAGAATGAGTATTTTTATAGTCATCATGACCTCTATTCATGAATTTATATTGATTCGGTTTCGTTCAACAGTACAGGCTTACAGCATACCGTATATCAGGCCGGTCAGCGTGGCAATGATTACCACGAGCAAAACAAAGACAATCGTCTTTTTGCTGCCCATGACGCTGCGGATGACCAGCATATTGGGCAGCGATAACGCCGGTCCGGCCAGCAACAGGGCCAGGGCCGGACCTTTGCCCATGCCGTTGGCGATCAGGCCCTGCAGTATCGGTATTTCGGTCAGGGTGGCAAAGTACATAAACGCGCCGACAACCGAGGCGAAGAAATTGGCAAAAAGCGAATTCCCGCCGACAAGTCCTGAAATCCAGTCTGCTGGAATAATGCCGTTTCCGCCTTCCGGTGAACCGAGCAAGAATCCGGCAACGACAACACCGGCGGCGAGCAACGGTAAAATCTGTTTGGTGAATGCCCAGGTCGCCTGCATCCACTCCTGAGGTTCACCTTTGCGGCGTGAAATAAGAGTGCTGGTAATAATCACTGCCGTGATAAACGGAACCAGCGGTTGCTGATCAAAAATCAACGCCATCGCTGCCGTCAATCCGGTTCCCAGCAATACCGGTATCACATTTAATTCGAGGACCACAACCAGAGAAAGGGCAAATAAAAGCCCCAAAAATGCGGTGATCCACCATTTATAGTGATACAAAAGCATCCAAACGCTGCTGCCATCAGCCGGTTTTCCCCAGTTGGCAAAGACGAGAATGCCGACCAGGACGAAAAAATGAAAAGCGGTTTGCCATAGAGGTTTGCTTTCGTCACTTTGGGGTAGTGGCAAATTTTGTTCTTTATTTTTATTCTCATGTCTGAACAAAAATTGCATCATCAGGCCAATTACAATACTAAACGAAACGGCACCGACAACGCGTGCAATACCGAGGCTGGGTCCGAGGATGCGTGCGGTCAGGATAATGGCGAGAATATTGATGGCCGGACCACTGTAGAGAAAAGCCACTGCCGGGCCCAGACCCGCACCGCGTTTGTAAATGCTGGCAAACAAGGGTAATACTGTGCAGGAACAAACAGCAAGAATGGTACCGGAAACCGATGCCATCGAATAGGAACCCCATTTTTTCGCCTTTGAACCGAGGTATTTAATGATTGCTTGTTGACTGATAAAGACGCTGATGACGCCGGCGATAAAAAAAGCCGGAATCAGGCAGAGAATAACGTGTTCGCGGGCATACCATTTGGCCAGTGTGAAGGCATCGATAACGGCATAGCGAAAGGTTTCAGCGTCCGTCGGTAAAAAATAGGCCAGCAGAAACAACCCGGTTATCCACAAGAGCTTTTTGTATTCATGACGCCAATTCATTGTACATATCCCTTTGTCATTTGGCAAAATAACGAATTGTTAATTCTAAAAATTTTTCAGAGCCGGCATAACGCATTACGGTCGACAGTGCGTACCTCAGCGGCATCTTTTTTATAAATGTCATCATCCAGGGCGTTGCTGAGAATGACCTGCAAAAGCGAGTGCACCATGGTATCATTGCTCTGCCGGTTCAGATGGTAATCGACCCATTTATTGTCCTTGATATCATAGATAAAGCCGGCATGGCGCAGTAACGCCAGATGTTGCGATACCGTTGATGTCGCCAGACCGAGGATCTCGCGGATCTCGCATACGCATAACGGTCGAATGTTGAGCATTCTCAAGATACGCAGGCGGCTCCTGTCGGCCAGGGCTTTGAAGATTTGGGCGTTATCCATTTTCGCATCTTTCATTTCGTTGTTCAACGAAATATAAGACAATCATTTTGTAATGTCAAGGCTAAAAATATTGTTTTCCTGGTTTTCCCCGAAAGTTATTCATAATGCTACAGAATCAATATTTCAAATCATTCCGGAGTCCTGTTATCAGTAAACTTTATTTTATGACTGTTATGCCGCCGTGGTACATACATAGTCCAATAAAACCCGGTTGATAGAATGACGCCGTTTTTAGTCTCTTCGGCCTGGAATGCATCAGAACGGCTCTGCTGCCTGACTCGTAATTCACAAATTGTAGTAGTCGGTTTTAGACATTAAATAAATTTTTGATCGATTGGAGGGTGTGCCGTCGGACATGGATGTTCATCAAAGCGGCTTAACCAGGGTATGCAGCAATTTAAATAGTTGTTCCTCGATTGAAATACCATCATGCGCTTTTCATCTGGAAAAGTGCTGCGGGTTATAATGAAAGACCCTCTGCCCTGCTATCCTATTTCCGTTTAGGTCATATGGCCTTATTTCAGCAACAACATTTTACGGGTCAAAAGTTCTCTGCTAGTTGACAGCGTGTAGAAATAGATCCCGTTGGCCATGCCGGCGGCATCGAAGAGGAACCGGTGTCTGCCCGCAGCCTGTCTTCCGGAAACCGGGGTGGCTATCCATTGTCCCCTAACATTGAAAACATTCAATTCGACATGAGTGGATTTTGGCAAGTAGTACGGAATGGTTGTTTTCGGGTTGAAGGGATTGGGATAGTTTTGTTCGAGCGAGAACCGCTTCGGAGTAAATCTCTTGTTGGTTTCAACGTTGGTGACCACGTTTTCTTCACATGCCGTAAAGCGAAAGGTATCGTCGACGGTCAACGGGCGTTTGGTATAGACAAACACTGTATCCCCTGCCCCGGGAAGAGTTACATCGTTTTCAGACGGAAGGACAGCAATTTCGACATGTGAATCAGAAGCGCGTTTCCGATACGGTGGCGGTGTGATGATGCGGAATTTTTCATTCACATCCCAACGCTTGTTTTTGCTGTCGCTCTCTTCAATGACCCAGATATCCAGAGCCTGATCCTGGGTCAGATCCCATGCTTTAAACGGAATTTTGACATCAAACAACGCCGTGTCCGAAGGAGAGCTGTACTTGCCGCTTGCCAGCGTATCGCTGCTGCCCCAAATAATGGCGACATCGACAGGCGCGACATTTTTGCGCGAATCGATGATCTTTTCAATGTTGATGCTAACGTTGCTACCGCTGTTGTTGATGAAACAGGATTGCTCCAGATCAATTTCGAGCTCAAAGACGGGAATGATCTCGACTGCGAGTCCCTCGAATGGCGGCGTCAGATATAAAAAGCCGCTCCCCCGGTTCAAAGGGAAATCGCTGACCAACCGTTGTTGTGTGATGAGGTTGACGATATCCCCTCGCAATTCCGAGTTTTCATCCCTGTGAAAAGAGAGTTGGTAAAGATCCCCTGTCAATGAACTATGATCCATCACATGGACGATCACCTGGCTGGTGGAGAGTCCGTTTTCGTTACTGACCGCTTTCGGGTCCAGCGCTCCCATAGGCATAGGCGGCGAAAAAATTCTTCCAATAATGTCGTAATTCTCGCTGAACTGTCCCCACGCCGACCAAACCGCTGCGATTTCATTCTCGCCGGTGGCGACCATAACCGGTTCCCACTGATAACTCTCCGTTGTCAAATTGATTCGCGTTTCGAATGATTTTGCATCGCCGCGGCGGTTAAAAAAGCGGCTATAAACGCCTTCGCGGCTGCCGTCCTGTTTCCAGCTCGACCAGATCACAGCAAAATCGTCATCAGCGGTTTTTGCGATGCGCGGCAGCCACTGATAATGTTGTGTCGTCTTGTTGACCGGGATTTCAACGCCCACCCTGTTGGCTGCAGCATTGAAAAGCTGCAGATAGATGCCGCCGTCATCGCCGTCCTGTTCCCAGCTGCACCAAACCACGCCAAAGCCGCCGTCGTCAAAAGCTACGACATCGCCGAACCATTGATAGTCGTTGCTATAGGTATTGATGCGAAACTCCTTTCCCAGCTTTTGCGCCTCGGCATCGAACAACTGACCAAAGACGCCATAACCGGAGGGTGTGGCGCTATCCTGATTCCAGGACTCCCAGATAACCACAAATTTACCTTCTTCTGTATAGGCCACCCGTGGTCTTGCCTGGCTAAAAGCGGTGGTGCTGTTGATGCGGAACTCGTCGCCGACCCGGTTGGCGTTGGCATCAAAGCGCTGACCGTAAATACCGCGGTCGCCATCGTCCTGGAACCAGGACTCCCAAACCACGATAAACCTGCCATCCGCTGCCATAGCAACCGAGGGTGCGGTCTGTGAGTGGCTGATATGGGAATTGACGAGGAAATTATCGCCGACAGGCCCTGCAGCGGAATACAGTTGTCCCATTATATCATACATAGAATCGGGATGGCTGTAATGGGCCCATATCACCACCGTGTTACCGCTGCGATTCATGGCCACAACCGGACTTTCCTGATTCCCGGCGGAAACGACATTCACCCGTTGCACGTCGTCCTGGGTATCGAGCGAGGCATTCAACCGCTGCAAACAGATATCCTTTTGTGTGGTAGCCAAAACCGAATCCTCCCGGGTCCAGACGACAATGATATGTCCATTGCCATCGGTAGCAATCGCCGGGTTGCGCTGGTTTTTCTCCATTTGAGAATTGATCAAAACTTCTTCCCCTGCCGGCAGGAATGAAAATGAAATCAATATAAAATAAAATATCAGGAATCTAGGCATGACATCCTCACTTTGGTTGAAAGTCCAGTAACGGAAACGCTGCTGCCGCCGGTAGCGAATAATGCCACCATTCAGCGGAATAGATAACAAATCCCCCCACATCGACCATGATGCTTTCTAAAAGTTCTCTGTTGGCGAGAATATTTGCCGGCAGATTCGAATAGGAATGAGAGGCACGTTCGGAAAAATCATCAAAACAGGTCGGCATCTCGAGCTCTTCTCCGGTGGCCCGGTCGACCAGGGTCACATCGACGGCGGCGCCGCGGTTGTGTGAAGAGCCTGTGGCGGGATCGGCGACAAAGGTCGGATCGGGAAGGATTTCCCACATAAGGTATTGTACGGCGCGCGGACGGTAACCGTCCCAGATTTTCAGTCCCAACCCCTGCGGATAGCTGGTGCCATTATGCTGCCTGAACATGCGCAAACTGTCCTGAACCAGCTTTAATTGCTTAACAACGTTCAGAGCCAAAAAACATTCATCGGTCGAATAGAGCTTTTGCTCAGCAAAGTTATCCGAGGTATTGTACTTGAGATCCAGTACAATATCGGGAATAAAGGCTTTAACCTTTACCAGCTCGTCATCCGCGGATTGTGCAGAAACGATGAGCGGCAAAAGCATCAGCCATAAAGCGAGTTTTCGCATATCAATTCCTTTTTTTTATTCATGTGAAATTTATGCCTTTTGACACAAGAATTCAAGAACAAATCTATAAAAATGATATTCTTGTATATCCAAACTGCTGACAAGCCTCCTTCAATATAAATAAAAGCCATTTCAAGGAGAATTTTATACATGTCTGGACAAACATTCATTACAGATTCGCATCGCGATACGATTTTATCACATGAATCTTTTGTTCATGGTTCTTTTTGGTACAATGTTTGAATGATCGTGATCGTAACGATCTTTGGCAAAATTCAAGCCGTAATGTCACCAATTTTGTGACAGTTAATCGTTATGTGTGGCACAAAGGGGGCAACTGAGGGACGGAAATTTACAAAACAGCCCGGAGAGACTCTGAATTCATCAACAGACCCATTGCCATGTGTCACAAACCCATTAAGTAGTCGTTCAACTGAACATCAAGGTGGTCGTGATGAAAAATCTAAATTTAATCTTTCTGGTGGGCCTGTTCATTATGGTTTGTAATGCGCAGGCGCAGGATAGTGAATTCGGAGATGCTCCGGACGGAGCCCTGGCTTATCCTTCCCTTTCTATCGTTGGTAATTTTCCCACGTGTTCTTCAGTCCCTGCTACCTCCTGGGTACAGCACTATGGAACCGCGATGTGGTTTGGCCCTTCCTGGGATCATGAGCCGGACGGCAATGCCGGCGGATGTCCGGCTTTTACCAATCAATATGATCTGGATGAATGTTTTTCCGACAATGACGCCGGTCTGCTCTTTCCACCGTCCTATACCATCACCGGACCTGCCGGTTCGGAATCCGTCATCCCCTGCAGCGCCCAATCCGGCGGTCTGGGTGTGATTTGTAACACCGCTGCCTGGGGTTTGAATATCGATATTTCAATTACCAATTCTTGGCAGGATATCGGAGGCTATGTCAATGTCCTGATCGATTGGGATCAAAACGGCGTATGGGGTGGGTCTGCGAGCTGTGCCACAGCCGCCGCGCCCGAGCACGTTCTCGTCGATTTTTACATTCCTCCGGGTTTCAATGGCGCACTCTCCTCGCTTGCACCCCCTGCTTTCTTAATTGGCCCTAATGCCGGCTATGTCTGGGCCAGGTTTACCATTACCGGGCAACCCGTCAATACCAGCGACTGGAACGGTGCCGGCATTTTTGAAGACGGAGAGAGCGAGGATTATCTGCTGTTAATCGATGAAGAACAAGTGGACTGGGGTGATGCGCCCGATCCCACCTATCCCACGCGTATAGCCAACAATGGCGCCAGTCACTTTATTTTACCTGGGTTTATGCTGGGTACCTCAATCGATGCCGAGCCGGACGGACAGCCGGACGGCACAGCCACGGGAGATGATGTCGGCGATGGTAACGACGATGAAGACGGCGTTATCTTTACCACGCCTCTGACCGCCGGCAGTCCGGCAACCGTACAGGTTACTCTGACGACCTCTGTCGGCCAGGGGATGCTGGACGCCTGGTTCGATTTTAATAACGACGGCGATTGGCTGGATGCCAATGAACAGATATTTGCCTCCCAGGTCCTGAATGCAGGGGCTAATAATCTCAATTTTAACGTTCCGCTCAATGCCGTGACCGGCAACTGCTTTGCCCGGTTTCGGCTCAGCATCAATGGCGGACTCTTACCAGGCGGCGGAGCTGTAGATGGGGAAGTCGAGGATTATCAGACCAGTATCCTGGTGCCCATTGAACTTTCCTCTTTTGAAGTAAAATCGGTTCCCGAAGGTGTACTGCTGCAATGGATCACCCAATCAGAAACCGAGAATATGGGATTTCATATCTACCGCTCTAATACCAAATCGAGTGACTATAAAAAAATCACAGATAATATGATTGCCGGAGTGGGAAATAGCCTGAGCAAAACGCAATATGAATATACCGATACCCGGGTTGTGGAAGGAGAACTTTATTATTACAAGCTCGCGGATATCAGCTATAACGGTGTTACCACCATGCACGGTCCCAAAAAAATAAAATTTGCTGAAAAACAGCCGCATGCTTATCAATTAAAACAGAATTTTCCCAATCCCTTCAATCCTGAAACCCGAGTCGAATTTAGCCTTGGAGAAGAAGGAATGGTGTCATTGAACATCTATAATATCCAGGGACAATTGGTTCGCTCTCTGGTGAACAATTCGTTGCACGCCGGATTTCATTCGATAAAGTGGGATGGCCGCAACCAAAATGGTAAAGTGGTGCCGGCAGGAATATATCTCTACACCCTGAAATGCAATGGTTTTCTCGATACCAAAAAAATGAATTTATTAAAATAAAATTGTCAACTTGGCCTCTGGCTCGCAGGGTTACCGGCCGATGTCCGGCTAATGTTTCCTGCGATAGTAATCATCGAAAGTAATCAAATGATGAAAGACGATCTGAAAATTGTAATAGTGTTGTTGCTCTCTGTAGGCGTGTCGTTTTCCCAGTTTATCGTAAAAAATAGCAGTGACGACGATATCCTCTATATCAACAACAAGGGAAGCGTGGGAATCAATCAAACACCCGGTGAGGTACGACTTGACGTTCTCGACCCCGATGTCAGCAGTACAATGGATCTGATGCGGGTGCAGGAAACCGTATCAGATGGTGTCTCTTCTGTTGTGATGCCCCGCCTCATCCTAAAAGATGAAGGCCGGTTCGGTGTGGGAACCGATTCTCCTGTCAGTTTTGCTGATTTTATAGATATGGATGAAAACAGTACGGCTGATCTCTTTACTGTTCGTGAAGCCACCCCCGGCAGTCCCTTTCCGATTCTCAGAACCCGAATGATCGTCAAGAATGACGGTTATATCGGAATAAACACCGTCAATCCACGGGAATTTTTGCATGTTGAAGGTGCCATACTGGTAGGGAATACCATGAACAGCAATGAAGGTGCGATTCGCTATTCCGGAACAGATTTTGAAGGCTATGACGGTACCAGCTGGAAATCTCTGACCGCCACAGGCGGAAGCTCGCTCTGGAGTCAGAACGGCAGTGATATTTATTACAACAGCGGTTTTGTCGGTGTCGGTACCAGCGCACCCACTTATTTGCTCCATGTTCACGACACCGATCCGCTCTCTCCAAATAACCTCTTTACGATCGAGGAGACCAGAGCCGGCTCTCCCTTTAACATCACCTTTCAGCGTATGGTGGTTAAAGACGGCGGTCTGATCGGTATACATGATCCCAACACCGATTACAGATTTTCCGTCGGCTCGGCGCTTATGCTCAAGGATGCTTCGGCTCCGAAATACACAAATAACTATTCTGGCCTCTATTCCAATACCGGTGAGCTCTATGCCATAGACGGCAGCGGTAATACCACCCTTCTCTCCCCGCATGATCGCAAAACAGGTGAATGGATTTTTTACTCGAAAAATATCAAGACCGGTCGCGTTGTCAGGGTAGATATGGAACAAATGATCCGGGATATCGAAGAATTGACCGGAAACGCCTATCTGCAGGAATGGACGGAATGATGTTCATCAACTTATTAACGTTATTCTCGAATATCTCCTGGATTCATTCATTACCCAGGGAACGCTACTATTAGCTGAATTTTTGACCTTCCAACTTGCCGGGTTCGCAGAGAAATGCTGCGAATCCGGCGGTTTTAACCATCCTTCATTCTCAAATGACCTTTTAGGCAAAAAAAAATTTTGATATTATCAATATTTTTTCCCATAGATTTATAATACCTTCTTTATAGTGCATGTTGAGGCAACGGGTAAAAATTGATTCATTTTTATTTGATCTTGAGCGCAGAGATGTGTAAGTTTGGATACTGTATTTTTACCGGCAAAACGCCCTGTGGAGGAACCGATGAAAGCAAAAACGTTAGCATCCCTCCTGCCGCAAAATCTGCCCGGCTGGCAGCAGGATGGCCCGGATTATCTCTACGGGCCGAAAAATCTCTATGATTATATCGACGGAGGTGCCGAGCTTTATCTCTCCTATGGATTTGTGCAGGTGCTGAACCGGATCTACACAGCTTCAGACCAACCCGATATTCTTGTCGATATTTTTGATATGATCAATTCCAGAAATGCCTATGGCGTTTTTTCCCATTCCCGTGAAAAAGAAAATATATCCATCGGCCAGGGTGGGCAATATGTGCCCGGTTTGCTGTTGTTCTGGAAGGATCGCTATTTCATTTCCATTCTGGCAACCCCTGAAACGCCCAAAGCCAAAACCGCAGTGTTCGAGCTTGCTCGACATATCGACAACCATATCGATGATACAGGCCCCCTGCCGCTGGTTCTCGACTATTTACCGTCCCAGAACTTGATCGAACCCTCGATACGCTACTTTCGCCATTATATCTGGCTCAATTCCTATTATTATATTTCACCGGAAAATATTTTGCACATGAACGACGACACCGAGGCGGTCATGGCAAAGTATGCATTCAGCAGTGATGACCGTTCACTATTGCTTGTTATTCAATATCCTGATAAAAAACAGCGTCTGGAGGCGCAAAAAACATTCACGCAAACCTATTACAAAAGCCAAAATCCCGGTCCCTTTTTAATTGCAGAGAACCAGTGGAGTGGTTTTTCTGCTCATGGAGATGTTTTGGCCATCGTATTCAATGCCAGTCAAAAAGTACAAATCGATCAGCTGCTTCAACTCGCTGCTGGTCAAATTGAAGCTGCAAAGGCGGCAGCTGAGGAGTCCTTATGAAAAATCTCAACAGAAGAACATTTATCAAAAATACGGCCCTTGCCGGTGCGGTAACCTTTTTGGGATCCACCCGCTGTAACCGGGCTGAAAGCATTCCGTCAAACCGGGTCATCCTTATTCGTGATAAAAATCTGCTAGACGATCTGCACAGGCCGCGTGCCGGCCGCGCCGAGAGAATGCTGGACCAGGCGGTGACAACGCTGCTTAACGATGACGATCCGGTTTCCTGTTGGAAAAGGTTGGTCAATGCCGATGATATGGTAGGGGTAAAATCGAATGAATGGCGATTTTTACCCACACCGGCAGAACTGGAAGCCGCAATTGAAAAGCGGCTGATGAACGCTGGTGTTCCCGGCAAAAACATATCCATCGACGATCGCGGTATCCGGTCGAACCCCGTATTCCAAAATGCCACTGCACTGATCAATGTGCGGCCGATGCGCACACATCACTGGTCCGGTCTGGGCACATTATTGAAAAACTATATCATGTTTGTCAAACGGCCATATGAATACCATTCCGATTCCTGCGCCGATTTAGCCACCATATGGAAACGGCCGGACGTTGCCGGTAAAACGCGACTGAACATACTGGTCATGTTTACACCTCTGTTTCACGGTATCGGACCACATCATTACAATCCGGAGTATGTTTGGGCTTACAAAGGCATGATCGTCGGTTTTGATCCGGTTGCTGTCGATTCCGTTGGTATGCGGATTATGCAGGCCAAACGCACGGTCCATTTCGGCGAAGAAAGACCGCTCAATCCCCCGGCAAAGCACATCGAGCTGGCGGATACGCGTCACCATCTCGGCACGGCAGATGCAGCGAAAATCGATCTGATCAAGCTGGGCTGGAAAGAGGATATTCTCATTTGACCGTAAATCGCTCATTAACCAAAGGTAAAACGCTTGAAAGATAAAATTGTTCTTATCACCGGCGGCAGCCGCGGAATCGGCAAGGCGGTTGCCGAAACACTGGCCACGGCGGGCGCTTTGGTTGTCATTACCGCGCGTACACAAAACGAACTCGATCAAACCGCGAAGGAAATCCGGGCAAAAAACGGTCGCGTTCTGGCTTTGGCCGCTGATGTGACAGATTATGATCAGCTACTGGAACTAAAACAAACAGTGCACCAGCAGTTGGGGAAACTGGACATCGCCGTCATTAATGCCGGTGTCATCGAACCAGTAAATCCGGGCTGGAAATGCGATGCCAGAACCTGGCAAAAAAATATCGATATCAACCTCAGCGGTGCCTTTTTGACAACACATGTCGCCCTTAACGATATGGTGGAAAAAGGATCAGGAACGATTATTTTTATATCGAGCGGCGCTGCTTCGCACCCGGTAGCCGGATGGAGCGCTTATTGTGCGGCAAAAGCAGGAGTGGATCACCTGAACCGCACGCTGGCACATGAACTGAGCCAGGCTGACCTGGATATCAAAACCTATTCCGTCTACCCGGGCATCGTTTCGACTGCCATGCAGGAGGTTATACGAACAAAAACCAGGGAAGAATTTCCTTCTGTGGAGCGGTTTCGCGGCTATTATGAAAACGATATGCTGCGTTCGCCACAGGATCCGGCAAACCTGATTCTGTGGCTGTGCAAAACGAATCCCGATCACCTGAATGGCCAGGTCGTCAGCATTGACGAAGACAGCATTCGCACGCAAATGGCAAAAGATCTGGGTATTGAAAAGCCGCAAAGCAGATGATAAATCATGGAAACAAGCTAAATCATGCCGTTACCAAAAAAAGCAAACCGATGGTCATACCAGACTATCTGACCAGCAATAACTTTTTTTGCAATATGGCATCCGCTGTCGATAAACAATAAAAATAAACTCCGCTCGCCATTGAGGAGGCATCGAACTGAATGCGGTGTTTTCCTCTCTCTTTTTCTTCTTCAACCAGCACTTTAACCAATTGTCCTGAGGCATTAAAGACAGATAGATTGACATATTCTGAAGCGGGTAATGAATACTCGATTGTCGTACTGTTGTTGAATGGATTGGGGTGATTTTGCTTCAGCTGATAATCGGACGGTATTTTGTCCTCTTCGCTTGCTGTCACCTCGGTCTGTGGTCGCTGTCCCTGTCGTATCCAGAGCGGATAGATGGCATTGACCAGAAATTGCTGAAAATTATTATCGCCATTGAGACCATCGTTCTGTAATCCGGTCACATAGATGTAATCCTTGGATCCGTCGTTGTATTGAAAGATAATGGCGTCATCATTCGGGGAAAAATCAGGATAAGAAAGCGTCGTGCCGTTATAATTGACCTGTCCGGTTTCTCCGGTTTCCAGGTTAGCGGTTCGGGTAAAAACAGTGCCGTATTCATCGACATAATCATAGGCGATAATAAAATTATTATTTGAGGCAAGCGCCGGATTACCGATATTTATCAGTGTTGACTGTGCCGGAAAAATACGTTCGACAGCCCCGTCAGAAACGCGTATGAGGTTAATGTCCCAGTAACCGAAACCGCTTTGCCCTGAGGAAATTTCATTATATGCATCATAAAGAATATAGCGGTTGTCCAGGGTCCAGTCCAGAGCATCGGCATACCGCACAACCGGACTTTGCACGCCCTCGGTATACGTTTTGGCATAGAGCTGATAGGTTTTGACCTCCTCGTTTTCGCCGATACCGACGATGTAGAGGTTATTATCGTATTGACTGGAAATGGCTGCCAGGGTTGCGCCATCGGGTGAAACCGAAATGTTTCGGAACAGGCTGCTTTCATCAAGAATTTCCTCCTGGCTGCCATCAAGGGCGAGAATTCGGGGATTATAGTTCATATCAACATAGAGGATGTAAGAGCCGTCATCCGGAACCGATGGTTTGCTGAGTATCTGACCGCTGGAAATCGGTTCAATGATACTGGCATCCAGATTAACGCGGTGCAATATGCGACTCTGCGAATCGACGGCTAAAATCCAGTCTTCGCCCTGCACTTCGGGTATGTTCTGCGGGGGCGGGGTCGGTTCATCTGCAGTAATGCCGACCTGATCAAAGGCTGTTTTAATAGCATTTTGTTCAACCGAATTTACGCCATAAATCTCTCCGGCAACCCTTACCATTGCCAGCCTGGCGTCGATAAACTGCGAGCTGCGGGTAATATAATTGGTCAGAGCCTGATAATAGATACGTTCGGTTTTATTGATTCCGATGGCATTGGAAGCCAGGGCAAAAGCGCGGTTGGGAATACCGACATTGATATGTACACCGCCCCAGTCACCCTCCTCTGTGTTGGGCAGGTCGCGGTATTCATTCATGTGTCCGGGTAATTTGGAAACCGCTTTTGGACCGGATGGATTTTGCATGTCCCGCAGCGCGTCTCCGGGAATATTGGGGGTGGTCACATCTTCGCCGATCAGCCAGTCAGCGTTTGCACCCTCATAATAAAATTCCACGGCTGTTCCAAAAACATCGGCAAAGCATTCATTCAAAGCGCCGGATTGGAATTCGTAGATCAGATTGGCACTGAATTCTACCACACCATGGGTCATTTCATGTGCCGTTACGTCGAGGGCACCGGCGATATCGCTAAAACGTTCATTATCTCCGTTGCCGAAAACAATCAGTTTGCCATTCCAAAAGGCATTGTTATAGTTTTCCTTGTAATTGACGACAACGTATATGCTTCCCCCTTCATCATCTATACTGTTGCGGTTGTGCACCTCGTGATAATAATCATAAACAACATTGCCATGAACAGAAGCGCTGACACCATTCTCAAACCCGCCCCATACATCGCGGCTGTTTGAAATAATATAATACAAATCTTCATTTGCGTTTTCAGCGCTCAGAACGAGTATACCACCCACCAGCACATCCGGCAATTGCGATCTTGCGGCATCGAACATATCTTTTGCCGCATTGAGCAAATAATATTGGCCATCGAGTTGATAGGTTGAAAAGGTTTTTGGTTCACCGCTCAGATCCATTGCCGTGGAAGTGACCGGTCCGTCAAAAGCGGTTCTGTTACCGGCATGTAATATCTCTCCCGAGTTGGCATCTACGAAAATTTCCCATCGCTGGTCCAGCGCCGGCGAAGCGGTGACCAGGTAGGATAAAACCTGACGGTTGGAGTCCCGGTGTGGATAGATCAGCAATTGACTGCTGCTTTCTTTAGAGTCGATTTTAAGAAAAGCCGCCGCCTGCCTTTTCGCCTCTTCAGCGGTAATCGCTGGATTTACATCGATGCGATGATCGATGGGGTCGACCCTGCCGTTGATGCAGCGAAGACGATTGTGGGTATCGATATGCAGGTAAAGTTCATGACCGTATACCGGTAAGTTGGCATACAACTGCTGCAAGCGAACATGCGTCATACCCGTTTTATCCGTTCTGCTCTCATAGGGAACAAGTCGGTCATCTTCGTGTTTCAGGTTCCAATATAGTTTGGCCCGATCGATAAAAGCCCGTAGACGATCACCCGGCGATTTTGAGCTTTCTATACCGGCATTCAAATTTTCTCCTTCCACCAGCAGCAGGGATTGATCCTGATGAGAGCGGTATTGCTGCAAACCATCCTGTTTCAACGCAAAAAGTTGGCTTTTTGTACTGCGAAAAACCGGAGCAGCGCTTTGTTTTCGATAGAGGAATCTGTTTATTTTATGCTGAATATCCATGAGAACATCGTTTGACAAAGGTTTCTGATGATCAGGGGGGGCGGAACCGGCAGTGCGGTGTGGTTGTTTTTGATAGGCTATGCCCGAAACGGATACAATCAGAAAAAGGATAATAAAAATAGGGATTGTTTTCATAAATTCTCCTGTCTCAATCAATGGAACGATTCAATTCAACCAAATCAAAAAACCAGGATTTTAAATCGGCAGGCACCTGAGCGTTTTTTCCTGCTCCGGGCCAGCGCCAGGTATACGTCGTGTCTGTGGTGCTGAGATAAACGGATGTGGTGATGTTTCCTTTTTGACGATAGATTTTACCGGATTGAGCTGATTTTAACATTTGATGATAAAGCGTTCTCAGCCGGGAGCTGTCTACAGTTCCGCTTGATATTTTTTTATCTTTGCTGCCGGGCATGGTGTCATAAACAGCGTATCGGCCGTTGCTTTTAAAGACATAGCGGCTGGTGCCGCCGCTGATCCCTCCTGTCTCTGAAAGCGTGATGGTAAAAGTCGGTTCCGCAGCAGAGTCCTGTAAGGATTGAGAGACCTTTTCTTCTGTGCAACCCGCCAAAAGCAACAGCAGCACCGTCAAAACAGCACAGAGTTTATTTGCGGTTGAATTCCTTAATTGCATTGAACATGGCAACCAGGTTCTCAACCGGCGTATTGGCCTGTATATTGTGTACCGTGTTAAAGACAAAACCCCCTCCTTTATTAAAGATTTCACAGTGTTTTAACACCTGATCTCTGACTTTTGCGGGTGTTTCAAAGGGCAGGGTGGATTGCGTATCAATACCGCCTCCCCAAAAAACAATATCTTTTCCATATTCCTGTTTGAGGTGCTCCGGTTCCATGCCGGCGGCGGAAATCTGTACCGGATTGAGGATATCAAAACCGCTCTCGATAAAGCGGGGAATCAGATTTTCGACAGCTCCACAGGAATGCTTGAAGGTCTTCCAGGAGGTGTGATCGTGAATCCAGTCATTGATTTTTTTATAGTAAGGATGATACAAAGAGTGATAGGTATCCGGACTGCAAAACGTGGAATGCTGCGTACCGAAATCGGTTCCACAGATAAAGACAACATCGACATCATCATAGACACCGGCTAGTCTGGCCATATTTTCCAGCGCATAGTCGGTTTGTTTGCTGAAAATCTTGTGTATATAATCCTGTCTTGCCACGGTTGATACATACCATTCTTCGATATCGCGAATGCCTTTGGGGTGTTTCATAAAAGGTGCCGGAACCAGGGCAATATCCCCGAGTCCGGTACCGGGTATTGCCGCAATGACAGCCCGGCCGGTTTGCGCTGCTCTCTCGGCCTCATGGGCGTAAAACTGCAGTTCCTCATCCGAAATCAGGCCAAACTCTTCGAGATTATCCTGAGGATCCAGTTTTTCTTCGTCGACGGGCTCTTGTCTCACAATCGTATCGAAAAAAAAACCACCCTTCGGCATGCGGCCGCTGGGAGGGGCTGCAACATCTCCTTCCGGATAAATCAGCGTATCACCCTTTTCGTCAATGGTAACATTAAAATGGCCGGAGACCAGAACGTCGAGTCCATTTTCAAGTTTCCAGGATTTCCAGTTTTCATTTTTAAAGCCGAACAGGGTTTTATAGCCAAAAACGCCTTCGACATCAACACCAATTGCTTCCTGTAAATCTTCCTCGATCAGTCCGAGGAGCTGATAGGGCTCGTGAATTTTAACGGGACGTTTTTCAAGGCCATAATAATCGCGCAAAGCTGCCACGCAGGTCACATGCATACCGGTGACGCCGGTGGCGCCGATATCTACGGGAACGGCGTCCGGTTCCTTATGATCTAAAGAGGTCAATACCCGTTCTCTGGATGTCATTTTTCGCTCCGTATTGATTCCGTGATAAGGCTATTTAGTATTATGATACGTTTTTACGACTCTATGCACAAGTCTTTTTTTAATGGAAGGGGTAAAAACCACAGCAAAATGATTGAAGCGGTTGTTTATTTGATCAAATTTTAGTAGATTGGGTCAAATGCAACTCGTTGCCGGCCTGTGATTATTTTTCCCTTGTAATTTTTTTCAAGAGCTTTTATATTGTCTGAATTATATTCATTTTTTTCTTTTAACGCATTTAAGGGAAAGGATTTTTTGCATGTATACGCTTGCAACCCTCCCGGGTGATGATATTCGAAGTATAATGTGGCGTTTTGCTGACAGATTTGAATTGCAGATGCTGGTTCAATCCGTCAGAGCTGTGGCACGCGGACCCGTAGCGCGTGCCGTGGCGGAAGGTGCCAGAAACAGTCATGAATGGACGACAAAAAAATCACAACTGTTAAAAGCATTCGATGAATCCGGTATCACTGCTGTGTTTATGGATCCCGAATATGGCGGTTTCATTGAAGGCCCCAAGAACTTTGCCCTTGCCCTGACTGCGTACGAATTGTCCTGGGTCGACGCTGGTGCCGCCACCGGTAGTCTGGCTGGAAATCTTGCTCTGGAACCGATTCATGAGCGCGGTACAGAAGAACAAAAGCGAACTTATATGGGCGGTGCAGTGCCGCCGCAGCAGGGCGAGGATCGCATTCAGTATCGCGGTGCGTTTGGGCTGACGGAACCCCTCCCCTATGTCGGGGTCGAAACCGGTATGCTCGGCGGTAAGGTTCGCGTTGCCGACTGGTCTGCTGACAAGGAACCCGTTCTGCAGGTTGAAAAACGCGGTCGCTTTATCACCAATATGGACTTTGCCAATTTTGTCTGTGTCGCTGTCGAAAGCGATGATGACCGTATCAAGGGCAGCTGTATGATTATTTTGGAGGAAACCGATCCCGGTACGTTTGACCGAGGTGCCCCCACCCTCAAGCTGGTACACCAGCTCTCCTCTACCCGCGATCCGGTATTTAATATGAAGGTCCCCGCCAGCCGCATTATCGGCGGTTATACCGTTAAAGACGGTGTCATTCTTCCCAATTTCAGCCACGCAGAGATTATCGATCCGGTTTTCAAACATACACGGGTTACGGTTGGTTTGATGACGGCAGCCAAACTGGTCTCTGCCGTCGAGCCCGTCATTCGATATCAGCGCGGTCGCTTTCGCGGCGGTAGTCTAGAACCCGAATCGCCCCGCTATAAACTGGGAATACAGCAAAAAGAAGATGCTTTACACCGAACTGCAGCTGTCTGGGCTGCGGGAGAAGCGGCATCTTCACTCGGGTTTGCTGCCGCCAGACTTTTCGATGAGCTCGATCCGATGGAAAAAGAAAAAGAAAAATACTTTCGGGAACAAGGCATCAATAAAGGTCGTGCCGAATTTAAAGCCCTGATGAAGATTCAACAAGATGCTGTCAACCATCTCGAAAACGATGACGACGCCCCCATTGGCGATCCGATGATTCAATACGTCATCACCGATTCACTGGCCAATGTGCTCTGTCCAGCCACCAAATTGTGGAATACCGGCGAAGGGGCAACCGTAATGCGCGAGGCGGTTTCGCTGATGGGTGGTTATGGCATTACAGAAGACTGCCCCGGTTTTCTCGGGCAAAAATGGATGGATTCACAGCTCGAAGCCACTTATGAGGGGCCGGAAGCGGTGCAAAGGCGCCAGCTTTCCATTACCATGACCAACAAGGTCTTTTTGACCCAATTCGGTAACTGGATACAGCGGCTTGAAAATCTGTCCTTAACCCATAGCGACATGGGAATAAAGTCACTGGTCAGCGGAATGAAAATCTGGCTGGAAACACTCGATTATCTGCAAACACATCGCGATGAAAATAATACAAAACTGTATAGCAGCTCCCGGCAGGGCGTTACCTTTGCAATGGCCGATGCCCTCTGCTGGTTGCTGTCCTCCTATTATCAAATGGAGGATGTGCTGCAATTACTACAAAAGGGTCCTGAAAACGCAGCGGTGGCGCCCAATCTGGAGGGGTATGTCGCTTTTTTCAAGGATCTTTGCTTTATTCAGGCTTCGCGTGCTGCGCATCAGGTGGCACAAATTTGTTCAGAGCTCTATTACGGCAGTGCCTCCACCCTGCCCGAGTCCGGCGATATCCTGACACCGTTGCTGCAGGAGCTCAACGCCAATATTGCCGGTGTGCATCTGGCAAAGGACCGCGCTGCTGAAGCGCTGACAATGGTCATGATACCAGAAGCCCTGGATTATCCGCAATAAATCCGGATTTAAAAATGATATATATGGCCTTTTGTGACTACCAACAGCAAAAAGCAAAATAGTGTAAAGCGAGTACTTGAATCATGTCAAACAATGAACGACAATCCATGAAAGTGGATATTGTATGTGTCGGTTTTGGACCGGCAACTGCAGGATTTTTATCGGAAATCAGCAAAAACCTGACTTACGATGACGGCTCGGTCAAGCTGTCGAGCCGTGCCATGCCCGGCATGCCGTTACAGATTATCTGTTATGAACGATCCGATGATATCGGCTTTGGGGTTTCCGGGGTGGTTTCAAAAGCACATTCGATCCGGCAATCCTATCCGGACCTCAATGGGTCTGAAATTCCGTTGACCATTGACGTTAAGAAAGAAAAACTGGTTTATCTGCTCGATCCGCATGGTGCCAGCTCGCGCTCTGCAGGATTGAAAATTACCGACAAAATACTCAAGCTTGGCAAATGGCTGCCCTGGTATAAAAAGGAAGCGCTGGAGTTGCCCGTTATACCCTCGTTTTTGCAAAAACACGACGGTTTGATTTTTTCTATGGGCCAATTCAGCCAGTGGGCGGCATCGCGAATTCTCGGTAGCGGCATGGTGCAATTGTGGCCCGGCATGCCGGTCGATAAAGCCCTCTTTTTCGAAAACAAAATGATCGGCGTGCAAATGGTGGATCAGGGAACTGATAAAAAAGGAGAACCGGCTGACGGCTATATGCCAGGCATGCAGATTGAAGCTGACCTTACTGTTTTGGGCGATGGCCCGGTTGGCAATATCAGCAGACAGCTGGATGAAAAGTTTGGGCTGCCGGATGATCACCAGCAAAAAGACTGGGCAGTGGGTATGAAAATGGTCATCGAACTGCCCGCTCATACGAACCTGAAAGCCGGGACTGTTTTCCATACTTTCGGCTATCCCGAACCCGAAATTTTCGGATTTCTCTATGTTCATCCTGAAAATATCGTTTCTGTGGGTATTTTTGTGCCTTCCTGGTATGAAAATCCTGTACGCACCGCCTACCGATACCTGCAGCAGTACATCAAACATCCCTATTTCCGGGATGATATCAAGGGCGGCAAGCTCAAATCATGGGGCGCGAAATCGATACAGGAATCCGGTAAACGCGGTGAACCGCATCTCGCAGGCAACGGATGGGCCCGTATTGGAGAAGGTTCTGCGAGTACCAACATACTGACAAATTCCGGTGTGGACGAAGCCTGGGAAACCGGAGTATTATTGGCACAAGCAGTCGAAAAGCTGGCTGCTGCGAACCAGCCCTTTACACAGGAAAATCTGGAAAAGACCTATGTCAATATGCGCCGTAAAAGCCATATTGAAGAAGAAGCTGAACAGGCCAGACACAGCCGCGACGGATTTCATCGTGGATTTATTCGTGGCCTGATCGGCATGGGATTGACAGGATTGAGCAAGGGAAAGTTGAATGTAAAAACAGAGCCCAAATCGACTCATCAAATTCTCAAACAGCCGGAAGATTATTTCAAAGGCAGAATATCTAAAGAAAGAATCGCAGAGCTTAAGCAACAGGCTTTTAGCAAAGGCCTGGCTCTTAATGATTTGCTCATGCAAGAGCTGGGATGGCCGGAGATCGAATACGATGGGCAACTGTTTATGTCGCATCAGGATGCATTGCTGGTCGGCGGTAAAGTTCAGGCACCCAACGGTTACCGAGACCACGTTGTATTTCTGCACCCGCACCTGTGCAAGGAATGCGATAACAAAATTTGTATAGAAATGTGCTCGGGCCAGGCGATTACACCGGGCGAAGACGGCGTTCCCAATTTTGACAATGACCGCTGTATCCATTGCGGCGCCTGTATGTGGAACTGCGTCAAACCCGTTGAAAGTAAAGTGGATAAAATTAATATCGATTTTCAAGCCGGGGCCGGAGGCTTGCATTCGGCTGAAAACTAGAGACAAGCTTACAACCGTGGAGTAAAACAATGACGAATCTTAATGTCGTGGTCTGTGCCGGAATCGTGCCGGATCCTTTACAAACCCTTGACCCTGTGCAAACAGGAGAAAAACCGGGGTTGCGCAACGAAATGATGCTCCCCCATGTCCTCGATCCCTGGGCCGGCCATGCTCTTTATGAAGCAGCCGAACTGGTCAAAGAAACAGGGGGAAAATTATATGTGGTCAGCATCGGCCCAAAAGCAAAGTTACAGCAAGTCATGATGACAATCGCGCAAAAAGTACCGTTTCAGCTCATCGCCGCAGACGCTGCTGCGGGTGGGTTTTCCGATTCAAAGCAAATTGCTGTACAGCTCGCAGAGCTTGTTAAACAAATCGACGGACTTGATTTATCAAATACATTGTTATTCGGAGGCTGGGAATCTGCTTCCAGAGGGGCCGGGACAACGCTGCAAATGGTCGGGGAAATACTCGGTGTTACGGATCAGTTTCAGGGGGTTGACAAAATCAGCCTGAATGACGATGGCTCTTTTAAAGTGCTGGAACGCATCGAAGGGGGGAAACATCTGCATTCCAGCTGCAGCGGCGCGCCGGCTGTGCTGGGCTGGGCGACCGGTTATCTGCCGGAACCTCCGAACAATCCTCAAATCGGTATGACCAATATGCGCACCATTATGCCGGCACTGCAACAGGCAAAACCCGCTGATCTTGAAAACCCGGAATTGACATTCACTGCTGTTGAATTGCCAAAACAAAAACGGGATACAAAAATTGTCAAGGATATATCTGCAGATGAAATCGCACAGGAAATCATTGATTGGATAAAAAGTAAATAGGAAAATATGATGAGCAAAATACTTGTCGTTACACCGGTTGAATCAGATGGCACCCTGCCACAGGCAGCCGGAGAAGCCCTGGGTGCCGCTATAACCCTGAAAGAGATGCTCGAGGCAGAATTATGCATAGGAATATGGGGCCAGGATGTGGATATGGCGATCGAGAATCTGGGAACGGACGCCGTCTCCAGTGGTTTTAAGGTTGAAGGAGAAGCGTTCACCGTTTCCCGTTATGCCAGCGATGCAGCCGCCTGTGAAGCAATTTGCCGTCAAGCTAAAGCCGATATCGTCATCACTCCCGATTCTGTGCGCACGAATCGGACAATCGCAGGCGTTGCCTTTCGTCTCAATGGCGTTAGCGATACACATATAACCGAATTCAAGATAGAAAATGGAGATTTGGTGGTGAGCCGCTGGCACTATCGTCAGCGCATACTGGCCCACCTTAAACGCAGCCAAAGACCGTGGTTTATATCGATTGAATCCGGTGTTTTCATCCCCCCACAGGGTGACAGTAAAGTACCGTCAACAGAAGCTCTCTCTGTCGATGTCAATGACGCTTTGACCCGCACGACGGTCAAGGGTATCGAAACACCTGCCGGCGACGAACAAACCATTCGCCCGGATGCCGAGCTCTTGTTTGTCGCCGGAGCCGGCTGGACCAAAAAACAGCCTGATGGTGAGGTCAAAGCCGCTCAGGCCGCTGATATTATACTCGAATTTTTAAAGGAGAGCAAGTCTTCTCTCGGCAGCACAAAATCACTGGTGGATTTGAGCAGCGAAGGTGCAGCTGTTCTGCCGTTTATGACCCAGCTCAACCAGGTCGGTCAAACCGGTTCGACTCCCCGTCATGACAAGGGTTTGGCCACATGTTGTCACGGTGAAGAACCTCACGTGGTTGGATGGCGCTTTGTCAATGAGCGCCGCGTGATCAATCTCGATCCCAATTGTGGTTGGGCGCATGGCAAAGCCGATGTGCTCTATGTCGCCGACGCCTTTACGGTCATGCAAAAGGTGAACGAGCTGCTGGGTAACCAGTAGACATAATGCTGCTCTTGTATACGAACCCCGGGATCCGGTTTCGATTTGCGAAAATTTTCTTTCGGATTATTTGTGCGTAAAACCCTGTCGCCCCCTGGCGGGGGCTTGATGTTGTGTGGTAGATTCCACGGGCTCACGCCCGAGGCTGAGTCCTTGCGCCCCCTGGCGGGGGCTTGTTGTGGTGACGCTAATTTCACGAGCTCACGCCTGAGGCTGAACTCTTGCGCCCTCCTGGCGGGGGCTTGCAGCAGTTTAAAATAGAATGCCCTGAAAAGTACACCAAATAGTCTTCTCTAAACCAAAGGTTGCTCCTCCCATTGCAGCGCAGGCAGCATGACGTCAATTCCTTTATCAGCTTGTATTCAAACATCACTCCAGGAACACAATACCGATTTATGGGTATTAATCAGCTCCCCATTCAACCCTTGCACCACAGGCGGCTCCTGTTTTTATGGCGTACGATCTTTGCTATGGCCCTGATTATGTCACAGAGTTTTAACAAAAGACTCTATTTAAACCACTGATACACGTTCACAGAGACTGCGTAAAAACAAAAAAGGTGCGGCGCAGCCGATTTACGCTACTCAATATGATTCATTAAAATTGATTCATTTACGTAAACGTGGTGCGCCTCACCTGTATGCGATAATTTGTTTTTTCCGGGTCTCTCTGGCTGTGAACCCGAAAAACAATAAAAATAAAAGAAAAATCTATTTCAACACCGCAATTTTACCTATCGCCTTGTCTCCGTTTTCGGGTTCGATGACGTAAAAATAGACACCGTTGGCGACCAGGTCGCCCTGATCGTTAAGGCCGTTCCAGGACAATTCTACCTGTTGACCCCCCATCTGAAACTGACTGTCCATAAGCGTGGTAACCAAATCACTGGCAGCATCATAGAGTTTTACGGTGATATTGCCGGATGCACTCAGCTCAAAATGAATCGTTCCCATTCCCTGAGAAAAGTTGATTGGATTGGGATAAAAATAGTGATTGCTGATTTGTGCGCCACCTCCTGTCGCCATAACGCCGGTGGTTACCGGAATGGCCCGGGTTTGGCTTGAACTCTGTACCGTGATTAATCCCTCAAACAATCCGGAGGTGGTAAAATCTACCGTACTCTGAGGCGGTGCGGTAAAATAACCGGTAATGTTTTGCGACCCTCCTGCCGGTATGGCCACAATGGAATTCGGCACGAATTGAAAAGCAGACGATGGAATGGTATTGCCGAATTGATCCGCCATTTCGGTCGCGAACACATCAACACTCAGCAAATTGGTGGAATCACCGGTTTCGTAAACGATGAGGTTAAAGGTATAGGTGCTGTCGTTTATCGGATTGGCGATTTGAACCCGCTCCGGTTCTATCGTCATTTGAGCGAAAATAAAGGGTTTTGGCGCATATACCGTCAAACCGCCGATGGCGTTTACGCTTGCCGAGGTTCCAAATACCTGCTTGCCCTTAACGATTCCGGAAAAGTGTTTGGAGCTGACCGGGTTGGGATTATCGCCCTGATAGGCTTCGAGATAGAGGTCATAGGCGAGATCGTTTACATTGCCGTTATGAAGTTCGATTGAAAACGCGGATGCGGAGAGCAGATCGATTTGAAAATGGTTATCGGTGACCCAGGAAGATAGCGGAATATCAGTCATAAAGCTGCCGCTGTTATCCGGTCCGGCAAAGCGGCCCTCGGTATCATACAAGTTTAAATAAAGTCCGTTAAGCGCATTCGCCGGCGGTGTATAGGGACTGCCATCCACAGAGCCGGGAATCAGACGGATGACAAAGCGGGAATCTTCAGGAACCGTACCGGTCTGCATCGATAACACGGCCATAGCAGTGCTGCCATGGTCACCGAGGTGGGAAGACGCAATGGTATATCCGTCTGGTGCCGTCCAGCCGGTTGTCCAGTAATAATTTCGCATTTCATCCTGTTGATGCTGAATTTTAATTTTATTATAAAGGAGATTATACCAGTCTTCGCCGATGAATTTGCTTTTACCGCCCAACGCCATCGCTTTGGCAAATTCATAAACATAATAGTAATAACCGCCGCCGGAATAGACATAGTTATCGAGCCAGTCCGGGCATATCACATCGGTCAAATTACCGCCATCACCGATATAGTTGTACATGCTGTCCGCCAGCTCGATGGTGTTTTTGACCCCATAATTGTTGGCCAGGATTAATCCCCAGATGGCGGCCAGGGTGTTGCCCCGTTCTCTCGTACCGCCACGGTAATAACCGATCCAGGCTTTATCCGCTTCCGTCCGGCGCCAGGTCTGAATGTAATTGAATATCTTTTGCCAGATATCTTTTTGCGTATACTCCATCGCATTGAGAGCGAGATAGGCCCACTGGTTGGCGGACATGTCTCCGTTATCTTCACTGATATAACTGCGATCGTAACGCCAGCTGACGCGATTCCAGGATTCATCGACATCAGCCGTGTAATAGGCCAGAGCGGATTGTAACGCATTTTCGACGTCGGTTCTGATCGGATCTGATAAACCGCTCTTTAGAGCCGATTTTAGAGCCACAACGGCCATGGCGGATTCATAACCGGCTGAATAATTATAGATGGCACCGGCGTGATACCCCTCTGTGCTTTGTGTTTCCAATAGATACCGTATCGCCCGCTCTATTGTTGGGCCGAACCCGCTACTTTCAATCGTATACCCCTGTGCCAGAAAGGACTGAAGGGCCAGGGCGGTAATACCGGCATTTGGGTTGCCGGAGTAATTCCAGGAACCGAGTTCATCCACAGTGGTGCCGGTACTTTTCCTCAAAGCAGGGCGTTCACTCCCCCCCATTTCATCCTGAACAATAGCCCGCTGCAGGCTGGTAATGTTTTGCTCTGATTTTAACCAGGCTAATCCTTTTTCAACGAGTAGATCTTCCGTATAGAGAATGGCATTCGCCTCGCTGTCGGAAAGCGACTGGTTGTTATAGGCCGCTGTAACGCTGACAGGGTAAAAACCAGGTTGCGCAACAGAGGGTGGCTGAATGGATAAATAGTAGTGGTCGAACATCTCCTGGAGAATGAGAACGGTTGCCTGATTAACGCCAATAGCAACCTGAAAATTTTCTTTTTGCAGTCCTGATATAAACTGACCGTCATTACTGTTTACAGCCACTTTGATTCGAAGCGTATCGGACAGCAGATCCGAAAACAGATTCACAATATGTTTGGATTCAGTCGGATAGACGAGATCGATAATAAAGGCATCCTGTTGAATCTCTGCAATGGTTGTTTCCGATTTTTGGACACTCTGGGACTGCAAGAGGCTCGGCATCGACAGAATTGTAATCAGCATTAAGAAGACATAAAATGAGAAAAACCGAATTCCCCTTTTCATATTTTCTCCTTCCCTGGTATTTTACTAGTCCTCAGCGTTGATCCGGCAATAACGATGAGGTATTAAACGGCTCTAAAACCTGTTCTAGAGATAACACAACATAGGCTGTCACCAAAACCGGATTGTTCTCCCACCAGCGGCCGTTTGAATTGACCCAGCTGCCATCGGCGTTTTGAATTTGGAGTAATTGATCGGCCAATTCATGACGCCAGTAATGATTTTTTTGCTTTGCCGTGGTAATCACATCTATGTCGGCCACGCTCAGGGCTTTGGCCATAGTGTGATAATAGTAATATAATCCCTGCATTCCCATAGCGGGATTTTCTTTGACGGTATAATGTTTTTGCAGCCATTCCAGAGCCGCCTGGACTCTGGGATCCGATCGGGATACAGAAGCGTGGATAAAGCTCTTCAATCCGGCGTACGTCATGCTGCCGTAGGAATGCGTTTCACCCGCTTTGCTGGTACCGGGACTGTACATAAATCCGCCATCATCGACACTACAGGATTGATCGTTATAAGCTTTGAGGTTCTGGCACCTCTGTAAAAATTGAATGGCGCGGTCGAAAAAGAGTGTCCGTTTTTCTTCAAACTTTTTTTCTGCAAGATTTAAATGCAACGTATCATCCGGGGCCTGCTCTTCGCTCGCCACAGCTTCCAGAGCCCATTGTAAATTGGACAGGTTGCAGGGCTTGTCATCTTTGCCGTAACTGACGCCGCCATAGTTGATGCTGTCCGGCGGCACGTCATTTTCTTCAGATTTCTGCATACTTATAATAAAAGACTGGGCATTTCTGATGATTGGATCGTAGAGAAAATTATCGGCGTCCTTGAAGGCCATAATGCAGATCGAGGTGCTATAGGTCTGCATATCATCATTGTAGATACCGCCATTATCATGAATACAGGATTTCAAAAAATTGAATCCTCTGGCGATGATGGAATCTTGTTCAGAAATAGCCGGATGCGCCCGTAAAAAAGAAGATAATACCAAACCGGTAATCGCCGTATGCTGTTGCCAGCTGCCGTTTTTGTCCTGTTGATCGTGTAGATACTCCAGCCCGCGAATAATGGCATGTTCGATCTCTTTTTGCATGGAAAGATCGATACGCTGCTGTGGTGTAACAAGCGATGAAAAAATAAAGAGGGGAATAATCAAGAGTCGATGCATCATGGGGGTTGCTTCTCCTCGTTTATAGGTTGAATAAAAATCCGCGCAGTTGTTCCTTTGGGCGGCACAGTTGTTTCATTAACTCGGTAAACCGTATCATCATGGCGTGTCTCAAGACCATTTGCCAGGATACAGGAGAGATTATAGGTGGCGATCAAGGTCTGCTCGAATTCGGCGGCGAGTTCGCCGGTCGGGTATATCGGTGACCCGACAAATGTCCAGGGTATATCCGAAACCGGTTGGTCGAGTTGCTGATTCCAAAGCAGTTTTCCGGCGCCAAAACGTTTTCCATCCAATTCGATCTCAATGGAAAAGCTAGCGGGAGTCACCTTTTGGCCACCTGGATTATTAAGCGGAATATATCCCATGGTCATCAGGGCCGTCTGCAGTACCAAAGGCCGAACCGGGGTAACCAGCAGACTTTCATGTACCTTGCCCTTTGGGGTACAGAGTAAAACTTCAATCAACCCCTTTGACATGTTGATCTTCGCCGGGATTTCGATGAGCTGTTGTTCCGCGTCCAGAATCAGTTGTTCGATACGATAGCGATTTTTATCGATTTTTTCGACAATCGCCCGATCGTCTTTCAGGGCAAATAGCAGTTGAGCACTCATCAAAATGCAGAAGAAATACCGGGTAATACGCATATTCATTTTCCTCTTATGCTGCCTTTGGCAGATCAATTGCCGCAAAACGCCTTCTAGTTGGCCGGACGGACCAGATCCCCGACCTCTATCTGCACACCTTCATTTACACTCTGTAATTCGATGGCGGCAACGCGCGTTTTTACCCGAATTGCCCGTCCCTGGCCGATAAACGCGAGTTGTCCATTTCGCATTCTTCGAAAGATATTAAGCGTCTGGTTTTGATAGATACCTGAATTGCTGCCAATATCAATATAGGCAAAGTCTCGCAGCAAAGCTCTGATTTTTCCCTGTATAACCGGTTTTGCCTCGATCTTTGCAGCTTTTTTCTCTTGTGGTGCCAGCGTCAGACATGAAGAGAACTGGTGGTGTACGGCGTCGATCTGATCGTCAAAGAGCGCATAAGAAAAGTCAAAATTTTGTGAATTGGAACGACTCAAGGGTAACTGTAAAGAAAAACCGGCGGTAAAAGAGTTATGATTGAAACCGATCCGGAAACCGAGCTGTTTTAAAAAAAAGTATTCGGCACCGAGATGAATCCGGGTGCTCTGTTTTTCATTTTTTTCGATATCCAGGGCAACCACCAACGGCATGGTTGACGGCATCAGGGCAATACCTGCCCGAACCGTTGCCGGAATGGTTTCCCTGGTGTGGGAATGGGTATCCCATTTGATATGATTATCAAAATCGTGATAGGCAAGACCAACGGATAAAAAAGGTACCGGCCTGACGAGCAGGCCGATATCGCCGCTGATCCCCGTGGCGTTGTGCTCAGCCAGATTGTGGGTCAGGTACTTGACGTTGGCGCCGATATATAGAAGATCAGCGATCGATTTACCGACAGCAACGTAAAAGGCGTTTTCAGAATTGGAAAAGGTTCCGGTCGAGTTGCCGAGAAGATCGCGGCCATCGATATCATTGACGGAGAGATTGATCCAGCTAAAGCTGATCGTACCCAGTACGCTTCCCGGAAAAGCAGCCCCGACGTAATACTGCTTTCGGGCAAGGCTGGATGTCGAGTAAATACCCATAAACTGAATGGCATTTAATTGACCGAGACCGGCAGGATTCCAGTAAGAAGCGGTAATATCATCCGAAATGGCGGCAAAAGCACCTCCCATACTCGTTCCGCGTACACCCGCTCCAAGCCGTAAAAACGCACCGGCATAGCCTCCGTCTCCTTCTTCCGCTTCCAGATTTGCAGACAGTCCACAACAGATTACAATAGCAAAGCTCAAAAGAAAAGCTTTTGATTTCATTTTTAGCACCCCGTTTAAGTTACCCTTCTATTGGCGAGAAACCGAGAGCCATAAATTTTCTGCATGGAAAGATTCTCATAATATATACAGGCTTGGTGCTTAAAATGCAAAAAATATCTTGACTTTACAAACATTATTTTCGTTTTTTAAAGATATATGATTTTTTTCTTTGCACAAGATACAAGAACGCTGGTTTTGAGATGAAAAAGCAGTTGATTGATATTTTATTTGACGATGACCATTTGCTGGTGGTCAATAAACCGGCCGAGCTGGCGACCATCCCGGAACGGCGGAATGAAAACAGCTGCCTGTATGACCTTCTCAAGATTCACCATCCGCTCTATACCGTTCACCGACTCGATAAGGAAACCAGCGGCGTGGTTATGTTTGCCCGTACCCCCAATGATCATGCTGCTGTGAATGAGCAGTTCAGAGAACAAAAGGTTGAGAAAATCTATTTTGCTCTGGTGAGAGGACAGTTTCCCCGAAAAGAGACAAGCATCCGCTATCATCTGCAACCGGATGCCGACCGCAAACACCGTACACGTGTTCGCACTGATGGTAATGGCAAATATGCCCTGACCGACGTTGAATTGCAGTGCCGTTACCGCCGGTTTTCCCTTCTTTGCGTCCGCCCCAAAACCGGCCGTACGCACCAGATTAGAACACACCTCGCCCAAGTCGGGTTTCCGGTGGCGGCCGATACGCTATATGGCGATGGTAAAGCTGTTTTTCTGTCTGAATTTAAGAAAAAGTACAGGGCCGGCACTCATAGCGAACGACCGTTGATCGGCAGACTCGCGCTTCACGCTTATTCGATAAGCTTTATGCATCCCGGCAGCGGAAGACTGGAAAAAATAATCGCCCCCTACCCAAAGGATTTTAAAGCCACGATAAATCAACTGGAGAAATGGGATAACATTTAGTATATTAAAATTGATCATCAATCAATGAAAGGAAAATAGCATGCAACCAAACAGAAGAGAATTCTTCAAAAAATCAGCTATGGGAATTGCTGCCGGTGGAGTTGCCTATTCTGCCGGTTGTGCACCTGAAGTGGTGCAAAAGCCGGATGGCGTTGATCGTCTGAAACTCGGCGTGGCGTCATATAGCTTTCGTGCTTTTGACCTGGAAAAAACCATTGAAATGACCGACAAACTCGGTGTCGGTTATCTGGCACTAAAAAGCATGCATATGCCTCTGGACTTGACCGAAGAAGAGATCAAATCCAGAGCCGCCCGGGTTCGCGCCTCGGGACTGGCTCTCTATGGAGCAGGCGTTATTTATATGAAAAGCAAACAAGAGGTCGAACAGGCATTCCAATACGCTGCCTGGGCAGGACTGGATACCATCATCGGTGTGCCGGCTCATGAATTATTGCCTTTGGTTGAAACCAAAGTCCGGGATTACGATATCAAAGTAGCGATTCATAATCACGGTCCGGGTGATGACCTATATCCGACACCTGAATCGGTCATGGAGAAAATCATCGGTCTGGATGAGCGTATTGGGCTTTGCATCGATATCGGCCATACACAGCGAAGCGGTGTCTCTCCGGCAGAATCGATAAAATTGTATGCCGATCGTCTGCACGACGTCCATATCAAAGATGTCGATCAGGCTACAAAAGAGGGCGAAACCGTTGAAATCGGTCGCGGCGTCATCGATATCGTCGCCGCTTTACAAGCTCTGTTAACCATTCAGTACAAAGGCGTGGCTTCTCTTGAATATGAAAAAGATAAAGCGGATCCTTTGGCCGGAGCCGCGGAATCAATCGGTTTTGTAAAGGGCTTGTTAACCGTTATTTAACGGAGGATCGAATGCGTTTACTATTGATTGTTATATGTTTATCTGCCTTTATACTTATGTGTGCGCAAAAAAAAGATGTTACAGGTGGTGTGGACAAGGTTGAATTGATGGTTGTCAATCCGGGACACTTTCATGCCGGATTGGTACAGAAAAAGATGTATAAACAAGTCTCACCCGTCGTACACGTCTATGCGCCTGAAGGCCCGGATGTTGAAAATTATCTCAACCAAATTAAAATATATAACCAGCGGGAACAAAATCCAACCACCTGGGAAACCGTCACCTATCGTGGTACTGACTATTTAGAGCAAATGCTGGCGGAAAAGCCCGGAAATGTAATGGTAACCTCAGGAAAAAACCGAAATAAAACCCGCTATATCAAAGCTGCTGTTGATTCCGGCATCCATGTACTGGCTGATAAACCCATGTGCATCGATAAGGCCGGCTTTGAACTCCTGAAAGAGGCGTTCGAAACCGCTGAAGAGAATAATATATTGCTCTATGATATCATGACAGAGCGATATCAGGCGAGCACAATATTACAAAAAGAGTTATCGCGAAATCCTCAGGTATTTGGTGAGCTTTTATCGGGAAGCATGGAGAAACCGGCTGTGGTTAAGGAGAGCGTGCATCATTTTTACAAGATGGTCAGCGGTTCTCCCATCAGGCGTCCGGTATGGTATTTTGATGTCGACCAGCAGGGCGAAGGCATTGTTGATGTTACCACCCATCTGGTCGATCTTATACAGTGGGAGTGTTTTCCCAACGAGATCATCGATTATCAAAGCGACATAGAAATGCTGTCGGCCCGGCACTGGCCGACGGAAATCACCAGGGCCGAGTTCATCAAGGTGACACGCCAGCCCGATTTTCCCGATTTTTTGCAAAAAAACATTGAAAATGGCGTCCTCAACGTCTTTTGCAATGGCGAGATGCACTATAAAATCAAGGATATTCATGCCAAAGTGTCGGTTATATGGCGTTATGAAGCGCCCGAAGGTGCCGGTGACACCCATTATTCCATCATGTGCGGAACAAAATCCGATTTGATCATTCGCCAGGGCGATGAACAGGGTTACAGACCTGAATTATATGTTGAACCGGTTGTTGAGATGACAGATAGGGAACTGGAATCCGTGATTGAAGCAGCGCTTGAGAATCTCTCCTCGCCCTATCCCGATCTTGGCTATCAAAAAACGGAAAAAGGGGTGCAAATCCTCATCCCGGACAATTATAGAATCGGTCACGAGGCCCACTTTGCCCAGGTGACGGAAAAATATCTGAAATTTTTGAAACAGGGTGCATTACCGGACTGGGAAGTGCCCAATATGCTGGCTAAATACTATACCACCACCAGCGCCCTGGAAATGGCACGGACGGATTGATGAGCGATTCCCTGGAAATTCTCTTTAAATGGTTCGAAGAGATGCAGCACCAGGGACCGGGAACCGCGGAATAAACAAAGAAAGCGTTTGCAAAGCTCAAAAATCTGTAGCCGCGTCTCCGGATTTTGGATATTGGATGCAGTGGCGTTGCTTAAACCTTTATTCCGACTAGAAAAACGGCGGTGATGTCACCGCCGTTGATATTTTTAAAGCCGGGAATGATGCCTGAGCCGACGGGATTTATCCTGCGTTTCAGGAATGTTGCCGTAGAACCCTCAAAAAACCTGACGGCGTTGTACGTTTCTTCAAAAATTCAGATTATATTTTCCCCGTTCTTTAAATCCTGCAAAGTCGCGCATTCTGCTATAACGCGGATAACTTTCGAAAATCTCATAACCAAACGCACGCGGATCATTTTGCTGCCGCAACGCTGTCATCAGTTTTTCTTTGAATGCTGCTTTGATATCCGCAAAAGCCTTGTCCAAAGCCAGATTGTGAATACAGTATGGATCTTTGACAATATCATAAAGCTCTTCTTCAGATCGTTTTGCAAACGCGAGTTCATAAAATGGTTTAATATCCGTTTTGTTCTTGTTCTCCAGAATAAGTGATTTTGTCGGTGAGGCATCAACGTCGTGAAAGCCTTCGGCTTCTCCCGAGCCGGTGGGATTTCCTGCCGGCCAACGGTCGGGTTTTATGTTGTGAATATAGAGAAAGCGGTAATCGCGTATCGCTCTGATTGGGTATCCCAGATTGTCCGGGCGGGCATGGGTGTGGCGCTCTCTGCCGGCGAGCAGAACATCTCTGGCAGCATCCACCCTGCCGTTTTTAGTACCGCTCAGGGCATGCCAAATGCTTCTGCCAGTCATTTCTGTGGGGATTTTGATTCCCGCTGCGTCTAAAAATGTCGGTGCAAGGTCAATAGCAGCGGTCAAGTCATCTATGGTCCTGCCGCCTGTGATCTTTTGTGGCCACCGTATCGCCAAAGGAACATGAGTTCCATATTCATAGAGATTGGCTTTTGCCCTGGGAAATGGCATACCATTGTCCGAGGTAACAACGATGATGGTATTCTCCAATTCACCATAGTCTTCGAGAATCTGCAGCATTTTTTGCAAATGTTGATCAAAATAGTCGATTTCCAGCATATAATCCAGTATATCGTTGCGGATCTCTTCCGTATCCGGGAGAAAATAGGGAACCTGTACATCATCGATTCGCTTTCCGGCGCGGCGTCCTGACCCTTGTGCGTAACGACGATGGGGTTCCTTGCTGCCATACCAGAAATGGAAGGGTTTGGCAGAATCCCGCCGGGTTAAAAATTGACGCAAATTTTCTGCGTAATCAATATTGCTTATCGATAAATAGCCTCTCTTATCAGTAGTTCCTTTTTTTGCATCAAAAGCAGGCCCTGCCGGATTCATCTCGCGACCGTTATACTGCCAATTTCCGGGCCCCCAGCCTTTACCCGTATACCCCAGCTCATACCCACTCTCTTGCAACAATTCGGTATAAACGGTGAATTTTTTGGGGAAATTGCTGGCATGCGTTCCGGCCTCTTCCAGTTGCCAGATGTTTCTCCCTGTCAAAATTGCAGCACGGTTGGGTGAGCACTGTGGTGCAGCCGTAAAAGCATTGGTGAACAAGACCCCTTCTTCTGCAATTCGATCAAATGCTGGTGTATTGACGGGCCGGCATCCATAAGCGCCGGCATGCGGCCAGGATTGATCGTCTGCAATGGCAAAGAGGATATTGGGACGGTTTGAACGAACCATTTTTTCCCCGGACATTTTTTCTTCCTGAGACCAAACGGACATAGCCCCCGCAGCCATACTGCCGGCTATGGTGGTTTGCAAGAATTCTCTTCTGTTTTTCATTTGCATGGATAAATTCCCTAATTTAATTTGCTTTGTTATATCATTAAAACCTCTTCAGCCACATATTTTCTGAAAAAACCGGAAGGCGGTTTATCGAGTCTGCCGGATGCCGACAGCAATGACTGAATCGGGTTTCATCCCGCCCAGAGCAGCGGTGCTACAGGAAATTATCGCGGTTTTCCCAATGTAGTGCATCAACAGGCTGGCAATTACGTTCATCCTAAAAAGAGCGCCATGGATTCTTCAAATACGCAACTCACAACTGAAAATGATGATCTTGTTTCTCCCTGTTCTGGCGATGAACAAAACGCTCCAACTCTTGTTGACCTATACCTGAAAGGCCCCGAGATTGGATGTCTGGCTATAGCAACAGCCTTGATTTTATCAGTCGACCGGTTCATTGTAAATGACGGGCATCTGCCCTTTCCATTTAGTCCAGATATCGTCATCGCTAATCAGATCCGCCATAAAATGCGCGACATTGATGCGACTGGTTTGACCAGGATTAAACAATGCGCTTCGGGTCGGTGAAGGATGCAAACTATAGTCGGTTACCTCGTCTTCATTGATTAGCGTATCCGGGCGAACAGCGACCCATTCTATGGTTTCATCGTTACGGCCATTTTGCAAACGAAGGTAATCGGCTGCTTTTTCATTATCACCCTGAGGGGGAATGAGCAGCCGTAAAAGCCCCATCGCAATCTTTTCACCGAATGAGACCGACTCGTGTATATTGCGGTTTCTGTTGCCCGTCGTATTCATGAGAACATACTTGACCGGAGATGCCGGCTGGTTTGCCCGTATGGCACTGCACAGACGGCGTGTGGCATCGGTAACGAGCCTGCGTGGTTTTCCGAAAACGCCTTGAAAGGTCAGATTGTGCCCCAGACAAGAAGCCACAGCATCACAACCCTTCACATAGTCACGCATCTCTGTATCCCCTAGGTCCAGAACATTGGCATGAATGATAACCAGATTTGGATGTTTTTTAACAGTTGTTGAAAGCTTGACCGGGGATCGTACAATAACCTTGACCTGCTGTTGCCGGTCGAGCAGTTGTTCTACGAGCAGCCGTCCAGTGGCTCCGCTGGCGCCGACGATTAGCGTTGTCATCTCTACTCCTCTGTATTTAAAAGTGATATTCCCATATTGGCGAGTCCACTTGGCCTCTCTCTTGCCGGATGGATTAATGATAGAGTTAATAGAATTTTAAATCAATAGAACACCTTTTTATTTTTTTAGACTAAGACAAGGGAATAGATAACGCACATCTTTTTGTCGATGATTTGACCGGTCCTGTCGAACTTGATGTGTGCTCTAACAAAAATTGTATAGCTCTATCTGTCTCTCGCTAATATTAATTCATCCATCAAAAATCATATCGACAAATAAAAAAACAAAGTATTAAATCCCCGGTACCTCCCAAACCCTTCCGGCCGATAGCCGGGTGCCTGGAGAATTTTCTCTGTATAATGCATCTCATACCCTTCGCGGTTGTGGTAATGGTTGTACATCGATTCCCATATCGGCAAACGCCGGTGCTCTGTCTCCAGGACCCGCTTTGCTGTGCCCTCAACGCCTCTCAATAGTCTGTTATTCTTCGTAGAATAGAGGTCAATGCCCTGGTTCCATGCGATTTCGGCAATTCCGGCCAGAGCACCAATGCCCATCTGTTCATGCCCCTGGTCCCGCAGCGTTTCCTGGGTTGTGCTGTCTCTTCTGACATAATAGGACATTTTGCCATTGCCGATGCCGTTCAGATAGTAATTGACCGCGTGGTCGAAGATAAAGGAATCATCCAGATAAATCCCCATGGAAACCAGGCCCTGTCCGATGACCGCATCCCAGTTGCCGTTATAAGCCGGGATAAAGTCCCGCAACAGCGGCCAGAAAATCTTGCGCAGCCAGGTTTCGAATAGCTGTTGATCTTTCAGGCTCCATCCCGAATCGCTATGTTTCAGCAGCTCAGCTGCATTGCAGAACTGGATACAGGCGGTTCCGCCGGTCAGTTTGTCGTTGCCCCCGGTGATGGCTTTGTTGCCTGCTGACCAGGCATTGATGATATTGATGGCGTTTTGCGCATAGTCCAGGTTGTCGGTCAAGGCCCATAGCTGCGCATTAATAAACACAGCCCGGGCATCTGCGGACAATTCTCTATATCCCCTGCTGATGCTTTTGCTGTAAAAACCGGTTCTGGTCAGGGTGTCGACGGGTGACGGCCGGTATCTGCCCTGTGCATATTCGTGTTGTTGTGCCTTTTGAAAGGCCTCTTTCCAGGGCGGTTTACCGAATTGAATTTTTGCCCGGACAAAATCAATCTGATCCTGTGTGATCAGAATGCCGGGATGATTGAACGCAGCAGGGGCATAGACAGGTGGAGGCGGTGGTACATAGGTCATCCCGCTGACCATAAAGCGAGGTTTTAAATTATCATAATCCTCGACGCTGGCAAAGGAGAGATTGGTGTTTTCCCGATCGGCTTTGAAACAGAGACAAATATAAAAATTTCCATCCCTCAGGTTTTGTCTGACAAAATTTGTCAGATCAAACTTGTAAATTTTGTTGGTTTCATCAATCGAAACGGTTAGAAGAGGGGTCGAGCCGATATCCGGGTGTTTATTCCACGTTATCTGCGTTTCATCCCAATCGCTGTTTAAAACCTTATAAACAGAAACCGGTCCGGCGGAACGAACCGTTTTGGTCTGCATTGCCAAAACCGCGCTCTCCACCTGTGAAAATCCGGGCATGAAAAATTTGATAAAGGACATGGCACCACCGTGCTCAACGCTCAGCGTTTTGTCCTGGGCAAAATGAATCGACGCCTCTACTCCACCCTTAACCGGGGCATCATCGTTGGGCTCGATACCGATACGGGTTGGCGATGGCTGCCACATTTTTCGCTGCTCCCGACAGAAACAGAAAAGAGTTGCGGCTGCAATAATCAGAACGTAAATTAACTTTTTACACATAGGGCAAATTTTCCTTCGAGTGTTTAAACCGGTTTTTTATTTCACAGTTCTTACCACTGTTCAAATAGAGTTTTCAAAAAAACTTGCCACCCCGTTATGATAAAGCGGTTTGGAACAAACGAACGGAAGACATGCCACCGTTGACCTGAAAAATCTGATCGCTCATCCATTTAAAAGTATCCTTTAAAAGAAATGTCGCCATGGCGGCAATATTCGATGGTTGCCCATATGTTTTCAGTGAATGTCTTTCAGCAACGGCTTGCTGTCGATCCGGGGACGACAGGAATCGTTGCGCAAGCCTGGTATCGATCATGGATGGCGCAATGGCGTTTACTCGAATGGTGGGAGCAAGTTTTGCAGCCAAATTTCTAAAACAAGTCAGTTTACACCGCGCTCCAAGACCCAGCCTGGCTCTTTTTTCCAATAGAGGCAAGTGATTCCAATAGCAGAACCCTTTAGTTTATCCATCCTGAGACTAAAATTCAAGCAAAAAAGGAAAAATGTTAGCGTTCTATTCGAAAAGGATGATTGGATCTACCAATATCATAAAACCGGCAAATAAATAATTCTTGCCTGTCTTGGGTTCATTACTTATTTTGGTCAGAGGTTTCCAGTCGATTGAGCATATGATATCCTTTTTTAACAGGTGTTACGATGACAATAATACAACGAAGAAATTTTCTGTCATTATGTTTCTCCGCAAGCAGCGCAACATTGTTAGCAGGGCAGTCCGGTTTTAGTAAAATTCCATTCGCCCGTTCATCAAATCTTGAACATAAAACAGATGAATTGGCTGCCGATCTCGTTATTGCCGGTGGCGGCCTTGGCGGCTGTGCCGCTGCGCTGGCTGCCTGCCGCAATGGCCTGAAGATTATTCTGACCGAAGAAACCGACTGGATTGGTGGACAGGTTTCGCAGCAGGGCGTGCCGCCGGATGAACATCCCTGGATCGAAACCCGCGGTGCGCCGGCCTCTTATCGCCGCTACCGTAACCGGATTCGGGACTATTACCGACGGAATTATCCGCTGAGCAAAAATGCCCGAAACCGGAAACACCTCAATCCCGGTGATGGCTCTGTGTCGCGAATCTGTCACGAGCCACGCGTCTCTGTGGCCGTGCTCTACGAAATGCTGGCCCCGTTTATCAGTTCGGGAAAACTGAGCATTTTATTAAATACCAAAATCATCGCTGCAGATACAGATGGTGATCTGGTAAAAGCCTTGCAGGCGTGCGATGCCATAACCGGCAATAAAACCGTATTAAATGCATCCTGTTTTATCGATGCGACCGAATGCGGCGACCTGTTACCGCTGAGCGGCACCGAATACATTACCGGTACCGAGTCGAAACGTCAAACCAACGAGCTACACGCGCCTGATATTGCCGACTCGCAAAATAACCAGGCGTTCACGTTCTGTTTTGCCATGGATTACCAGCCCGGGGCAAACAATGTAATTGACAAGCCCAAAAAATACGGGTTTTGGCGCTCCTACGTGCCGCAACTGCAACCGCCATGGCCCGGGCGCTTGCTGCAACTTCACTATTCCAATCCCCGCACCCTCCAACCTAAAAGGCTTGGCTTTCACCCGGAGGGTAAAGAGTCCGGAGATTTGCTGAACCTCTGGCTTTACCGGCGTCTTATCAACAAAGACAATTTTCTTCCGGGAACGTACGACGGCGACATTACTCTTGTCAACTGGCCACAAAATGACTATTTCTTAGGCAATCTGATCGATGTCAGCGAAAAGGAATTTAATCACCACGTTGAAAACGCCCGGCAACTGAGTCTTTCGCTGTTCTATTGGCTGCAAACCGAAGTACCGCGACCGGATGGTAAACAGGGTTGGCCCGGTTTGCGTTTGCGCGGCGATATTATGGGCACGCAGGATGGCATGGCCAAGTATCCCTATATTCGCGAA
>WJMF01000084.1 GCA_014728085.1 Candidatus Zhuqueibacterota bacterium
ATAACATCAAGCATGAGAGGCGCGCGGTTTTTGCGCGTCCTACTCAATGCCTTGGTTGGGCAGACTTAGTACTCTTTTAAGTCCACACAAAAAAGCTTCGTTTTCGTGGGTTTCTAATAATTTTACTAATTCGAGCAAGTAGTCTTCCTCCAAACTTTCTTTTAGCTTTTGGCAGATAATTTCTGATAGATCTTCCTCAAATTTGATCCAATTGTCACTCATCACGATCCTGTTACGAGGTGAATTCAGGTCAATATCTCGCATGCCAGTAATGTCAACAATGAGCAGCATTGGGAATGGCCAATTAAGCCTTACCTGATTTCTTTGCATTTCATAGCGTCTTGGGAAAAGGCTGGTTGGCACTTCAATTCCATGCAATGCTATCCTTGACTGAGAACGCGCAATTGGTCGTGTTGATGTGTCGGTCTCAATATTTTCATCATCATCGATTGTAATACTTGTTGAATGCAATTCAATCTCATTCGATGTAAGTTCAATGCTTTTTGTGAGTTCAAAAGTCTCCCCGTTAATATTAACATTTTTGCTTGTCATTTCTACAAATGTTACAGGTAAACCATGGTGCTCAAGCAATCCTATCACGGCAGATCCTAAAATACCTCGATTAGAGTCATCGAGTGAAACCTCGATTTGCCGTAAATTTTCATTATCATTCCACGAATAGTCCTTAAGTGATGATGCAACTATGTCTGAAAAACTTCTCTGATCTCGCTCTTGTCGTTGTGCTTCAGTTTTTACAATTAAAGAAAATGGTGGGTTTGGAACAACAGTCTCAACCATTTTTAAAAATTGTTCATCGCTTAACTCTTTCCATGGATTGTTCTTTTTCCTTAATATTAACTTTGTACTTGTTCCAGGAGAATCCCTTTCTCCATCTCGGATTAGAAATATGCTATCGTGTCCTTCGATAGTGAGGCTTAATGGGTCGCTTGATTTGTGTTTTTCATATAATTTCCTGGTATCGACAAAAATAGTATCTGCTACCATGAAACAGGATAGTATGCCGATTCCAAATCTTGAGGTTGGCGTAAAATTAGCGCCTGTATCTGCTCTAAGGGAATAGAAATCGGCTGATTTGTAAAATGAAACTCCAACTTTAGAATAATAGTTGTCAACAATATATTGGTCCATACCAAGTCCGTTATCATTGACCTCCAGTATTCTCTGATCACCCTCCTTATAGTATTTTACTTCGATTGATGGTGTGTAAGGATTATCCCATTTTTCTTCCATTGCTTGCCTTAAAAGGCACGCATCGATAGAATTTTGTATTAGTTCTCTAAGGGCAACATCAGTTTCACCATATAGTTTGGTGCCCATTAGCAAATCAATCACCTGATTTTTGCTGAGTTCGAAACTCGTTTCTCTGTAAAAATAAAGTGGTTTACCGGAGATATTCTTTTTCGTTTCAATCCTTTTACGATCAACCTGAAATGGCAGCTTAATAATTAGTCCTCTATCAATGCCTCTGTTAAAGTCATTAACTTCACCAATCAGGTTACTGCAAACACTGAGCTCGTAATCAATGATGTCACAAAATTTATGGATGGCAGATTCAATCGCCGGATGGACACACTTAGCTTGAAATTGTATAGATCTTTCGTTAATATCCCAAGACTCAACAGATCGATGTTTACGCCATTCATCAAGAGATACAGCATTTCGAACTGCGAGATGAGAAAAAAGCACACTTGGTGTACGTTTCATATCAAAGTCAATAAGATCTGTAAGACGTAAAATTATCGCGACTATTGGAAGACAGGCGAATGTTTCAGGGCCGCAAATTAGCCGTTTATCAAATCCGCGTATTATTCGTGCATCTTGAGAATGACTGAAACAAATATCTGCAAATTCGACGGTAAGATCAACATCTCTAAATTTGACTTTTCCATCCCAATCAGCTTCAATTATTTTCCTCGCTCTTTCACCATGTGTTGTTCTGATGAAATCGGTGATTATGTACTGCTTTAGCAATTCAGCTTTTGTATATTCTTTTTGCCTATATAGATTTTCGATTTCAGATGTTCTGTCGGGTCTAGCTCTACAAAATTTGACGAAGTCAGATTTCTCATCATCATTTTCTTGGCTACCATTATGATCGCTGGCATCCCAATAAGCCTTCCAATTCTGGATATCCGCTTCAGATGGTGCCATCCCAATATCGTGAAAAAATGAACATGCAATAATCAGGAACAATTCGGGAGATGATAATTTTTCAATATTAGTTTTTGCAAGAAGTCTTTCCGCTAGCTTCAATACTCTAAATAAATGTTCACTATCATGAAGTGTGAATTCAGGCATATTTTTTATTACTGTTTTTGAGCGATGGTGAGCATATAACAACATTTTCTGTATCAAAGAAAGCGTATCTGAGCCTGCCGGATTTTTTTCGCATTTAATGCTTAAGGTTTTGTAAATTAGGCTTTTTTGAAGCCTTGGCAGAATTTCGTCTTTCCAATCATCACTCATTACAATTTCCTCTTGTTCCTACTGACAGCCCAACGCC
>WJMF01000085.1 GCA_014728085.1 Candidatus Zhuqueibacterota bacterium
CAGTGCCATCATGGCTTTGTCCTTGTTATCGACAAGAATGACGAAAACTGTCAGGGTATCTTCGGGAATCACATAGTCTGCCGCCAACGCATCTTTAAAAGCTTCCAGGCCCATAAAGCCGCTGGTGTGATAGGCAAGGGTATGCGGCTGTTGTCCCTGCTGCGGCAGAAGCGTCAGTTCGGCCGGAGAATCAGTCCCGGGTAACTCGGCGGCAATATCTTTTGCCAGATCGCGCACCAGAACCTGCATCTCGTCTTCGCGTGACCCTGAATTGACCTGAACAAAATATTGACCTTTGTAAAAGCGCACGTTGTATTCAGAAACGATCGCTTCGCCGCCAATATCGGCAAACGTCAAACCCGGACGGCGAAAGCGGCTGTAGATACCGAAAGCATCCAGCGGCGATCCCATATCGTAAATGTCCACCGTAATCGTCTGCATATCATCCTGGCTGTTGATATAAGAGCCGGTGACCATTTTTATAAAAGTATAGCTGTTATAAAGCTCTGCTTCTCCGTTGATGTATTCGTATAGATTTTCCGGCACATACACCTCGGGTTCAAAATCCCATTTCCAACCGGGTGCAAAATCGGGTTCCGGGATAAAATCCGTGACCTCTGATCCCGCAGAAACAGCCATCATTGCACCCGACAAAAGCAACAGAAAAAATACAACTCTAAACATTCAATATCCTTTCTCAGACAAAAAGTTCTTTTGCTCGTTTTACATTATATGCGACATCGACACCGTATTTGCATCTGACCGTACACTCTGAGCAATTTTGACAAGCCGCAAGGTTTTCACTGCTATCCAGTTCTTTATAATTCTGAAAAGCGAGATAATAATCGCGATAGCCTTCGGCATACATGAGGCAGCGGTTGATATCCGGTATCGAAGCCTGATTCGAACACTGACCGGCACACTGATCGCAGAATCGACAGAGGCGGTCCTGAACGGTTTCGGCGTATTTTTGCAGATGCAGTTGATCGCGCTGACCGAAATGAATCTCCTGAGCGGCAACATTTTCCTCGAGCTGTTCAAAGGTAACCATGGCGGGAATGGCGCAGGTAACGCTGGGATCCTTCCACACCCAGCGCAATGACGCCTGGTGCGGTGTGGCCGGTTTCATGTTCTCGTTCTCATAACCGCCCGACTGGGTTTTCATGGCGATGATACCAATACCGGCCTGGGCAGCTTTGGCGACCGCTTTTTGCAGACGCTCGTCGGATTTGAAATTATAACTGGTAAGAATGACATCGAAAAATTTGTCTTCAGTGGCGACCTCTACGAGTTCGGCCATATTTCTATGCGTGGAAAAACCGGCAAAACGGGTTTTGCCCTCTTTTTTTGCCTTTTCGATAAAGGCACGGGACTCTTCATCGAGCAGCTGCTCTTTGTTTCTGCGGGCATGCAGCAACAAGACATCGACATAGTCAGTGTCGAGTGCTTTGAGACTGAGCTCCAGATCTTCCATCATATATTTGGGTTCGGAGACGCGAATCTTTGTGGTAACGTAGATCTGTTTCCGCCTGTCACCAAGTCCCTTTGCGACAATCTTTTCGTTTTCTCCATCCATGTAACCGCGTGCCGTATCGATATTGTTTATGCCCATGTCAATGGCACGGCTGATTACAGCAGGATCCGAGGTGCGCATTGCGCCGTAACCCAGGATCGAATAGCGTAAACCGGTACGCCCTAGGGTGCGGTACTCGAAAGTTGTTTCTTTTGATGCTTTTTTCAGCGAATCCGGCACCGTTTGCGCTGCCGCGGGTATAACCGAAGCCGCAGCAAAAGCAGAACCGCCGTATTTTAGAAAATGTCGTCGTGAAAGTGTTTTTACTTTTCTCATTGTGTACCTCCGTAAAAAGACCATTTATTACCTAATAATTTTTGTTTATCAATCACTCGCCATCGTACAAACTGCTACAGATCTATATTGATTCCTCTAAAAATGATTAAACACCGGTTAGCAATAATTCTTCAGGTATAGAAACGCGGGATTTAACGGATAAAACAGATTGCACAGCTTAAACCAGTACGTAATTCAATAAAACTGCCTGTCTATAGCTGTAATTTGATTTAAAAATAAAAATCATCTCCGACTGTGAATAATATATATCCTGTAATATATCATTAGCTTTTATCGAATTCAAGCAATAAACCCGGGCCATTTTCTTATTCATGCAAGATACAGCAGTATTTTTGGGGTTCATCGAGGAATGAGTTGGTAATAAACAGGTGTTCCATCGTCCTGCTACGGTCTGCTGACTCGTTTCCTGATGGCGGGATGTGGCTCCATCAATCTGTAAAACCTGCGTAATCTGTGATTTCAAAGAATCGAACAGCTGTGCCTCACTCCTGCCACGGTCTGTCAATCCTCTCCCCGATTTCACGGTGCAGCTTGATCACCGCAGGCAGATTTTCCAACAAGGTACCGTTCTCCAGAACAAAGGGGAAAATACCGTGGCTGTATTGTGGTGTATTAGAGGGTTCAAACGCGCGCCACCAAATGAGAGCACCAAAAACGTTTTGTTCTTCAACCACATCATAGTACCATTGCTGCGATTCGGACGGTGGCAGTTTCCAGGTTTCGATATCCCCGAAACACTGTCCAAAGAGATACAGGGGTTGATCCCTGTATAGCTTCGAAGTAAGTATCTCATTGATGTAAAAATCAATTCCCTCATAGATGATGCCGTTTTCATCCTGCCAGCCCTGCCGGAATTCCGTCCTGGTCGGCATACGGGTCTGCCTGAACGGAAAATACTCGATTCCAATGGCATCGACGAGAGCGGGGAGCGAAGTGGCAAGCTGTTGTGATGGCAGGTATACGATCAGCGTATTGAGAGCGGGGAATTTTCGCTTCACCAGACCGACGCATTCATCAAGCTCGTCTGTGGTCCAGAACGAGCGGCGGCTCTGGCCAACCAAATGCTGCGAGGCAAAAGGCCGGCGTATCAGTAAAAGAGCGGTAACATGGGATTCCAGATTTTGCCACCCCGTGGCCAGACTATCCAGCGCATTTCCCCACGCATCGGGGATGGTATTGGCCACCACAGCTGAGATATCCACCACGGCTCGCATGTTGTGCTCTGCGACAAGCTGCAAATTTTCGCGAAGGTCGGATTCACCATCGATAACCACTGTATTGACATAGGAAATCAAATCCAATGCCGAATTTGGAATGGGCTGTTCCCAGCCCGTAAAGGTATAACCATAATAACGCGTCAACCTGGGCAGGGGTTGTGAATCGGTACCGAGGTCGCGCTGACAGGCAAAAAGCACAAGCAGCAACAACAGGATACAAAACGTTCTGCATTGTCCGACATGGAGGATCATGTTTATTTTACCTTTCAAAATCAGTAATGTTTCAGGACGGCGGAAAATTTGATTTGTGGCCACTCTCATCGCATTGAGGAGCGTATTCGCTGCCAGCGCTGCAGAAGCGGAACGCGGTAATAATAGAGCAAACCAGTTGAGGTCAGCAGAATACCCAGCAACGACGGAATCAAGGCGGTAATCAGAGTCACCACCATGTACCAGCCTTGTATGAGCAGAACCACGATCAGGGTTACCGGATACCCCCAGGTCTTGTAGGGTCTGTGTACCTTGGGAAATTTGCGCCGCAACACCCAAACCGCGGCAAAGGTGGAGACATTAAAAACCGCTGAGGTAAATGAGAAAAAATCAATGATGGTTTCATAGGCATGTTCTGCAAAAGCGGCAACCAGTAACAACAGCGTTGCCCAGGCCCCCTGTATGATAAGGGCGCGATTGGGAGTCTTGTAGCGCGGATGCAGTTTGGCCATCCAGCCGATAAAGAGACCGTCTCTGGCCATAGCATACCAGGTACGGGCTTTGCACAGAATCTGGGTACTGACATTGCCAAAGGTATTCATCATCACGGCCAGCGATATAAGAATGCCGCCTGCGGTTCCAATGGCCATATCAATGGCCTCAACCGCGACCCATTTGGATTCAGCAATTCGCGATGCCGGTAGTTGATAGAGATAAGCGCTGTTGGCGGCCATATAGAGCAGCAGCACACCGATAATGCCGAGAATAATCGATAGCGGCAGATTTTTGCGCGGATTTTTCACTTCTTCGGCAACATAGGTTGCCCCTTCCCAGCCGCTATAGGCGAAAAACCCATAGCGCAGCGCGGCGCCAAAAGCCAGCATGCTTCCCCAGGTAAACTCTTTCGGCCAAAAGGAAGTGGTAAAATGGGTAATCTCTCCGGCCTTGGAAAAACAGATGAAAATCACCGCGCCCAGGGCGATGAGCTTGACAACGCCGAAAATATCCTGCACCAGA
>WJMF01000086.1 GCA_014728085.1 Candidatus Zhuqueibacterota bacterium
ATATTGTGCATCAATTTTAATAATTTTAGTACTCGGCTTTTTCTTTGGTTCCAACAATGCCGCTGATAACAAATGGACGCCCCGGATTCTTTCAGAAGAGGTTCAATCAGAGCACTATCTTCCTGACTTTTCCTATGCCGGCTATCGTTGGGGAGAAAAAGCTCTTCCCGAAAACCAGACAACTCTCAGCGTATTAAGCTTTGGTGCAATACCGGATGATGGTAAAGATGATACCAAAGCGCTTAAAAAAGCGTTTGCAGCGGCACATGAGGTCGAGGGAAAGGTTGTCCTGAGCTTTCCTCCCGGCAAGTTCATCGTTAAGGACATTCTCTTTATTCACCGCAGCCACTTCGTTTTGCAGGGCGCGGGAAGCGGCAAAACGGGTACATGTCTCTATTTTCCCCACCCTCTGAATGATCTTCCCGTACCTGAAATAATGAAAGAACTGCAGGAATATCTTAAAGGGGGGTATTATCGCCAAAATATTAAAGATTTGGGCGTCAAAGTACCCTATTCCCTTTATGCCTGGACAGGAGGATTGATCTGGACCGGCGTCAAGGGGAAAAGGATCAAACGGTATGTAGAAACCTATGATACAGACCCTGTAATCCTGACCAAAATCAAAAGCGGTAAAAGAGGGCAACATCAAATCACGGTTGATTCTGCCTCCCGATTAAAGACCGGAGAAATTGTCAGCATAGAGTGGTACAACAGACAAGGTGAAGAGTCGACTTTGATCGATCATATCTATGATCATCAAAACGTTGAGGTTGGAAAACGGCACTGGATCAATCCCGATTGGCCCCTGACATCCCAGGAAGTCATGATCACAGCGATAAATGGAGATACCGTTACGATTAAATCGCCTTTAATGCATGATGCCAGGCCCGAATGGACCCCCCAAATTACAAAATGGGAGCATCTCGAAGAGGTGGGTATCGAACATTTATTCATCAGCTTTCCCTTTGATCTTTATAACGCTCATCATGTTGAAGATGGATACAACGGGATTTTTCTGAGCGGTCTTGCCCATTCCTGGGTAAAAGATGTTAAAATAAACAACGGGGACAGTGGTGTCATCACTGAAGACTGTGCCAATGTAACCATTCAAAATTTGGAAACAACGGGCCGTAATTACCACTATACCATTATGTTCGGTAATGTATATAATATGTTGGCTAAAAAAATCACGGTGAATGCACCTTGTAAACATTCATTAAGCTGTAATTCCGGATCGAGAAGATGCGTGTTCACGGATTGTGATATCAACATTCAGCCGACGCTGGACCAGCATCGTGCTGCCAACATGCAAAATTGTTTTGACAATATCAGAATCATTGACAGAGAGCCCCTTCATTCTTTTTTTGGTCTTGGAGGGGCTTCATACTGGAGGCCGGCACATGGCGCTTTTTCAACCTTTTGGAATATAAGTTTACAACTCGACTATCCTCATACAGCGGATACTGCTATTCAGCTAAAAGGAATCACCGAAGGTCCGTCAGCACGGCTGGTTGGAATAAACGCCAATTATCCCCTGGAAATATTGTATGGGCCGAATGCCTATAAAGAAGGCATTAACAAACGCAATATTACCGTGCCCTCACTTTATGAATATCAATTAAAAGAACGGTTGACAAAATAACCTGGAAAACAATGAGGAAAAATCTTTTTAATGAACAGAAAAATAAAATGCATACCTTTGATTGCCCTTTTAATCCTTACCCTGGTTAATAAAAGCTCAATCTGTTGCCAAAATCTACAAAATCCAGAATCTCGGGTCAGAATCTTACCACGCGTTTTCCTTCTCAATCCGCATGATTTGGCAGCAGCAAGACAAAATCTGTTTGCCGGGGACAAAACGTTATCAGCAGCCCTGGAAAAATTAAGAGACAAAGCCGACCAGGCTCTGCAAGCCGATCCTCTTTCGGTAATGGATAAACCCGCCACACCGCCGAGTGGCGACAAGCACGATTATATGAGTTTGGCGACTTATTGGTGGCCCGACCCGAATTCTGAGGACGGATTGCCCTATATCTGGAAGGATGGCATAAGCAATCCGGAATATTTGAATTATGACAGAATACCCCTAAAAAAAACAATAAAGCGCGTCACCACCCTGGCATTGGCCTATTATTATAGCGATTATGAGCCTTATGCAGCTCATGCGGCAACATTGCTGCGCGTCTGGTTCTTGAACGAAGAAACGCGTATGAACCCGCACCTGCAGCATGCTCAGATCATTAAGGGCGTAAATAAAGGCCGGGGCGTCGGTATCATAGATACAAGGAGATTTACACAACTGGGCGAGGCGATCGGTTTGATTTCACATTCGAATAGCTGGACAGCAACGGATCAATCGGCCATGGAACGCTGGTTCGAGCAATACCTGAACTGGCTTGTCAACAGTAATCATGGTAAAAATGAAGCTGATAGAAAACACAATCACGGCACGTGGTATGATGTCCTTACAACCTATTTGGCATTATTCATAAATAATGATATATTGGCAAAAGAAATTCTTGAAAAATTTCCGCAAAGGCGAATCGCGGTTCAAATCGAACCGGATGGACGGCAGCCCATGGAAATTAAGCGAACACGGTCTTTTAATTACAGTGTCATGAACCTGAAAGGTCTGTTTTACGCCGCCCTGTTGGGCGAACATCTGGGACTTGATATCTGGCGTTTCCGAACAAAAGATGGCCGTTGCATACGGAATGCATTGGACTATTTAATGCCCTTTGCAATAAAACAAAAAAAATGGCCATTCCAAATGATTCGTGGATGGAATGAGGATAATTTTGAAACGATATTCTTTTTGCTCAGAATTGCAGAGCAGAAATACCAACATCCGGAATATGAAAAAATGATCGAAAAATTGCCTTATATAAACGCAGAAACAAACTGGATAAATCTTCTCTACCCTAACACGACTGAAAATGGATAATAATTGTGACGCGATGATATGTGTCCAGGCATAAGATCAATTATTTTGTTTTGACGAGAGTTTCCTGAAACTAAAAAATAGTTATGAAATTTCTCATTGAATCAATGGTGGTTAAAATGCTCTTTTCTTACCATCACCCGTTTTTTCCCGGACCCTAAATAAACAAAGAAATCAATGAACAGGACATCCAAAAATGGATACAACAAACTCTACAAAAACGCCTACCAGTCCGGTATGGGCGATACTGCGGAATGAAAAACCGCACCGGTTCGTCTATGCGCCGAATTACTGGCAATGGTTTACACACAGGTTAAATCATAACAACGTTCCGAAGGAAATAAAACACTGCAAAACACAGCTCGATGTTATTCAGTATCTGAACCTGGATGTATTCAGCAGGAACATCTATTCAGATCCGTATAAATATTGGTTCGGCGGTTTAAGTGCGGAAATTTTTGATGGCGTGGAAAGCCGGGAAATGTCACATCAAGATGGCAAAGATATTAGCAGAGAAAAAATATACAATACAAAAAACGGTCGATTAACCGAACGACTGCGCTATGTGATGAATGAATCAACTCTCGTAACGGAAAAATATCTGATCGATGACTATAAAAATCAATTAGCAGCATTCAAGGAGTTTATCCAGGCCCGGTCATGGCGTTTTGATGCGGAAAAATACAAAACAATACAAAATTCTGTTGAGAATCGTGGTGTCGTCATTGCCGGCGAGCTTTGTAGTCCTTTAAAAATGCTGCACTTTTACGTTGGATTGATCGATACGACATATCTATTGGTCGATTTTGAAAAAAAAGCCCTTGAATTGATGCAAATCCATGAAGAGCAACAACTAGAGCTTCTCAAACAAATGCTCCAGGCGGGAGTAAAGGTGGTGATGAGCATGGACAACCTGGATGCAAGTTTTCATCCTCCGGATTATGTCGAAAAATATTCAGCCTCTTTTTATGAAAAAGCAAGTGCACTCGCTCATCAATATAAAAGTCGTTTTTTCATCCATGCCTGTGGACAGCAAAAAGCAAATTTATCCCTGATCTCTTCTCTCGGTGTCGATGGCCTGGAAGGCCTGGTTTATCCACCGCTGGGTGATATCGAAATGGAAGAGGCTTTAAAAATGACTCACGACCGATTTATCATTACTGGTGGTATTAGCGCTCATGAAACGCGTAATTTGACAGAGAAAAAGGAAATTTTCGATTATGTGAAAAACCTGTTCGACAGGGTACGCCCCTATTCAAATCGTTTTATTTTCTCGGCCAGCTGCAACACCGCAATTGATACATCATGGGAAACAATCAAGCATTTCCGGGATGCGTGGTCAGAATATAACTCTTAACAAGGAAAATTCTATGAAGCTTAAAAAACTGTTTTATAGCTTTTTACCAGGTATTTTTCTAATCGGATACAATATCGGTACCGGAAGTGTCACCTCCATGTCAAAGTCGGGTGCTAATTACGGAACATCCCTGCTCTGGACCGTTGCGATATCCTGCCTGATCACCTATTATTTAATTACCCATTTCAGCCGCTTCACCCTCGTCACGGGCATGACGGTGCTGGAAGCGGTGCGCAAGCATCTTCATCCCTGGTTGACCTGGTTCTTTTTGGGCGCGATCTCTATAATCATTATCGGAGCGGTTATGGGTGTAATGGGCGTTATTGCCGATGTGCTCGAAGCCTGGTCCTGGCAAGTCTTCGAGACAGGCATCCCCTCAGTCATCTGGGCCATATTCCTTTCTACACTGATTCTACTGTTTTTCTGGACCGGTAACACCAATTCAGTAAAAACCATGTTAAGCTATCTGGTCATTCTGATGTTCTTTGCATTGATGGCTAATCTCTTTTTTGTCATCCCCGATATCAAGATTATCCTGCAAGGTTTGATCCCAAGTATTCCTAAAGATGTGGTGCAAAGCGATAACAGCGCCCTGCTTATTATGGCCAGTATGGTCGGCACCACCGTATCCGTTATTGTATTCCTGATTCGCTCGATATTGGTCAAAGAATCGGATTGGACGGTGGCAGATATAAAGGCGCAAAAACGGGATGCCCGTCTGAGCGTCATCGGTATGTTTTTGGTCAGTACCGCCATAATGGTATCGGCAGCGGCTACTCTGCACGCAAGACAACTGGCCATGAACAACGCCTCCGAGATGATTCCCTTGCTGGAGCCCCTTCTTGGCACGGCTTCTATCACCGTGATGGCTTTTGGAATCCTGGCAGCGGGACTCTCCTCCCACATCCCCAACATCATGGTGATTCCATGGTTGTTAAGCGATATCAAATCCGAAAAGTGCAATCTTAAAACACCTCTTAATAGAACGATTATTACTGCCTTGACGCTGGCTGGGATTACGATTCCTCTGTTCAACGCCAAACCCGTCTTCGTAATGCTTTTATCACAGGGTTTGCTCGCTATTTTGCTGCCGGCCATCGTTGGTGTCATTTTTTATCTAACATCCTCAGGTCAGCTGATGAAGGAGCATCGGAATAAAACCAAAGATACCATCATTCTTGCTTTTATCCTGCTATTCGCTCTCTTTATGGGCGGTGTGGGCCTGGTTGGATTTATAAAAGATATGTTATCACTTATAGTATGAAAAGAGAAATGACTGGTTAAATTTGGTAGAGCACTGAAACGTTACCGTTTTTTATAGCAATGGAAAAGATAATAAAGACGAAAATATCTGGTTTTGCACCCAAATGTTACAGATTGTTTTACACATCCATATACTCGAATAATAATCTCTAAACCGCTCTATTATTTACCTTCTTTTCATATATTCTGCAAGTCCGTACCTTTTCCATACCCAGTTTGATCACCGCGTCTTTCATAGCGTAATTATCTTCCAAAATATAATTGGCTTCAACATAAGCATCGATATCTCTCAATGCTTCCCAGATGCTCAGATAAAGCAAGGTATCGATCCCCTTTCGCTGAAATTCAGGAACGATTCCGAGGGCCCAGATACGAAAAACGCGACTGCTGCGCAAATTGAATAACAACCGAAACATCGCCCGGGGAAAAAGATGACCATTGCAGCCCTTTACCAATTGCAGAATATCGGGCAGGGTAATACAAAAAGCGATCGGTTTATGATTTGCCTCGACAATCCGGACCAGCTCGGGCCAGACGATCGGCTTCAAGTCATTGGCAATTCCCTCCGCCTCCATCTGGCTAATGGGTGCATATCCCCAATTATTGGATAAAGAACGATTGCTGAGGTCTACTATAATCCCGACATCACGGGTCAGATTTTTCATATCTATTGAACGAATGGAGAGATTAAATTTTTGCAAAAGCCATTCCTTGTGGCGCAAAAACCGCTCGGGGAGAGGATAATCTTGAGTGGATGCCGCAAAAATATCCAGATCCTTACTTTTTTGCAGCCCAAAACTCTGTAAAAGAGTGCCGTAATAGGGCGGATTATAAGGCGACATTAAACGGGATGGCGATTCGAAATCATCAATATTGACACCCCAGTTTTGACTTTCAAAGCTGATCGGACCGCGCATTTTGTCCATGTTTTGATCATTCAGCCACCGTTCACAGGCTCTTAGCAATGCAAAAGCCACCTTCTGATCGTTGACCGATTCAAAGCTGCCAAAAAAGCCGGTTTTCTCATTCCAGTGCTGATTATAGTGATGATCGACAAAAGCGGCGGCACGCCCCACGGGTTTGCCATCTGCTACAGCCATAAACAGCTCATAGTCGCAGTTGCCCAGCATGGCATTCTTGTCCGCGCTAAAGAGTTTTTTTTGTTCCATGCGCAGCGGCGGAATCCACAGGGGATCGTCCCTGTAAAACGAATAAGGATAAAGCACGAACTGCTTCCACTCGTTTTTGCTTTTGACCCGGAAAACTTTCAAGGGCATTCCTTTTTCGAAGACCATCTTTTACGGCCCTATTATCCCTCTGACCCATTATTCGTTGGCCAGAGGGATATCACAGCCTTTCAATCGATATATCATAATGTAGACACTTTTTTGATCAGCCGCGAAAATAGAGATAAGCCGCAACAATGAAAACCAAAACGAGGACCGAGCTGATGACATCCCATTTATTCCAGCTCGAGCGCGACTCTTTGCGGTGATCGGCAGTGGTTGTCGAATAGGTCAACCCGCTGATTTTTTCATAGGCCGGTTCATTGGTCATATAGCTCACGACCACCATCACAATGACACAGACAATGAGAATCAGCAAACTGTAATACTGAAAAAAGATATTGTTCACCACCCAGAAAAAACTGCCTTCGGCATAGGTAAAGTCACCGACCAGCTTGACCGGCGTATCGATGGCAAGGCGAAAAAGTCCGAGTATAAATCCGACAATTAAACTCGCCAGACAGCCTTTGGCATTGAGGCGTTTATTGAATACACCGAGAAAAAAGACGACAAAAATCGGCGGTGCCAGATAGGCCTGTACTCCCTGAAGATAATCATACAGTCCTTTGCCGCCTTTGATTACCGGGATCCAGAACAAACCGATCAAAACCATCACTGTGGTGGCGACACGGCCCATCCAGACCAGCTGAGCCTGAGTCACATTCGGCCGCAAGCGCTGATAAAAATCCATGGTAAAAAGCGTAGACGAGGCGTTAAAAACCCCGGCCAGGGAGCTCATCAATGCTGCCAGTAATCCGGCAACCACGAGTCCGCGCACACCGACCGGTAAAACATGAGCAACCAGTAACGGGAAAGCCTTCTGGGCGTTATCGCGAATGAGCTCACCGTTGGCGCCAAACAGCTCCTGCTGGATAGCCAGGATTTGGCCGCTTTCGGCAATGGCAAAGGTGATCATACCCGGTATGATAAAGATAAAGACGGGCAGGAGCTTGAGAAAAGCAGCGGCAATGGAACCGCGGCGTGCTTCTTTTTCATTGGGGGCGCCGAGGGCGCGTTGAACGATGTACTGATCCGTGCACCAGTACCACAAACCGATAATGGGAGCACAGAACAGCATGCCGAGCCAGGGATAATTATCGTTAAAATACCAGGCCATTCGACCGCCCTCTTTTACCGGCGCCCAGGTTGCTTGTATGCCATCCGGTACCAGGGGTTTCCACAGATTAAACATCTCGGAACCGACAATGGCGCGTAATTCTCCCCAGCCACCGAGCGCCTTGAGTCCGAATATAGTGACCAAAATAGATCCTAAAATCAGTACAACCGTCTGCAGGGCTTCGGTATAGGCAACGGCACGGAGACCGCCAAGAATCGTGTAGATACCGGTAAGGACAATCACCAGAATCGAACCGATCCAAAAACTGTCCAAACCGAGAAAATTGATATCCGGCAGCAGAACCGAAAAAACGATTCCACCGGCAAAAATACCGACAGCGATTTTGGTTAAGACATAAGCGACCAGGGAAATAAGCGAAAGCACGGTCCGCGCTGTCGGAGAAAAGCGCTTTTCCAAAAACTCCGGCATGGTAAAGACTTTGGAGCGCATGTAAAACGGCACCATGACCCAGCCGAGTACCAGCAGGCACCAGGCATGCAGCTCATAGTGCGCCATGGCGACACCATCGGTGGCGCCGGAACCGGCCAGTCCAACCAGGTGTTCCGATCCGATATTGGAGGCAAAAATCGAAGCGCCGACAATAAACCAGCCCAAATGCCGGCCGGCAAGAAAATAGTCGGTAGAGGTATCCTGGCGTTGTCGAATCACATGCCAGGCCAAGCCACCGATAACCATAAAGTAGAGTAAAATAACCAGCCAATCAACACCGCTCAAAATAGTCATAGATCATACCCTTTCCCGCTTGAATTCTATCGATTACCAGTAGTTAATAAAAAGAAGGGAAAAAATATCGTATTTAACATCATACAATATATTTTTAAAAATTGCCATAATTTTTTCAATATGACAAAACATTTAAAAAAATGCAACGAATAAACGGTATTTTTTGTGGTTATCATCATACCAACATCCATTGCATTTCAAAGGTAATCACCATCCTGGCAATTGAACCATGACCAGGATTGCTGTTTTATCTCGTTAACAAAAATTCATCTTGATTTACCGTAAATCCAGGAGAGTGTGTGAAAACAAGGTGTAAAGACAAAAATAGCCTTTTAAATTAAAAATGAATCCTGAATAAAAATGCTCAGTCCCAAATCCAGCTTTTGGTAATCATTGAGACTGAACGGCTGTTCGCGGTCATGCGCAGCAACGCGCTTTCTGGTAAACTTTCGATACATGAATTCCGAGCCCAAAAGAATATTGTGCTTTTGCCAGGCACTATAATTGAGAAAAAGCGCCGGTGAAGCGATTTCATTGCGTTCGTTATTGCGCAAAGCCGACCATTTTGAATAATATCCCGACACCTCGATCCACAGATCTTTTGAAAGGGTATATTCCATATTCACGGCGGGTGTAAACAGACAGGAAGCCAGAGGTTCGTTTTGACAGGGTGATTCGGAATTCATGTAATGCAAGGACAAACCGGTTTTTAACCGATCCGTAAGTTGCACATCGATCCGGTTATAGAAAGGCCGTTATGAAACGTATTCTGACTGCCAGCGTACGAATTGAAAAAGTCTTTTTTTAACCTTACCGGATTTTTATTCTTGCCGGTGACGATATTATTAGGATTACTTGATTATTTATCATACATTGAAAGGTTAAACAGACCGGTTTGGGTAAATCATAAAGCTTTCATGAATCAGATGAGCTCAATATCGAATGCCGGCAACTTTTATCCTAATCAAAGGAGCTTAAATTGAACATTTACATTGGTAACCTGCCAAAATCCACAGACGAAGAGACTGTCCGCAAGCTTTTTGAAGAACACGGAGAAGTTTCTGAAATTAAATTAATTAAAGATCAATACACAAACGAACTTCGTGGTTTTGGATTTGTCACCATGCCTTCTCAAGAGGAAGCCAAGAAGGCGATTGAGGAAATCAACGAGACCGAGCTGGGAGGCCGACAAGTGATTGTAAACGAAGCCCGGCCTAAAAAGGACCGATCGCAGGGACGCAGAGGTGGCGGTGGTGGCAGAGGTGGCTCTAACCGATCGAGATCGCGTTCCTGGTAACACAAAAACACGATATTGAATAGCAGGTCTTGTATTGAAAAATACGGGACCTTTATTTTTCGGTTTTTTTCACACATCAAAAACATCACAAAGCATTGGATTTGCCAGGGGAAAAAATTAGTGCGGGATTATTATATCGTATAATCCTGTAACTGTATTCAGAACTCAAGCGTGATGAATCGCCTGCCAGAGCTCTTCATTAAAAGCGACCCGTCTCGAGGGGCAATTATCTCTTCGGCATACCTCGCAGCTGCGAAAATCCGTTTCTGTGGGAAAATATATTCCTGAAACGGTTTTGTTGGGGATCATCAAACAGGATTCGGTGAGATGAACACCCAGGTTCTCCTCTACGTCGCCCAAAAGGGCAAACAGGGCTTTTTGCTGCTCGATGGGCCAAACCGCAACATCAGCTGATCCCGGCTGCATGGAAGCTGTCTTGCCGAGACGATAGGTATTTTCCAAATGTTCATGCAACGCGGTATTGGCGGTATCGAGCATGGATTGTTTTATCAAATCCCACCAGAACGCTTTAAGCATATCGCCGTCATCCTTGTATTCCTCATCCATTTCATGGCCGCAGGTGGCGACATAGGGAAAAACGCGCTCCACCTCTTTGAGATGAAGAGCCAGAGTCCGGCTTTTAAAGGTGACATCATCAATCTGCAGCGTATCTTCATTCCTTTCGGTAACATAGGATACCGTATACGCCGCTTTGGGCCGGCCGATATTTTTTGACAGCTCGATTAATTTCAAAAGCTCCGTTTCATCTTCCGAAGCCGCTGCGATATGGGCTTGTTTTCGCATCGTTTCCGCATTCGGAGAAAAATCAATATTATCCAGAATATTCATGTTTATGCTCTCATTTTACAAGATGATCAATGCTTTTGCCTATATCAATGTAACTTTAATTGCCCCTATTTTCCTCAAGGCATAGCGCCTCTCTGGCATTGATGATGTGATCGTTTGGCCGATAAAACCGACTTGTTCGATACAACATTATCCATGGACATTTTAAAAAGTATTGCTTTATATGTTTGTATCGGCGGGGCTGCTCCAGAGTCGTTTTTCAGGATTCCAGGTCCAGCCGTATTTACCGAGATCAATGGGATGCATCTCCAGAGTATTGCTTTGTAACAGTCGCTCGGAATCTTCCCAGCTTTTGACGCCGCTGATGGCGTCGAATGCCTGAACATTTTCCCATCCGACGAGACAGGCGAATTTAATACACTCCTCCAGACTTTTATTACGTATAAAAGCGGACAAAAAGCCGGCGATGGAGGAATCACCGGAACCGGTGGCACTCGCCACCTCCCGAGCCTGAAAGGCCGGCGAAAAAAGTTCGCGCTCGTTCCAGTTTTCCAGAAGGTCGGAACAGAGGAGATCAAAATTATCGTGTCGGGCGGTTCTAAAGTAAAATCCTTTATGACCGGCCTTGAGGGCGGTCATGTGAGCTCCCATCTCGAGCAAATGCCCGGCGAGCTCCGTATAGAGATCAAATTCTATAAAATCGAGAAGATCTGCATTTTGATGTTGTTTTTTCATTTGCTTGAACTTGTCGGGATCGAGCATGTATAAAATCTCCTCAACAGAGGGGAAAAAAATATCCACATAAGGCAGAACATTTTGCAAGATGTCAGCCCATGGTGCTTTCCCGGCAACCGATTCGGGATCAGGCAGAGCCATGTCCAGTGAGGTAATAGCGCCGCATTCACGCGCAATTTGCATCACCCTGACCAGTTCTTCGCCCTTTCCGGCGTACATTTTTTCCATCAAAGGCGGATAGCCAAAGTGAAAATGTTTGCACTGCGAGATCAGCTCAGGATCGAGATCATCCGCTGTAAAGCTATCATTGGTACCGGGACTGTGCAAAAATATTCGGTCAATATTGGGGGGTGCCAGGGCGATCGTATAGGAACTGGCACTTTTTTCCGCCTTTTTCATCCCTGCGGTATTTCCGGTCTTTTCCAACTGACCGGAGGTCAGCTGTCCCAGCGGATCGTCGCCAACGCGGGCACAAAAACTAACGCTGTTTCCGAGTTTTTGCAGCGCGATACCGGTATTGGAAACCGGACCACCGGTGCTGATGATGCATTTCTCCATGTTCACCAACTTACCGGGGGTCAGAATCTCTTCGATTTTATCGGAACTGGTTTTGGTGAACCGGGGGATCAAATCCAGACACACATGACCGGCGACCATGATATCATATTTTTTTGGCATGGTTCATCTCTCTTTCTCTTAAATTTCTGGTGAAGGGGAAATATGTATCGTAGTAATTATAAATGTTTACACAGTCATTGTCAAGGAATAATATTACCTCATTGCACCTTCCCGCAAAAGCGGAATGAAACCTGAATCAAGCTGGAACCCTGTTTATCCGTAAAAACCAAATCAAAAACCAACTTGGGCTTGTACCCGCCGCGGAACCAGGCATCAGGCCCGGACCAATGGCTGTTTTAGTCGAGGGGCAAATTGATATTTTATCTTCATTGATTTGGGTTTTCCATCTTTGGATCATTTTACGGTCTCGGGGTCGAGAATTGTTGATTATTCCTTGCCCGAAAGAGAACGACCTATGGATTGCCTGAAAAAGCAACATGAGGAGAGTGGCAAAATCCTTTCAACAACAAGGACAAGCCCAACGGTTATTATCCTGGATCGAAAGAGGGTAAAACAAAAGATTGAGCAACTTCCCGGGACTGAATTGCCTTCCGGCAGTCGCCAGATCGGCATATTTATAAAAAAATATCAATCTCAGTACTCTTTTAAATTTTCTGCAAGATCCAAACGACCCGGTTACTGACGATAAAATACAGAGTTTCGGTACTGCGCCGATGATAATCAGTGATTTTAACAGATTTACAGGCGGTGAACACCATTATGCCACCTCAGACACCATCGGAATCGGCATCATGAATCGATTTGAAAACGCCAATGTCGTCTTAAAAGCCAATAGAATTTCCTACAACCACCCCATGGACAGGACCGCAATGACGCCCGCCCTCACTTTTTACCATAATTCCTCTGTTTTCCTGCGGACAACCTATTTCAATCTTCCGGTCATGACTTTTGGCGAATTGCATGGTAACATGTCTGATTATACATCCGCGGACATTTATGCCTGTGAATCCCGTCCCTGGGACAATTCACATATCTCTTAAGATCCGATTTCCTTGCAAGCGAGCAACGGTCCGCAATAACCGGACTGCAAAGGACCGCTAATCAAACCAAATGATAATTTGCAGGCTGCCAACACTACCTCTTCGGATTTGAGCTCTACCTTTTGTAATGTTGGTTTGGAGTAAGGTTTTTTGCCCGTTTGGTTGGTGATTTTTTTACCCTTCATGATATATGCTCTCCATACCTGATTTCCCGTTCTTTCGGGGGCTCTGTCATCTACTTTTTCAGAATTTTCTATTTGCGGTATCAGCCCCATCATCTCCACCCGAAGATGTGTGACTTGACTCAACCGGAGTTTCGGAATCGCCATATTGCATACGAACCCCGCCGGTACACTGGCCGAATAGAGATCGCAGTTCCGGCATGGCGTGCGACGCGTCTGTTTTTTTGCCCTCACACTCAGCATAAATGTGTGCCGACCCTGGTAAAAAGTGCCCTGACACGACATCAAACAGGGACTCAGGCGGCCAAAAGCATCGACATCGCGGATGCTTATACAGCGGCTTGATACAAACAAAGGAGCATTCGTTATGCTATCCTTTGTTAAGATACTTTCCCCTCTCCCCGGTGTTCCCGAAATGGTGATCCACAAAGTTGCCAAAAAAGCAAAAACAATAGCAGAATTGAAGCTAAACCTCAATTTGTTTATATACTAGGCAAAGATAAAAAATACTTGAATTATTATCAAGTTTTTTTAAAAAAAGTGAAAATATGTATAGCCGGGTCTGGTGCAATACCACCGGTATAGCGTTCGAAAATAATGCGACCCTCATGCATCACCAGTACGGCAGCGCCATGATGAGTATCCGAATAATCCATTGCAGCCAAAAGTTTCCAATCCGATTGCAGCAACAGCCCGTCGAGAACCGCGCTGATATCAAACGGCCGCGGTCCAAAAGTCGCTTACACACCTCCGAATACCCGATAATCCCGTTCACCCTTGATTTGCTCAACCCACTGACGGTCACTGTCACGATGGGTGGGACAAGTAGTAAAAAATCCATGCAAAGCGAGATGGCGGCCGGGATAAGACATCGAGGTGCCGGTTTCACCAACACCGTGAGAAATCACAGCCACTGGCCGTTCAGGCCGTGCCGAATCCTGATCAACCGGTGCATGCAATACCAGCGGAATTTCACGACCACGAAAAGTGTCTGTTATGGTTCGCTCCAGAATGTCAACCTGAAACTCGCCTGCAGCGATGAGGGCCTGTGTATTCAAATCAACCGCATCACCGTTATCCTGCGCATGCAGGTGAATTCAAAAAGTAAAAACAAGACTCTGGAACAGCAACACAAACAACATGGTTTCTGATTTGTTAATCATATTTCTCCCTTTCCATAGCATAGACCATTATATCGTATAATACGATATCTTTCAAAGGATAATATATTCTAATTTTTTCCCCTTCTTTGTACAACGAATATCAACTCTGGGTTTAGATTTTCAAAAACATCTTGATTATATTATGCAATTTTATTAGTTTCAACACACTTGAGCAAAATACATCTCATGGCGTTTGTCAGCATCGCGTCATAAATCAGAGAAAAAATCAATGGACACCTCTTATCGAGATTTGTGTAAAAATTTTTCAGTATCTCTGCTATAAAAAAAGCATACTTGTTTGCATCTTTTGCCACCATAGACAACTATTCAATAACCGCTTTAGATGATGATACAACTTGAATAATTTTCTCCAAAGCGTGGACCAACTTATTGTGGATGGTATGGATGTTTCAATACAAAGTGGCCAATACGGTCTTTCATATCATAACACCCGATCACATAAAAACGTCTGTTGATTCTGCATATGACGATTTTCTCTGCAACGATGATCATGCGGATATCCTCATAGAAACCAGATACAACACAACACCCGATATTGAATTAGATCCCCAAAAGATTATTTTTGACTCACAGGGTAGCTGGAAGTTGTATCGAATCAACGATAAAAATGTTTTTACCACTACCACTCCCCTGCTCGGTCCCGACCCCTATCGCATTGCGGTATTTAATGATTCCTATACCAAAGGAATAATCTATATCAATATCCCGGAAGACTGGTTTCAGAAACGCGAAGAGCTACCCGATCCTCTGGAATTTCCATTATCAGAAATACTTATGGTCTCCTATCTGTCAAAACAGCGCGGCGTCATGTTTCACGCCTGCGGTATTCAGGATGGTACCAAAGGGTTTTTATTCAGCGGCAATTCAACCCATGGCAAATCAACCACAGCCCAGTTATGGCAAAACCACGCAAGAATACTCAACGATGACCGTATAATTGTTCGGCGGGAAAACGGGATATTTAAGATGTACGGTACGCCCTGGCACGGTACCTTTGCCGGTGTGGCTGCTGCTTCGGTTCGGCTGCATAAACTCTTTTTTCTGCGTCATGCCGGCAAGAATCAGTTGACGAAAGAATCGGGTATTAAAGCGACATCCATGCTCTTTACCCGTTGTTTTCCCCCTTTTGGCAATCAAAAGGGAGTTGAATTCACCCTGGATTTTTGCACACAACTTGCCACATCCATACCTTGCTATGATTTTGGATTCGTTCCTAATGCATCGATTATTGAGTTTATCAGAAATTCGCCTTGATGGGTGAAAACCAGAGTTTCACAAAGGAAAATACAGCCGCATCGTTCAATTATGATCTCACCAGGATCATTTTTGCGGGAATCCTTAAGGGTGGAAACAATAGTATGGTTAAAATCGATTTGTTCTTGGATCAACCGAACCTGTGGCCAACTCATTCCAGGTATCCCTGCCACAAACATATTTGAAATCATGGGGAGCACCCGGGACCTGATCATCGTTACAATCCCGCTCGAAATAGATGACATAACAGAATACCGCGTATCGCTTAAATCTCAATTTGACGATAACCTTTGTAGTTGCCGGAAAATCATATAATGAAAGGGTACCTTAAAAACAGCGGGCAGTAAAAATATTTGCGTTAAATGCATGTTTAAAATCAGCTTAAACGCTTTTGAGCAATAGCCCAAGAGAGTGCCGGATACGGCCAAAAAAAATAAAAAAATATTGCATTTCCAGGCAAGAAATAGTATATTACAGCATTAATTTATTGTACGCGTTTTTTCCGCAGATATTCAAGGCATTTGTATTGAATTCAAGACCAATCGTGGAGAATGGTACAAACTGTTCGAAACGATTTTTTTTTGCAGAACGGGAAGACGAGTCGTACACAAGTTTACATTTAAGAAGGATTGATTCAATGGAAACAGGAACTGTCAAATGGTTTAACGCCTCCAAGGGCTATGGTTTTATCAGCAGAGAAGAAGGCGAAGACGTCTTTGTTCATTTCAATGCAATCGAAGGTGAAGGCTACAAGACGCTGGATGAAGGCGATCAGGTAGAGTTTGAAATCGAGCAGGGTCCGAAAGGGTTACAAGCCAGCAAAGTCGTCAAAAAATAAGTTTTTGACATGCCCCGGCCAAAACGGTCGGGGTTTTTTTTTATTAATCGCTGCAACAATATAATCGGCAATAATACTAAAACCAGATCGCTCCTGAAGCGTGGATTGGTCAGAATCTGCCTGATGCCTGGCGGTTGAGACAAAGATAAGACTCGCTTTCGGAAAAACAACAAAAACTGCCCGCCATACCCTATCCCCTAAGCAACTCATAATTATCTCCATCTGGATAAAACATCGGATATAAATCAACTCAGTGCTAACCCGTATTTAATCAATAGAACATCCAGTCAAAGCACTAAAAATGATCAACATCAACAAGCGTTAAAGTCTCATCGTTCGTTTTCCTGATTTGCCAAAATCGAGAAACGACTCGTTGCAGAAATATCCGGTCATGGCTAACCAACAGCATGGCAATATCGCATTGTTTCAGAGCGGTCTCAATACACTCTATCGACGGTAAGTCCATATGATTGGTCGGCTCATCCATGATAATCAGCGCGGGTTCCTGTAAAAGCCCCTCTGCCAGCATGAGCTTTCGCAGCTGTCCCGGAGTTGGCAGAGCTGATTGTAATAAAAAATCCGGTGATGAACCGAGGCGGTCGACGAGAGCCATAATTTTACCCTTTTCTGCGGAGTTTCGGGAAAGAACGCGTTGTAAGATCTCTGTTGACGTTTCAAGCGGAATCTCCTGCGGAATATAGAGTATATCATCGGAACCAACCGGAATTCGATCGATCATATACCGCACCAGGGTACTTTTACCGAATCCATTCTCCCCGACCAGGCCGATCTTCTCACAGGCTTCTATTACGCGCTCCGGTACTCTGAGTTGCCTCCGTTCCCCCAGTGAAAGCGTTGCTCCCGGCAGAATGATGGGAAAGCGACTGCTGTCGTTTTCACCTGAAAAAGATACTCCTTGTGCTGAAGATTTTTCAACGCGAATGGATTTTTGTTTTTCAAGCGCGGTATCAAGTTTGTTTTTCAATCGCTTTTGTATATTGGCGTGAACCGCATCCTTGCCGGTCAGCCGGCCCAGATCGCGTTTGGACCGGGCATCATGGTCTTTACGATTCAGGTGCTTTTTGGAGTTTTGTTTATTTGCCCAACTGACATCGGCCTGTTTTTGCATGACGCTGCGGTGCAAACGCTTTACCTCTTTTCTGGCATTGTCGCGCCGATGCTGCTGTGCTTTTTGCTGCTTTTCCATTTCCGCCGCAGCGGTGGAATATGAACAATTATTGCTGATAATGTTCGGCGGAGAAATGAACAGAGTCTGACTTGTAAGCGTATCGAGCACATGGCGATCGTGACTCACCAAAACGCCGATTCCGCGGAACGATTTCAAAACCGAGATCAGGAGTTCTTTACCGCTCTGATCGAGGTGATTGGTGGGTTCATCAAGGGCCAGAACAACAGGTTGTTGGTAAAGGGCACACCCGATCTGACAGCGTTTGCGCTCACCGTGGCTGAGATGCTTCCAATTCTGCAACCAGGTCTCCTGAATATCGAGTTGGTTTTTCAGTTTAAAGGCATACTTGTCCATCGCAGTTACCAAGTCAACCAATAAAGGTGGCGGATCATCAGTGCGCTGTTCGCAATAATATGAAGAATCCGCTGAAACTGATCCCGAAATGGGAGAAAGGATTCCGCATATCAGCTTTAAAAAGGAGGTTTTACCACTGCCGTTTGCACCCACAACACCGGTCCAGCCATTGTGCAACCGCAAAGAAATCGACTCAAATATAGGTAATGGGTTGTTTGGGTAGGAAAATGAGAGGCTCTGTATGTCCAGGAATTGTTGCATGATTTACTCCGTTATGATGATTCAATAATTTAATACATGATGTATAACGGAATAATCTCATGATAACCTCGATGGATTTGGTTGATAAAATGTTTTATATACCTGAAATTAAGCTGTTCTAATTTGACAATCAAGAATTATTAGAGTATACAATGCCGAGTTATCTTACATAATAAATCTTTGAAATCCAATAAAACAAACCGCGAAGAAATCAAAGAGCGCGAAATATTTAAAACGGTCATTTTCTTACTTTTCTTCGCGTACCTCGGCGTTCTCCGCGGTTTTGGAAAATCATCTCATAGAAAGAACAAGGGTCTGGTCATCTCTGATAAAAATCAAGCCATAAACTTTATACATTTATTTTACAATTAGGCTGCAGCGGAGATATCAGTTTATAAATGACCTCCGTGCAGCCTTGCATTTTGTCTAAAAAAAGTAATAAGCACCCAGCAACAATCTCAGATTATTGACAAATTCAGTATCCTCGACTTTGCCCTGATTATCCGGTGTTCCATAGCTTGCGGCTGTATATTCGCATTCCAGCGCAAATCTGGTTTTACCGGAATTCCACATGATTCGGGGAGCAACGCGATAAATCATGTCGATATTGAATCCTCTGGCCCAGGCGTTGATGATATCTTTATCGGCACCAAGATTTTTGGTCATGGCGGCAAAACATCCCCAGCCCATCTTTTTACCTCCTGAAATATCGGTCCATACGGAATAGATATTTGTGGGCATATAGGTTTCATTACCGGTCTCTGTGTCTACGGATTCAACGGCATAACCGCCGAGCATAAGTTGGTCGGTTAAATTTTGACCATACACACCTTCAAACTTGAGGGTCAATGTCGGCAAATTAAAACGGGCATATCCCAGAAAAGAAAGACCGCTGACGGTTTCAGTGGTTTTATACCCCATCGGCGTGCTCAACCGAGGGGTCAGCGCCTTCCAGTCAGCGCCAACACCGAACAATGCGGTTTCCTGCTTTAGCTGTAATTGCAGGTGCATATTCGGAATGACGGCATTGCGCAAATAAACAGAGCCTGTACCGGCAGGGCCTGTACTGGCAAAGTCACGCTGAGACATGGCCGCGGCAATAAAGTTCAGGTTTCCTGTTGAATGGGTCAGGCGCACCTGAGGATTACGCGAAAAGGGTTGAAACGGTGATCCTGTGTTAAAAGAAACCGTACCGGGGAAACAGTCGGTAACAAACATGGGATGCCAGTATTGACCGATCAACAGGGTATTCTTTTCCCATTTCATGGTAAAAAAGGCATGGCGAAGGCGAAATCCATTGACGTCGCTGTTTGAATGGCCAAAAAAGGCGCCTTCGATAACACCGCCGGTTTTTGCGCCAAATGCATCCGGGCCGGTAATGGTACCCTTGAGACGCGTTTGAATAGCGAGCATGTTTAAATTGGCTTTGGCATGAATATCATCTCCATCTGGATCTTCGAGCGGTCCGACGGGATAGAGCAGAAAATGTCCTTCGCGTGCAGCAACGGTTTGTCGCGTATCGAACATGACATCGGTCTTGACAAAACCGCTGAACTTGATGCCAAAATCAGGGCTTTCTGTCTGTCCGTTTGAAACAGCAGCAAAGCAGAGTGTGGTCACAAACAAAACAAGAATAATTCGCTTCACTTTTTCCTCCCAAATCTATTCGACTAAAGTATTTATGGAGGCGGAATCAAGAGAATCCATCCTGTCGAAACCAGACATTCGGGGTTTATGGACAGGTGACGATAAACTCTATGATTCCAAACGATCGGGTTTCAAAACCTCCGCTGTATGCGCTAGGCATTATGAACTTTTTCAGCCAGAAAAATCTGAATTTCATCCGGCGTTTTTGATTTGCTGAACAACGATACCGCTATATTAGCGATGATGGCCAGCGGCGCGCCCAGCCAGGCAAAATACCAGGCATTCAGATAGTAATTAATCTGTTCTTGCCAGGGCAGTTGACCACCGTATTTGCCGACGATAAAATAGACCAGAGCGATCAGCGCAACCGCGGATCCGACCAAAAGACCGGCCCAGGCGCCTTTTCGATTCGAACCGCCCCACCAGATTCCCAGCAGAAAGAGCGGGAAAATGGTACATCCGGCGAGCGAAAAAGCAATGGCGACCAACTGAGCGATCAGCCCCAGTTTTAAAAGCGCGACAATAGCCACAGAAGCGGCCATGATGATGGTTCCGATACGCGCCATGAGCATTTGTGTACGTTCCGTTGCGTTCGGATTGATGGTTCTGTAATAGAGATCATGGGAAAAGGCTGATGCGCCGGCAACCAACAGGCCGGAAACGGTAGAAAAGGCGGCGGAAATCGCTCCGGCAGCCAGCAAACCGACAATCAGCGGAAAAACGGCACCGAGCTGAGCGGTATAGACGACGATAGCGTCCTTGGCCAGAGCACCGACCTCGGGATTCGATGAAAGGACTTTGCCAAACACGGAATAAACCGGGGCGCTCCAATAGAGCAAACAAATAAAGAAAAGGCCCCAGACCACGGACCAGCGAGCATCGCGGGCTTTGGGAACGACATAAAAACGCTGAATAACGTGGGGCAGTCCGGCGGTTCCGATCATTAAAGAAAAACAAATGGCAATCCACTGAAAAGCGGTTTGGCCGGTGGCCGGATCCCACGGCATGGCAAACTCCGGAACCGGCAGGGTGGCAAAGTCATGACCAAGCGCCGATATTCCTTTTGCCGGTGCCAGGCCATTGACCGCATCGGTTACGACCTGTCCGTATCCCACCTGGGGAATGAGCCAAAAATAGCCGAATTTATATGTTAAAATGAACAGTGGAATTATAAATGAAATAATAATAATAACATACTGGACCTGCATATTTTTGGTAACCCCCAGCATACCGGAGATCAGGGTATAGGCTAGCACAACCGAGGCACCGATAATCACGGCCCAGGTATAATCGATCCCCATCACCCATTTGAACATAATACCGATTCCGGCAAACTGACCGACGCAATAAGAAAAAGAAATAAAAATGGCAAGCGAGGCGCCGTATCCGCGCAAGCCCTTGGAATAGTATCGATCGCCGATAAAATCGGCGGCTGTATATTTACCATACCGTCTGATTTGTCCGGCCATCAGAATAAGCAAAAGAACATAACCACCTGTCCAGCCGACGACATAAGAGAGGCCATGATAACCGGATGCATACATGATTGCTGCCATACCAAGAAAGGAGGCGGCACTCATCCAGTTCGATGCAATGGCCATACCTGCACCCACCGGCGAGATCTTTCGGCCCGCAGCCCAATAGGTGGACGTATCTTTTGCGCGATTGAAAAGGCCGATCATAACAAAGCTGATCAAAATCACGATGAGCAGAATAGCCGGTCCGACTTTGAATTCCCCTTCCAGCGTGGTAGCGCTGGACGTATCTGCCCAAATCGGTAAACTCGTGCATAAGATCAAAAACGGGGCAAGTAAACTCGACTTTTGTAGCATTGGATTCTCCTTTTTATTTGGGCAAATATTATTCTTCGATTTTGTGTTTTTTGTGCAGCTTGTCGGTTGACCTGGCATAGATGATACAGAGAACGACAAAGAGTATCAACAAGAATTGAGCGGTATACCAATAGTGAAAAGGAAATCCTATAAAGGTCGTGTCCGTCAAAAAACTGCGGTTATGAACAAGATAGAGCTGCATAATCGAGGGGATTTTTTCTTCCATCTCCGCAGTAAATTCCGCATTTTCGACCGGGATCAGGGACGTCGGCAGGAGATCGTAAAGTATCTTGTCAAATCCACCGTTCTCCAATCCCAATAGCGGACGCAAATCATTTTCGGATAAATAGGCAAGCGGATCCTGACCGAATGCATTTTTTTGTTCAGCCGGTAAAATATCCAAAACAAGTTTTGAAACAGCGAGTTTTAAAACAGACTTGTGCTCTTCCTCAAGGGCGACATTTTTTCCCAGTACAGCGAGTGAAACCTGAGCCAATTCCTGCTTGAGGATTAAATCCCGGGTTTCGCTATCGACAAAACCAGGCCATAATTGTTCAAATTTTAAATAGTTATCTTCCGGCACCGGCTTGTTGAAAACCATGAGCAAAACCTGAAAACCAAAAACAGCAATAGCCCAAATAAGCGCCAGGATAATAATGAGTTTCATGTTTTTGCGGGCGTGCTCCGTGACCGGTCTGAAAAAATTCACCTTCACTTTTGCCGTATTTTCCACAGCGCCTCTCCTTTTTTTTGAGTTGACAATGTAAACAAAATGCCGACGGATTGAGCAGAATATACAAATTGAATGTAATTCAGTCAAGCACTATGTAAAAAAAATTTAAAAGGCTACCGGCAATTCAATTGCATTTTAGCTAAATATTTCCTATCCTAGCATAATATATATTAATTATGGAGTCGTTGTGCGAATGAAGACGCACACTTTTGGTACCAGCACATTTGACAAGCCTGTTGAATATTGCGTCGACTATGCGCTGGCTCATAATCTAAAACATTTCGAAATCAATCTTGCCCCCGGACATTCGCATCTGCATACATTTACCCCGGCCAGAATTTTAAAATTGCGCGACCTCGCGCGCCTTCACGGTTTTTCGTTCAGCTTTCACATTCCGTCGTCGCTGAATATCGGTCATTCAGTACCCTATTTTCGTCGCCGGCACATGCACTATGTGGCGAGGAGCATCGCTGTTGGAGCGGAGCTGGGCATCACACACCTCACTCTCCATCTGGGAAATGTTGCCGGCCATACGGCCATGCCCTATTTTCGACGCTATGCATTGAGCAAAGCCGTTTCGAGTTTGAAAACCCTGACCCAACTATGCATTCGGAACCAAATCGTGCTTGCGGTTGAGAATTCAGCCAGACTTTACCATAACTCGGAAACCGAAATGCTGGGGGATAATCTCAGTGATTTTGTCACCCTGTTCAGGCAAATCAATTCGCCATGGCTCGGTTTTTGTCTTGATATTGGTCATGCCAATACGAATGAAGGTGCTCTCGACTATATTGAACATCTGAAGGATAAGATCAGATGCATTCATTTTCACGATAATAACGGAATGGATGACGAACACCTGGAAATAGGACACGGCACGGTCAATTGGCAAGAGGTTATTCAAGCGCTGAAAAAAATCAACTATCGTGGACCGTTTATATCGGAATGTTTCAAAACCGAATGTCACTTCGCCACAGCGCGTTTTCTGCAATATTGGCGGCAACAAACCATTCAGTGATCCGGCCCACCAAAATCATCACCTCCTAGGCAATACCCGTAAAGTCATAACTCAATTTTTTCTGAAAATTGCTGACCTGTGAAAATATTTTTTTCAGCGTATGGCGTTCGATCTGGGTCAGCGTTTCGGGATTGATAAAGTTATCCGGCTTTTTATTTTTTTCCACATCCCCTACCTGATGCTTAAATCGGAGCATCATCAGATAGTTATAACACTCTGTCATTTCATCGCGAGATTGGCGCGTAATGACGCTGTTTTCATAGAGTTTGTTCAACCTCTGTATGGTATTTCTTTCGGGAATATGATGACGCAGTGAATAAATCCGCGCAAAGTCGACAATGGGCAACAATGCCAATTTGACATCAAAAGCTTCGTGATCCTCTCCGGAAGAGCGTTTGATACCACCGGTAATGGTCACCGGCGGTTTGATAAGAAGAGAATTTTTTGCCAAATGATTGAAAAAAGCCGGCTTGTCCCGGGAAATCTCATCGACGTAACGTCTCAGTTCATCCACAAGGGAAGCATCGCCATAGAGAAAGCGAAAATCGAAAAAGATGCTGATTTCCACCAGGTCCTGAGGTTCTGCTTCTCTGATCCAATGGGCAAAATGTTCTTTCCACTGGCTCAAAGAGACACACCATTTCGGATTTTTGGCCATGACCTCCCCATTGCAGAAGGTATAACCGGCCTGATCGAGCCAGCCATTACCTTTTCGAGCCAATTCAAGAAAGTAGTCTTGAACATCCTGCTCTGTATCCTGGTAGACCAGCACGTTATCCTGATCTGTTTTCAGTGTTTGTTCTTCACGTCCCTGGCTGCCCAAAACCATGAACGCGAACGGCACAGGGGGTTTGTCCATTTCTGCAAGTGCAAAATGCAGAAATTTATCGGCAACCGAGTCCGCCACCGAGCTGATAATACGGGTTACGTTTGCAGCGTGGGAACCGCTTTCAACGAGATATTTCACCAGCTGTGGCAGCGTTCTGGAACGGTCGATAAGCTCCTCAACGGATGCAGCCCGGTTGATCTCCTGTACCAGCAATCCGGCTGAATATTGAAACAGCTGTATAATCTTCTTATCGCTGATAAGATTATTGATTTTACCATCGCCGTCGACCAGCGGCAGGTGCCGGATAAGGCGTTCCTGCATTAACAGCAAGGCTTCGAAGACAAGCGCATTTTCCGACAGGGTAACAAGCGGAGCGGTCATAATTTCATAAATGGGATGCGCCAAATCCCGGCCGTCCAAAACAACGCGTTTCCACAAGTCATCGGCCGTCACAATGCCGATGCTTTCATCCGAGGCTGCAACCACAAGAGCGGCATTCTGGTTTTGACGTTCGAGCTGATGCACAGCATCCTTTATGGTCGTGTTAAAGGAAAGACGAAGACATTCTTGTGCAAAATGTTTTACCGGCTGATTGAGATAGACCAGCGATGTCTGCAGCTCGGAGATAATCTCTTCCCTTGCCTGTTCGGACCGTTTACGTTCGGAGACATCTTCTATAATGCCGTCGACGGTTCGTTTGTGCTTTTCCTTACCGCCGGAAACCACAGCTGAAACCGATACAATGGAATTAACGCCGTCGCGGCGTTTCAGCTGAATGATGCGTTTGTTGACCGAGCCCTCATTCATCAAAGAGTGACTAAAGAGTTCAGCTTCTTCCTTTTCGCGAAAAAAATCGGTAATATTCAAATGCTCGTGACTTTCTCCCGTTATCCCCAATATTTTTTTCGCAGCGTCATTCAATTGCACAAATTGGGGTGTTTTTTCCAGCAGAATCCGAAAAACACCGATGTTGATATTATCGGTCAGCATCTGAAATTTCTGTCTGCTTTCACCCAGCTCATCCCGTATCTGCTTTATGCTTCTCATATCCCTGGTGATAACGATAAAGCCGGTCCGGTTAAAAATATGTATCTGAGAGACAGACACCAAAACCTCTACAGACTGTCCCGCCTTTTGTCGCAAATCGGTTTCAAACTGCGCCGGCATCTCTTCCCGATCGAGAAAATCAGTAAACCGGGAATACGTCATGCCCTCGAATGTATCCTCTTTAAAGAGCTGATTGATATCCATACGGGTAAATTCTTCTTCGCTGAATCCGAGCATCTCCTGTATGATCTGATTGGCAAAAATAATCCTCGAGTCGAGAATCATCAACGCGCCTTCCGTGGATGCTTCGACCAGTGTTTTGTATTTCTCCCGCGATTCAGCCAGCTCATTTTCCGCCTGTGCTTTTTCCTTTTCAATTTTGTAGGTCTGCCGGGCGATATAAAAGAGAATCAAAGCCAAAATAATGCTGATGGCCAGGGAAGTATTGATCAGCCGCTTGGTAATGCGCGAAATTTCCGCCCGAACATCCTCGATATAAATCCCGGTACCGACAATCCAGTTCCAGGGATCAAAGCCGCGAACATGAGAGAGTTTTGGTACAACACGGCTGGAATCATCTTTCCATTGCCACATGTAATCAACATAGCCGGATCCCTGTTTATGCACGATTTTGACGAATTCAACGAAAAGCTTTTTCCCCTGCGAATCGACAAAATCGGACAGGTCCTGACCTTCCAGATCGCTGCGATAGGGATGAACGATCATACGCGGTTGCATGTCGGTGATCCAAAAGTAATCCTTGTTTTCATCGCCGTATCGAAGCGAACGGACAGAGGCAGCCGCTTTTTCCTTTGCCTCGTTCAATCCAAGCTCACCGGCTTTTACCCTGACATGGTAACTTTCCAGCAGTGTCCAGGCGGTATTGGTCAATTCACGAATCATCTCCCGTTTGCGATCGAGCAGATGCTTTTCCGAAGCAGGGATGATAATAAAAAATATGGCCACCACAAAAAGCATGATGGTCAAAACCGTCGGTAGAATGATATTTAACAAAAAGGATTTGGCAAATGAGGATTTCATATCAAACTCTGGTTTACATGACTGAATTCAGAGTCAATATAGGCATTCCGCAACAAAAAATACCAGTTTTTTTTGCTTTGGCAAAAATTTTCTATTGAATAATAAATTCCCGGCCAGGACAATGCAGAGTTGTCAGGGCCTTGAACAATTCACTCCGCCTGACCATGTGGCTGCTGCAGGTGGTCTAACCACCTACAAAGATCTCTTTGCATTAAATCCCCCTGCTACAGATTAACGTCGGATTTATTGAAAAAAGAGAATGGCCCGTAAAAAAGGAGTAAATATCAAAGTAATAATTGTGTTTTTCCCGAATAATTCGTAGGGTAAAATCAGGATTTCAATTCGCCAAAAACAAGTAAAAGGTTCTTTCGAGCACAACAAGATTGCAGACAAAACGAAAAAATGGAATAATAACCTTACTGTAAAGGACAGCTTATGCAGCGAAGAGATGCTTTAAAACGGATCGCGACGGCCGGCAGCATGGTCGCGATTGCGCCCTGGGCAACCCTGAGTAGCGGCCAGCAGAAGGAACGGATTTCAGACCGGCAAGCGTTCGACGCCATTGAAAAATTAAAACAAGAGCCGGCGGCAAAAGCACAAATTATCGTTAAAGATGGCGGTCCGCGGCTCTATGTCAATGGAACAAAGGTCTATCCCCTGCTCGCTCTCAGCACGACCCTGTTGCCGACGCTGGACAATTACACTAAAGCCGGAATCCATTTTTATAACACCATTCTGGGTATGAGAAGCGGCTGGAAAGGTCCGGATCAGTACGACTGGAGCATACAGGATGGGTTTATGGGACGGGTGCTCAATCTCAATCCCAACGCCTATTTCTTCCCGCGCCTGCAGCTGAACACGCCAAACTGGTGGAAGGAGAGCCACCCGGACGAGATGATTGAATACGGGTTTCCCCCTGTGGACAGACGGCACAATATCATCAAAGATTTAAAGCTGTCAGAGGGTGGCCACTATATGGGCTCGGGTCGTGAAGTCTGGGAAGCCTCCCTCGCCTCGGAATCATGGCGGCGGGATACCGGAGAAATGCTGCGCAACTATATCCGTCATATTCAAAACTCGCCGTTGAAAAGTCGCATCATCGGTTATCATTTCACGCTTGGCAGAACCGGTGAGTGGAACTATTATGGTGCCGCTTTTTTACCCGATTACAGCGATCCCATGAAGCGCGTTTGTGGTTATATTCCTTCAGTGGAAGAAAGAACGCAAACCACTTATGGGCTTCTCAGAGACCCGCAACAGGAACGAAAGGTCATCGATTTTTATGAATCCTTTCACAATGCTGTTGCCGATGCTATTCTCTATCTGGCAAAAGTGATAAGGGAGGAAACCGCAGGCGAGGTGCTCAGCGGCGTCTATTACGGCTATATTCTCGAACAGGTCCGCATTCAGGAAGGCGGTTATCTGGCGGCGGAAAGAATCATTAAAAGCCCGGATATCGACGTGCTCATGTCGCCTTATACTTATCAGGGAAACAATTATAAGGGAGATGAAAACCAAAAGAGCGGCATGGTCGACGATGCCGGCAACTGGCTCGGCCGCGCCCGCGGCGTCGGCGGTGACGGCGGTTTTCGCATACCGCCGGAATCGGTCCGGCGCCACAACAAGCTGTTTATCTCGGAAATCGATCCCAGCACATACCAGGCAAATAAATATCACGGCGTCGGCGGTCCCGGCAGTGATACCGTAAAGGGCAGCCGGAATATTCTCAGGCGCGATCTGGGGCAGGTCTTTGCCGGCGGATTCGGCGGCTGGTTGTACGATTTTGGACCCCGCTTTGGTTCCAAACAGGGATGGTTCCGCGGTAAACCTCTCATTGAGGTTATGGGAGCATTTGCGGATAAGGGCAAAATCAGAACCACTCTGAATACCAGTCCGGTTTCCGACATGCTTGCCGTCTATGATGCAAAATCCTTTTGTGCCACCGAACACTGGCTTGCCGGCGAGCCCTGGAAGAGATATGGCATCGGGTATTGTGATTTTTTTAATCACTGGTTCATCAATTCGCAGGCGAGGGCTTTGCATCGCATCGGATCGCCGATGGATTTTATCTATCGTTTTGACTTGATCAAGCCGGACCCGAAGAAATACAAATTGATATTCATGTTCAATTGTTTTTACATGGAAAAAAAGGAGGTGGAATATACAAGGTCGATCTTGCGCAATAGCGGAACCACAGTTGTGTGGTTTTACGCTCCGGGACTGGTAAGCCCTGAAAAAATAAACAAGGCGCAAATGCAATCCCTGACCGGCTTTTCGTTCAGAGAACAGACCAGCGGTCCGATGATGATCAACAGCAAAATCAAAAACGACAACGGAGAGTCTGGGCATCCTTTTGGACTTTGGCGTCAGGCATGGCCGCGGTTTAGTGTCACCGATGATGATGCCGAGATTTTGGGTCGCTGGATGGATAATGACACCCCGGCTTTTGCCCGCAAGGAGATGGATGGCTGGACCTCTGTATATGTCGCCACTGCTCCCCTGCCGGTGGAGATACTGCGCCGACTGGCACAGCAGACGGGCGTTTCCCTTTGGAGCAGCAAGGCCGATAACGTGCGGGCCGTTCAGGATGCTGCCATGATCGTCGCCTCCTCGCCATCCGGTGAACGGACGTTAACGCTGCCAAAAGCCATGCGCCCCCTGGATGGAAATAACTATTCCAGCAACCATCGCCTCAATCTGGAATTCGGCGAGGTCAGACTGTTTGTTGCCTGAGCGGGCTGCGGCGACATCAACAGCAGGATATCGATGCGTTCATCTGCAGAGGTCACTGTATCAGATAACTGATCCCCCCTCCTGCGATCGACATGTTGGCATGCGATTCGATAAGATGACCGCCACAGTCAACGCGGCCGGCATCGATCAGTTCAGACAACGGTAAATCCGGTACAACATCGAGAACCAATTGATGAAAAAGCCAGAAGACAATTGTCATCATTTCGCATCACAATCATATCGCATATTTGGGATAAATGATTTTGATAACCTTAAAAAAATTCAACGTCTCATTATTATTCGCAACTCTATTTTAGCAAATGACTTTATATTTCAGTACCCGTCACCAAAACAGGCATTACAGCAGAGTTAATCATTTTAACATCGGGTAAACCAAAAGCAATTTGAGTTTGTTCAAAATGGTCTTATGTGCCAGATGATCGAATCGGAAAGCAGTCACTACAAAACAGTGATGGCAAAAGAGTGATAAGACAAGTAAAAAGTGAACGGTTGTGATGAGCCATATCCTTGTCTGCTGAACGCGTAATCCGGCCGGGCTCAAAAAAAGGGTGTAACCCGGTAAAGGGCCACACCCGTAATGAATTCAGTTTATCCTATATTTATTTCAAAAGTTGCATCTTTTTGACCAAAGTTGTATTATCGGCCTCGAGTTTGTAAAGATAGGTTCCACTGGGAACATCAACCGCATTCCACTGCAGAGAATAATTTCCGGCTGCTTGCATTTCATTCACCAGTGTCGTCATTTTTTGGCCAAGAGTATTGAAAATGGTTAAATTTACTCGAGAGGCCCTTGGTATAGAATAATCGATTTTTGTCGTCGGGTTGAAAGGATTGGGAAAATTCTGTGCCAGATTGAACTCTGACGGAACCTGTCGATCATCTTCAACTCCGGTCAGAACTCCAATCCTGGAAGGTGAACTTTCATTGCCCGAAAAATCGGAAGCGACAACGGCATAATAGTATTCCGTTCCGACCGTAACATCTTTATCGATGTAATTGTTATCGATACAAGTTACCAACAAATTATCGGCATTCGGGACAAAAGAAGACTGGCTGGCGCGGAAAATTCTATAGTTGGCAAGATCACCTGCACTGGATCTGTTCCAGCCAATATAGTTTCCCCCATCAATAGAATTAACAAACAGACCGGATAGCGGTTGCGGACTCAAATTGTCGACCGAACAACCACTCATAGGCGCAGAAGAATAGTAAACAGAAGGATCCGTGGTCTGTGCCTTGACAAAATAAGTGGTGCTATACATACCACCTTTTCTGCTGGAATCCTTGAGCGTTGGCACAACTGCATGATAAATATTCTGCTGAATGGCAGGAATATCGATGATATAATCCCATTGTCCTGCAGGTATCGAGCTCGTCTTTGCCATTTTCAGGGAGGGATCAATCTTTCGATAGATGGAATAGCTGCTGATTTTGCCCTCATCGTCGAGCGGATGGCGGTTCCAGGTTAACCGCACCTGGCGACCTTGATCATTAGGCACATCTCTGACCGCTAGTAGCTGAAACATACCACCTGGTACGATATAATCGCCTTTGGGATTCATCTTCATCAGTTGAAGCATGAGTTGACCGACCTCGGCATTGTCGGTAAAATAGCCTCGTATCTCGTCATACTGGTCGGCAAATTGTTCAAACAACCGAGAACCCGCTCCTTTGGCGTAGAGGGGAATAAGCTGGTTGGTATGATCGCCGCTGTGCCATTCGGAACCGGGCAATTGTCCTTTTCCGTTGTTTACTGGTTCATTCAAGACAGGAGTCTCAGAGCCCTCTGCGGCACCGTCAGTACCGGAACCAGGACCGGTAAAATAACCCGTTTCATGGTCACCGGTTACGATCACCAACGTTTCATCCCAACTGCTGTTGGCATTCACCCAGCGAATGACCGCGTCAACAGAATGATTAAAGTCGATTTGTTCTTCGATCAAACGGGCGGTGGTGTTACCATGACCTGCCCAGTCTACGGCTCCCCCTTCAACCATTAAAAAGAAACCATCGCGATCATTATCGAGGACATTCAGCGCAGCGGCAGTCATGATTTGCAGAGAGGGAACGCTATCGTTCAGCGCATCCGTATATGGTGCGTCGGTCGTATTGGGAGCATCAGGTCCCATACCAGCGGTTTGACCTGAACGATTGTACTGCAATGTAGCAGCAACCTGTGCGGTTCCCAATACCCGTTTGGGGGTTGAACCGAAAACCAATTTTTCAAAATCTCTTTTTTTATCAATAAAATGCCATCTATCGGTGACACCATCGGCATCAGCATCATTCCCGGCTATACCGCCTACCAGTTCATTCCAGGTCTCCGTGCCGCCGACATATTTATAATTATTCGGAGTATTCACGGATTGATTATCATTATCGAACCAGGGGTGGCCAGCACCCATAATCACATCCAGACCGCTATAGTACACCATTTCCTTACCGATGCCGGTATAATCATTTCTGTCAATATTATGAACCGCCATGGCGGCAGGTGTGGCATGCGTCCATTGCACAGAGGAGACGACACCGGTTGCCTTGCCCTTTTTCTCAGCCAGTTGAACGATATTTTCGAGTTTATTACCCCGGGCATCCAATCCCATAGAGTATTTATAGGTTTTGACGCCGGTAGAGAACGCCGATCCCGATGCGGCAGAGTCAGTCGGTTTTTGTTTGACATAATCAAACCAGGTCCAGGCGCGATCCGGTTCATATGCACCCTGAGGATTTTCGAAATCAGGTGTACTGTTCATGGTTTTATTCAGAGCCATAAACGTACTCATATAATACTGTACCGGCCAGTTTTCATAGGATTGAGTTCCCTTGGCACCATATTGATAATAATCCGTAGCAATTACCTGGTTTAGACCCCACCCATCACTGATCATAAGAACGATATTTTTAGGAGGCACCATATAAGTGGCTGGATCCGGCCACAAGGTCATCATGGTCTGACCGATTTCGCTGTTGGTCAAATAGGTGCCGCGTTTGACATCGAATTCATCTGCATGAGTATCCAGTATATCACTTCCGGCGCCCCTGGCAAAAAGAGGGATAAGTTGATTGGTATGATCTCCACTGTGCCATTCAGTTTCAGGAAGCATACCGACGCCTTTGTTCACCGGCTCGGTCCAGAGAGCATCTGATTGACCTTCAGCAACATCATCAGGTCCGGAATTGGGTCCGGTAAAAAATCCGGTTTCATGATCACCGGTCACAATAATCAGGGTCTCATCCCAGTTGCTGTTGTTATTCACCCATTCTACAGCAGCTTCGACGGCAAGATTAAAATCAATTTGTTCCTCAATCAGACGGGCGGTAGTGTTGCCATGGCCGGCCCAGTCGACTGCGCCGCCTTCGACCATCAGAAATAAACCACTGGGATTGTTATCCAAAACATTCAAGGCACCGGCGGTCATGGTTGCCAGGGAAGGTACGTTTTGGTTCATCGTATCAGTAAAAGGAGTATCGGTCGTATTCGGCGCCACCGGGCCCTGACCAGCAGTTTGTCCGGAACGGCTGTATTGCAATGTAGAAGCAACCTGGGCGGTTCCCAAAACACGTTTGGGGGTTTTACCCATAGTTAACTTTTCAAAATCCTGTTTGGTTTGTACCAGTGCCCAGGAATCAAAACGACCGTCACCATCGGCATCATTGCCGGCGTCTCCTGCAACCAGATCATTCCATGTGGTTTCACCACCGACATATTTGTAATTATTCGGTGTGGCAATCGCTTGGCCATTATCATCAAACCATGGATGGCCGGCACCCATGATGACATCCAGACCGCTGTTATAAACCATCTCTTGACCGATTTCAGCATAGTTATTTCGATAGTTGTTATGCGAAGCAAAGCAAGCCGGAGTAGCGTGGGTCCATTGAACAGAGCTAACGACACCGGTCGCCTTGCCGAGTTTTTCAGCCCGCTGCACCACTGTTTCAAGAGGATCTCCTTCAATATCAACGCTTATGGCATATTTGTAGGTTTTTTTGCCTGTAGCCATTGCCGTTGCTGACGCTGCTGAATCCGTCGGTTTGAGTTTGATATAATCAAACCAGGTCCAGGCACGATCGGGAGCATAACCACCCTCCATACCTTCGGCCTGCTGCATTTCATTGTCATTCATTGACATGTAGGTGCTCATGAATTGCTGAACCGGAAATTTTTGGTAAACCTGAACAAATCCGGTTTCACCGAATTCATAATAATCGGTAGCTTTGATCTGATTGTCACCCCAACCGTCACTGATCATTAAGATGATGTTCTTTGGTGAACCCTGAGGAACCTGTGCACTGACCGGGGCTACAGCATAGAGAATGGACAACACACACAAAAGAATTTTGCTTTTCATTTTAATCTCCTTAAAATAAATGGTTGATAATTAATAAATTGAATCGATTTCTTTCATCCTCCTTCCATTTTTATAGATCAATATTTTTCACTGAATTATGGGGCATTTATTGATTTTTTCAATTTTTCTTTTTACTTTTAAAAACCAAAAGAGGCCGTTTGTATACACTGCAGCCTCTGCGGTATCCGAGGCTATCGGTCAGAAGACTTTGGCGAGTCGACCGGTAGCCTTTTTTTTCAGGCGCAAAACCACTTTTTTGCCACTCTATCCGTCTAAATTACAGAAGACTTGTTGGCAGCTAATGCTTATTCAATTCCGATGGTATGGTACCTTTGCTTTATAAATCGCAACAAAACTTAGCTCTCACATATTAATCCAGAATTACCTGTTCATTAAGTAGGAAATAACAATTGAATTTTTTATCCAAAGCACCCGCAAATTAAGCCGGCTCCTCACTTGAATGATAAAAGCTTGATCGCGCCTGAAAAACGATCGGTTTAAATTTGGCAAAAGTGAATTTCGAAAGCTTGTGCGCCTGCCATACCAGTTTAACATCAACTGCGGAAATAAACGCTTTGACCATCGTCCAATCTTTTCACCGCGAAGATGCATTTTTCTTGCCAACAGGAGGGCGGATTGGGAAGGATAAATTCGTATTGTCGTTTTAGCTTGAAATGGTTTTGGAAAAATCAGATAGAGAATACAATGTTCCTGCGCTTATTAATGCTCACTCACAGCAGTTTTCTATAGTTCGATAAAATAACCAAGTACTGCGATTATCGGGTCTGTCGAAAAAGCGCGGATGATAAATATTGGCGGGACAAAATTTCCCCGAGCTTTAAAAGATAGTAATGAAAGATTACTAAGAATGAAATTATTATCTCGGGGTCTTACATCATCTTTCTAAACAAAAAGGAAAAGAATATTTTCAGGAATTTGGGCAACGAACAGGTAGGACAAAGAAATGAGAATAAAAGTAGTCAGTCTACTTTATCTCATTTTAGAGTTTCAGTTCACGCCAGGGATTAAAATTCAGCTTGGGCGTTATCACCGGATACATATAGTCGTTCTTCCGGATTTCGAAAGACCAGGTCCCGCAAAACCGGCATGAATTTCCCCCCACTGTAATATCCGCTCCGCGTATGCAGCCGGCGCCTCAACAGTGCGGATTGCCTAAATATATTCACGCACTTTTGATATGAGATTTTTTATTTTGGCTTTGGGATCCCCGCTTCCCAATGTCTCGATGGGTAAAAAGCCGCGATAACCGCTGCTATCAATAATCGCTTTAATCTTTTGCACGTCGACAGGAACCTGCTTGTCGCCATACCACACCATTTCTTTAAGCTGCCAGGACACTGCATACGGTGCCAGGCGGGAGATCTCTTCATAAGGATCACCCCGGCGTAGACTGCCAATATCCAAAACCACACCAAACCAGTCGGAATTCACCGCCTCTACGATTTTGATCGCCTCGTCGGCGGTTTTGATAAAGTGATTGTGATTCTGCATAGCGGTGATGACACCGTGATTCTTGCCATAATCGACGCAGCTCATCATATCCGGTATCATCCACTCCAGCACCTCATCAAACGTATAACCCACCGGCACATCAGAACCGGGGAAAACGCGGATCACCGTTGCACCCAGCTTTGATGCTACGTTGATCCAGTTTTTGACCAGCTCAATATCTTCCCGGCGTTGTTTTTTGTCGGTAATGGTAAAATCATTCCGTACGCCGGTGCCATGGATGGTGATACCACTGGCAAAGGCCCTTCTTTTCAACGCATAAATGTAGGCATCCTTCGGCACATCCGGATATCCCGGAAAGTAATACCCGGTGGCATCGAGTCCGTCAAAATCGAGCGATGCGCAGAAATCGACGACATCAAAAAGCGTCATCGCACCGGCGCGCAGGGGGTTATTGAACGAATAGGCGTTGAGGCTGTACTTGATGTGAGACTTTTTACGGCGTTTGACATCGCTTAGTGCAAACAGAGGCCCGCTGGAAAGTACAGCTGCGGTTGCAGATATGGGTACAGTTTTCATAAACGTACGGCGATCGATCGATAGGTTCATTCAAAACTCCTTTTGTAAATCCGTCCGGGTTGATTTATCTTGCTTTCCGGCTCGAGCTGAGCCATAATACAGATATCGACGTATTCTCCGGCCCGACAGGCATGATCTTTCACTGTTCCTTTAATTTGAAAACCCTGTTTTTGAGAGAGTTTTATAGCGTAACATTTTCGAAAAAACACCTCGATCTCGAGCCGCTTTAAATTCAACTTGCAACTCTCTCCTCTAAACGTGTTGTATCCTTTTTCCCGACAAATGCAGATTTTGCGCCACAACTTGAACAAACACACCAAACAATGCCTATATCAAAATAGCCAATTTAAACTTGTAAATCAACTACAAGTGGCGTATATCACGCTTTTCAATTAACAACAGAAACCACTATATTAACCTATAGTTAGTAGAGATTTTGAATTGTCGTTATTATTTCGTAACTTATTGTATTAGTATAAATTAGCCCATTAGTTCACAATTATAAAACAAAGACGAACAATTATTTATGACTTTAAATTATCCTTTCACCTATGAATTTCACGTTTCCAGAAAAGCAAGAGACCACTATGAATTTGATCAAACTATTTTTGCCAAAAGCGGCAATGTGGTTTTCGCTGACTTTTCAGCCGGTCACTTGTTTACTCAGAAAATGAATAACAAACGCGACCTCATTACCTATCCTGAACAGGCGATCAAGGCGAGCGATATTTTTGCCATGGGATTGATCGATGAAATTATGCATGTGATGCTCGACCTGTACAAAGCAAAACATCCCGATCTCTTCGCCCGGGTGCATAAAACGCTTGCTGCCGTCGTCGGCTGTGAAGCAGTAAAAAAAACCCTGTTCAAATTCACCGATCTGTTTCCCCCGGTTGCTGTATATAGAAAAGAAACAGATGTCGAAACCTGGCTGTCGCGGGAGAGCGAAAAAATCCCCCATCAACAGGTTGCCCTCGAGGAGATGGTGATGCTTTGGCTCTCCAATCAAAATCCGGCCTTTTCGGCCTATTCGGAACTTTTCGACGATACCCTGCTGGCCAAGAATACCGGATATGGACAGATAATCCGCGAGCTGGAAGCGCTCTTTTCAAAACTTCCGGCACCGATTAGCAGCGGTGTCAGCGGAGAGTCGCTGCTTGATGTACTAACCGCTCCGTTCAGGGCTCATCCCCATTCTTTGGCGGAGCAGCTCGAATTTATCCGCAAAAATTGGGGATCAACACTGGGCAAACACCTCTATAAGCTTTTGAACAGTCTTGATTTTATTCGCGAGGAGACCAAACCGGCATTTGCCGGTCCGGCTCCGACCCGGGTTTATGAATTTGATCATCTGACCCCGGATGAGGAACGCTTCAGTCTCGATGCCGATTGGATGCCGAGAACCGTGATGATTGCCAAAAACACCTATGTCTGGCTCGATCAGCTTTCCAAAAAATACAACCGCCGGATCGAACATCTCGATCAAATCCCGGACGCAGAGTTGGACCGGCTGGCTGAATGGGGATTCACCTCCCTATGGCTCATCGGTTTGTGGGAACGCAGTAAAGCATCACAGCGAATCAAACAAATGTGCGGCAACCCCGATGCGGTAGCATCGGCATACTCTCTCTACGATTATGTCATTGCAAACGACCTTGGCGGAGAGTCTGCCTATGAAAATCTGAAACAACGCGCCGCTAAACGCGGCATTCGCATGGCCGGTGATATGGTCCCCAATCACGTCGGTATCGATGGCAAATGGGTTTTGGAACATCCCGACTGGTTTGTTTCACTCGATCACAGCCCTTTTCCCTCCTATTCATTCAACGGCCCCAATCTGTCCAGTGACAACCGGGTGGGTATTTATCTGGAGGATCATTATTATTCACGCAGCGATGCCGCCGTGGTGTTTAAACGGGTCGATCATCATACCGGCAGTGAAAAATATATTTATCACGGCAACGACGGCACCAGCATGCCGTGGAACGATACGGCACAGCTGAACTTTTTAAACGCAGAAACACGGGAAGCGGTGATTCAGACCATTCTCCATGTGGCGAAAAAATTTCCCATCATCCGGTTCGACGCCGCCATGACACTGGCCAAACGACATATTCAGCGTCTCTGGTTCCCTGAATCGGGTACCGGCGGTGATATTGCCTCGCGGGCTGAACACGGAATGAGCAAGCAGGCATTTGATGAGGCCATTCCCAGGGAATTCTGGCGCGAAGTAGTCGACCGCATCGCTGCGGAGGCGCCTGATACACTGCTTTTAGCAGAGGCATTTTGGATGCTGGAAGGTTATTTTGTTCGCACCCTGGGGATGCATCGCGTCTACAACAGCGCTTTTATGAACATGCTGAAAAAAGAAGAAAATGCCAATTACCGCAATGTTATCAAAAACACCATCCGCTTTGATCCGGACATCCTGAAACGCTATGTCAATTTTATGAACAATCCGGATGAAGATACGGCGGTAGCTCAATTCGGCAAAGATGACAAGTATTTCGGCGTTTGTGTCTTGCTGGCCACCATGCCCGGCCTGTCGATGTTCGGACACGGACAAATCGAAGGATTTACGGAAAAATATGGTATGGAATTTCGCCGCGCCTACTGGGATGAAACCCCGGATCAGCAGTTGGTGGAACGCCATCAGCGGGAAATCTTTCCCCTGCTGAAAAAGCGATACCTCTTTGCCCATGTGGAAAATTTTATTTTTTACGATTTTTATACCAGCGACGGCACTGTCAACGAAGATGTTTTTGCCTATTCGAACCGATACGGCGATGAACACGCCCTGGTTCTCTATAACAACCGTTTTTCAGAGGCAACGGGGGTGATCAAAGAATCAGTTCCCTACATCGAAAAGACCGGTAAGGAAGAAAAACAGCAGAGACAAAAGTCGCTCGCAAAGGCTCTTTTACTAAAAGAGGGAGACGATACCTTTACAATCTTTCGGGACAGCATCAGTGGCCTGGAATATATCCGCCAAAACAACCAGCTTTGCGATCAGGGCCTCAAAGTTGGGCTCGGTGCCTTTAAATATCATGTTTTCCTCGGCTTTCGCCAGGTAAAGGACGACGCAACGAACCGCTACCGCGATCTCACTACTGCTCTCAATGGCAGAGGGGTTCCGTCGATTAATGAAGCGCTGCGCGAGCTGATGCTTCAACCCTTACATGCCGCGCTTAAGAAACTGGTCAACCACCAAACCATGGAAAAGCTGGATCGGATCCGCAATCAGGAAGAAAAAAGAAAATCGACCCTTAAAGAAATTACTGATCATCTCTTCTCATTTATCGAGCAGTTGGCCGAATTTGCAGCGCCTCTCAATAGGGACCCGGCCGTTGTTGAACAGGTTGGCAAAGAGCTGAACATCGTTCTCGATCAGTCCCGTTTGCTCAAAGAAGAACCGGACCTGAAAGGGATTATCAAAGAACGGCCCTATCGCTATGCGCTTTACTGCTTGCTTTTTGTCCGTTTTACGGGCAAGCTTAAATCGGAAAGCGATTCGGAAGCGTTGAGCGCCATCTGGCTTGATGAGTTCCATTTTGGCAAAGCGATTCGAACCGCTCTGATAAAAACGGGTGTGGAAGAAAATCCGGATCGCCTCGTGTTATGGATTAAAATCCTCACCCGTTTTCAGAACTGGTTCGAATTGCATTCCAGTAAAATCGAACAAAATTATCTGATCCTGGAAACCCTTTTAAAAGACAGCGATGTCAGGCGTTTTATCGATGTCAACCGTTACCAGGATATTTTATGGTTCCACAAGGAATCCTTTGAAACTCTGCTCGATGGTCTTCTCTTCAGCGCCTGGCTGCATGACAGTCAACAAAAAGATGCCTCAGACCGGAAGATACATCAACAGGTTATTCGGCAGTTGAAAAAAGCCGGAGAAGAATCCGACTTTCGTATTGATACATTATTGGATACAGTTAATAAGCAAACCAAATAACGGAACCGTTTTATGATTATGGAAGGACGACAGCGAGTCGTCATTGAAAATATGCAACCCATGCTCGATTGCGGTAAATATCCCATCAAACGCGCCGTTGGAGAAACGGTTACCGTTGAGGCCGGAATTTTCGCCGATGGGCATGATAGCATCGTTGCATCCCTGCTTTACAAGAAACAAGCCAAATCGGTTTGGCAAACCGTCGGGATGACGGAACTCGGGAACGACCGCTGGCAGGCCGGATTTGCGGTTTCGGAAACCGGTATATATGAATATACGATCAAAGCCTGGATCGATCATTTTAAAGCGTGGCAGCGCGACATTGAAAAAAAATTCAATGCCGGTCAGGATATCGGTGTCGATTTGCTCATCGGCGCCCGGCACATCACTCAGGCTTCAAACCGGGCCGCCGGAGAAGCGGCGCAAACACTCCTCGAATTTGCACGTTCCATTGAAAACAAAGAAAATCAGCAAAGAGCCTTTCAGCTGGCCATGGATCCTTTGTTGGTAAACCTCATGGAACAATACCCGGACCAGGAATTGGCAAGCCGTTATGCGTATACGCTCAAAGTTAAAGTGGAACGATCCAGAGCTCTCTTCAGTGCCTGGTATGAGCTCTTCCCGCGTTCAGCGAATCCGCAGGGCAAACACGGTACCTTTACCGATGTCGAAAAACTGCTTCCGGAAATCGCCGATATGGGTTTTAATGTGCTTTATTTACCCCCCATCCATCCGATCGGCATTAGCAACCGTAAGGGAAAAAATAACTCGATCAAAGCAAAAGCGGATGATCCGGGAAGTCCCTGGGCGATCGGCTCGCCAAAGGGTGGTCACAAGAGTATACATCCAAAACTGGGCACCCTGGCGGATTTTAAAAAACTGGTTAAAAAGGCGCAAAAATACAATCTGGAAATTGCCCTCGACCTCGCTTATCAGTGTTCCCCGGACCACCCGTGGGTCACGGAGCATCCGGACTGGTTTCGCTGGCGACCGGACGGTACGGTGCAGTATGCTGAAAATCCACCGAAAAAATATCAGGATATCTTGCCAATCAATTTTGAAACTCCCGATTGGCAGGCTCTGTGGCAGGAGCTTAAAAGCGTTGTCGATTACTGGATCGAGCAGGGGGTTACCATTTTTCGCGTCGATAATCCGCACACCAAACCCTTTCTCTTTTGGGAATGGATGATCAAAAAAGTCAGAGACGAGCATCCCGATGTCATTTTTCTGGCGGAAGCTTTTACCCGCCCGGCAGTCATGTATCGTCTTGCTAAAATTGGTTTTACCCAGTCTTATACCTATTTTACCTGGCGAAACACAACGCACGATTTTGTCGAATACATGACTGAACTGACGCAATTACCGGTTCGCGAATATTTTCGTCCCAATTTTTGGCCCAATACTCCGGATATTTTGCCGCAGCATCTGCAGTTCGACCATATAAGTATCTTTCTCATCCGTTTTTTGCTGGCAGCCACCCTCTCTTCCAATTATGGTATATATGGTCCGGCATTTGAACTCTGTGAAAAGAAAGGCCTTCCCGGCCGGGAAGAGTATGCAAATTCTGAAAAATACGAAATCAGGAAATGGAATCGCAATCAAAGCAAAAATATTAAAAAAACCATCAAACAGGTCAACCATATTCGTAACAACTACGAAGCCTTTCAACAAACCAATAACCTCCATTTCATTCCAACCGGCAACGATCAGCTTTTGGCTTTTATTAAAACCGGTACAACCAAAAATATCAATATGATGGTGGTAATCAACATGGATCCCCATTACCGCCAGAGCGGATTTGTCGAGATGCCGATCGGGGATCTGGAAATCGAAGAATCGAATCCGTATATGGTACACGATTTGGTAAGCGATGAAAAATATATCTGGCAGGGCAGCAGAAACTATATCGAACTCGGTCATGAAACGGTTCCGGCCCATATCTTCAGAATTTATCCGCGTCTGCCCAGCGAGGAAGATTTCGATTATTATATGTAAGGACTCGATATGACGCAGAAAAATGAAATCATCACACCCTCTCTCTGGTATAAAGATGCGATAATATATGAACTCCATGTAAAATCATTTTTTGACGGATCGGACGACGGTATCGGTGACTTTCGCGGCCTGGTCGAAAAGCTGGATTATCTGGAAGATCTGGGGATTACTGCGATCTGGCTTTTGCCCTTTTATCCCTCCCCTCTGCGCGATGACGGATACGATATTGCCGACTATTTTCACCTCAATTCCGACTATGGCACCATGCGTGACTTTAAGACTTTTCTGCGCCAGGCACACAAACGCGACATCAAAGTCATTACCGAACTTGTTATCAACCATACCTCGGACCAGCATCCCTGGTTCCAGCGTGCCCGTAACGCAAAACCAGGATCGGTACACCGGGACTATTATGTCTGGAGCGATACACCGGATAAATATAAAGAAACCCGAATTATCTTTAAGGATTTTGAAACCTCAAACTGGACCTGGGATCCTGTTGCCAAAGCCTATTACTGGCACCGCTTTTATTCACATCAACCCGATCTCAATTTTGATAATCCCAGAGTTCAAAAAGAGATTCTTCGCGTACTTGATTATTGGTTCGATATGGGCGTAGACGGTTTACGGTTGGATGCCATTCCCTATATCTTTGAACGGGAAGACACAAACTGCGAAAATCTGCCTGAAACCCATAATTATATCAAAGCCCTGCGCCGCCATGTCGATGCCAAACACCAGGACAAGCTGCTTTTGGCCGAAGCCAACCAGTGGCCGGAAGATGCTGCCGCTTACTTTGGCGATGGTGACGAATGCCATATGGCGTTTCATTTTCCCGTCATGCCACGCCTGTTCATGGCCTTTAAAATGGAAGACCGCTTTCCGATTATCGACATACTGGAACAAACCCCGCCCATCCCGCCAACCTGCCAATGGGGAATGTTCCTGCGAAATCACGACGAACTGACTCTGGAAATGGTCACAGATGAAGAACGCGATTATATGTACCGCGTCTTTGCCAAGGATCAACGCGCTCGTATCAATCTCGGCATTCGCCGCAGATTGGCACCCTTGCTGGATAATAACCGTCGCAAGATCGAATTAATGAACATTTTGCTCTTTTCCCTGCCTGGAACACCGGTGATCTACTATGGCGATGAAATCGGTATGGGAGACAATTATTATCTCGGTGACCGCGACGGCGTCAGAACGCCAATGCAATGGAGCGCCGATAAAAATGCCGGCTTTAGCCGCGCCAATCCGCAAAAACTCTACCTGCCGGTAATTATCGATCCGGAATATCATTTTGAATCGCTCAATGTCGAAAATCAGGAACGAAACATCTCCTCTTTCCTGTGGTGGATGAAACGGGTCATTGCCATGCGAAAAAGATTCATCGCTCTGAGCCGCGGTGATATTAAATTCTACTATTCCGATAATCCCAAAGTACTGGTCTTCACCCGCCAATACCGGAACCAGATTATGCTGGTGGTAATCAACCTGTCGCGCTTTAGCCAATACATCAATCTTGAAATCCCGGAATTTGAAAGATTCGAACCTGAAGAGGTTTTTAGCCAAACCCGGTTTCCCGCTATCAATCAGGAGCCATACTTTTTATCTCTTTGTCCTCATGGCCACTTTTGGTTCGAACTCAAAAAAAAGCAGGCTGAAAAATCCGAACAGGAATTAGAGGAACTGAAAATATTTCAT